>JAKITT010000057.1 GCA_021647945.1 Candidatus Polarisedimenticolaceae bacterium
AGTTTGTAAGGTAGAATGTGTGTTGGCCTTGGTTGTTTCACCCATTGGGTGTCGGTTTGTTTTGTCGCTAACCATTATACAACCAAGGCTTTCTGCGTTTTACGTTTTTCTATGTGGGGATTAGGGAAAACGTTAGAAGGCCTTGCTATTTAGTCATTGCTACTTTGTTATTGATCTCTGCTCCTATAAGCTTTCGCACAAACTTAACTTACTCTCTGAGACAACACGCTATGTCAGAACAGCCCCCTTTTGTCCTTGTTGATGGCTCCTCCTATCTGTTTCGTGCTTTTCATGCGTTGCCGCCGTTGACCAACTCACATGGAGAACCAACAGGGGCCGTGGTGGGGGTGATCAATATGCTGCGCAAATTGGTTGATGAGTATCAACCGGAACATCTGGCGGTGGTTTTTGATGCGCCGGGAGGCAGTTTCCGCAACCAACTTTATAGTGAATATAAGGCACATCGGCCACCGATGCCGGATGATCTGCGGGTGCAGATCAAACCCCTGCACACCATTATCAAGGCGATGGGTTTTCCGCTGCTTATGGTTGAGGGGGTTGAGGCGGATGATGTCATTGGCACCTTGTCGACGCAGGCGAGTGCATTGGGTATGAGAACGTTGATCTCGACCGGTGATAAGGATCTGGCGCAGCTGGTGGATGCTCATGTCACACTGATCAACACTATGTCGGATCACAAAATGGATCGGCAGGGGGTGTTTGATAAGTTTGCCGTCAAACCCGAGCAGATTATTGATTTCTTGGCACTGACCGGAGATAGCTCAGACAACATTCCCGGTGTGCCAAAGTGTGGCCCTAAGACGGCGGCTAAATGGCTGGCGGCCTATGACGATCTTGATACGTTGATGGCCAGGGCAGATGAGATTAAGGGCAAGATTGGTGAGAGTCTGCGTGCCAGTCTCGATCTCCTGCCGCTGTCACGTCAGCTCACCACCATCAAACGTGATGTGGTGCTTGAGGAAAATCCACAAACACTGACGCCGATGGTCGCCGATACTGAGCGGTTGCGGTGTGAATTCCAGCGGTTGGAGTCGCGTCGTCTGTTGCAGAGCCTGGAGGCGAGTGGAGAGCATCAGGCTGAGCCTGCCGTTGAGGATGTAGCACCGGTTGAAGTCAACTACGAGACCATCTTAGACCAGGCGGCTTTTGATCGCTGGTTTGCCAGATTGGAGCAGGCCGAGTTATTTGCTTTCGACACGGAGACCACCAGCCTTAATTACATGCAGGCGGAGATTGTGGGTCTCTCCTTTGCCATTGAGGTGGGTGAGGCGGCCTATCTGCCGTTGGCCCATGACTATCTCGGTGCGCCTGATCAGCTTGACCGGGAGCAGGTGTTGCAGCGGTTTAAGCCGCTGCTGGAAGATCCTGCCCGAGCCAAGGTGGGGCAAAATTTAAAGTATGATATGAGTGTTCTGGCTCGTTATGGCATTGAGATGCAAGGCATTAAATTTGACACGATGCTGGAGTCCTATGTGCTGAATAGCACAGGCAGTCGCCATGATATGGATTCACTGTCGCAGCACTATCTTGGTCTGCCGACTATTAAATTTGAGCAGGTGGCGGGAAAAGGGGCCAAACAGCTCACCTTTAATCAGGTTGATCTGGAACAGGCCGCCCCCTATGCCGCTGAAGATGCTGACATTACGCTACGCTTGCACCAGCATTGTTGGCCGAAACTGGAGGGTGAGCCGGCGTTAAGCAGACTTTTTAGAGAGATCGAAATGCCATTGGTGCCGCTGTTGTCGCGTATTGAGCGTACCGGCGTGTTGATTGATTGCCAGATGTTGGCCAAGCAGGGGCAAGAGCAGGCGGTGAAGCTGCATGAGCTAGAACAGCGTGCCTATGAGATTGCGGGTCGCTCCTTCAACCTCAATTCACCCAAACAGATCGGCCAGATCTTCTTTGAGGAGTTGGAGTTGCCTGTCATCTCAAAAACCCCAAAAGGGGCGCCATCTACGGCTGAATCGGTGCTACAGGAGCTGGCGGATCAGGGACATACGTTGCCGCAGGTGATTTTGCAGCACCGTAGTCTGAACAAGCTGAAATCAACCTATGTCGATAAGCTGCCAAAGATGGTTGATCCAGGCAGCGGGCGGGTACACACCTCCTATCATCAGGCGGTGGCCGCCACCGGTCGGCTCTCCTCCTCTGATCCTAATCTACAGAATATTCCGGTGCGTAGTGAAGAGGGACGCCGTATCCGCCAAGCCTTTATCACAAAACCGGGTTATAAGATGCTGGCCGCCGATTATTCGCAGATCGAGTTGCGCATTATGGCGCATCTCTCAGGCGACAGAGGCTTGTTGGAGGCTTTTGCTCAAGGGGCTGATATTCATCGTGCCACCGCTTCTGAGGTGTTTGCCACACCTGTCGATGAGGTGACCACCGGCCAGCGTCGCTCGGCCAAGGCGATTAACTTTGGTTTGATCTACGGCATGTCAGCCTTTGGTCTGGCCAAACAGCTCGATATTGGTCGCAATGAGGCGCAGGCCTATGTTGATCTCTATTTTGAGCGCTACCCAGGTGTCAAAGCCTACATGGACCGAATTCGCCTAGAGGCACATGATAATGGCTATGTTGAGACACTCTATGGCCGTCGTCTCTATCTGCCAGAGATCAACTCACGCAATGGTCAGCGCCGACAAGCGGCTGAGCGCACGGCGATCAATGCACCGATGCAAGGCACCGCTGCCGACATTATTAAACGAGCCATGTTGGCCGTTGATGCATGGATTTGCCAGGAGAAGCCCCCGGTTTGCATGTTGATGCAGGTGCATGATGAGTTGGTGTTTGAAGTGAAAGAGGAGGCGGTGGATCTGGTGCGAGATAAAGTCAGTGCGCTGATGTCTTCCGCTGCTACGCTGAATGTGCCGCTGCTGGTGGATGTCGGTGTGGGTAAAAATTGGGATGAGGCGCACTAAAGGAGATGCTGAATAAGTCAGTCTAATTTTAGCTGAGCTTTAGCGAATCTTATGCTTTAGTGCAACCAGACTTAATCAGGGTTTCCTTAAAGGATTCCTCAAACAGACCAGCATAAAAAGAGCGGGATTTTAGGAAGTATTCCGTTTGTTGTGCGATCTATTCTATTTTTTATGATTACTTTTCCTAAAAAAGATAAAAAGACTTCAGAAAATTGATCTCTGCTGCTAAACTTACGTCCGCTGTAGTTACTCAATTACAGCTTAGCTGGTTGGCAGTGAGTCTACTGAGCGATGACCTTCCTGGATGGAAGTTGTAATCGTTTAAGCGGATTCACAATTATGGAATAGCAGGGAGGTTGGATCATGCTGATTCTAACTCGTCGTGTTGGCGAAACATTGATGATTGGTGACGAAGTCACCGTAACAGTCTTAGGCGTAAAAGGTAATCAAGTACGTATTGGTGTTGATGCACCACGTGATGTTACCGTCCATCGTGAAGAGATTTACGAGCGTATTAAGCGCGAGCAGCAACAGCAGCAGCTCGAGGAATAATAAAGATATTGGAGAGATGGCCGAGCGGCTGAAGGCGCTCCCCTGCTAAGGGAGTATGGGGTTTATAGCTCCATCGAGGGTTCAAATCCCTCTCTCTCCGCCATTAGTGAGGCTCCGTAGAAGGAGCCTTTTTTTATCTTATGGTTTCACTCTTTATTGCTAGGAAAGCACTGGTCTATTTTTGATCGGTTGCTCTGTTCCAGTAGGCAACGGTAGCGTTGTCGCTGGTACATTGTCGTATTTGAATCTCAAATCCTACCGTTTATAGATAGAGTCTACTCAACTGTTTGTCTGACGTTATTGGTCAGCTGAATGGCACTATTTATCTGAATTATCTGTTTCCCTCTGTCGTCATTGTCGTGGTGGTTAATATGGCTATTAATCATTGCCATCACTTTGAGGGGGGCTTGAAATAAGTCATGACTGTTTTACGTGAGCTGAAATTTTTCCAATTTGTCTCGCGTAGTTCAACCAGACTTATCCAATGCCTTCTTAGCAATGGTTACTTGCAGATTATGATTTTGAGGAATCGTTAATGGGCGTAAAACTCCATCCCAAAACAACCCCCACTTGTTACCGCATCTACCGAGCCTGGGGAGGTAAGGAGTACCAACGTTATGTGCCATTGAATGGCAACCCTGAGCGGGCACTAAAGCAGGCTGAGGAGATCGATACTAAGTTTAAGCAGAGTCAGAATGCCTATAAGCTTCGTATGGCACTCGCCAAAAACAGCCTGTTTCATGAAGAGGGGCTAGTGATTGGTTTGAGCAGGGTAATGTGTCATCGAGAGGGCCGCTCACGTAATGAGCAGTTTAAACTGCGCATAAAAATACCGGCTAAAGAGTTGTTGCATTTTACAACCATCAGCATCACTCATCATGGCTTTGATGAGGCTTACGCCTTAGCGGTGGATAAGATTTGTGAGTGGCGCGGAATTGGTCGTTATGCGGAAGAGCGGCGTCGACTGATGGCAGCTAAAGCTCTCTATGCAGATCTGCCTGTTTAGTGTTGTGTAGCTATCGCAACTCTATCTCTGCTGAGAGTATGAGAGAGTCATCTTCTTTTTGATTTAGATGATAGCTTGCTCTTTATTTTGGCGATTAAATTGGGGTCGGTGACGACCTCATAGAAGTGCCGTCCACTTGGATCTGCCTCGCCTAGCTGCTCGCCATTCCATAGCCTAATAGGGGCCTCACGCACAATGACCCAATGGATAAGCCCTTTGAGGTCAGGGTAGCGGCCGATGTGATAGTGCTCCATTAATTGGTGCCCTGGTATCCTTGTTTTGATGCGTCGTAATACCAGCTCCTTCTTCAATTTGAAGAAGGAGGGTGCATCAAGCTCAATTCCGTTGACGTTGTAACGGATCAGTTTGTCACTCTCATCTTCGTCTCTCGAAGGGCCGCTACGTTTAGCCAACATCACCTCAATATGGTTGTTCTTGAGGCCATATTTCTCAAGTGGCCGACGAATGCCGGATGAGCAAGATGAGAGGCGATCTGCTTGGTTGATCGCTGGTGAGATCATGATGCGCCTCTTCTCATCGTAGAGATATGCAGGGGGCTCATCACTAAAAGAGATGCCGATGCCAAGCTCGAGTGAGGGCAGTCCGTGGACTCTATTCTGTGCGTTTTGGGCATCCATGACGGCGAGTATTTTGCGTGCCAAGCCGCACGCATGGGCGACGGTCAGCCAATGAAATGAGATTCCATCTGATTCCAAAATACTAAGAATAAGGGCATCACCTTCAACAAAGACCTTCACTGCACCAAAACTCTCGAGTGTTTTGGTGATGGGCTCGAAAAAATTTATGCCGAAATGGGTGGCTGGGTTCAGTTTTTTTGCCAATAGCGTACGTGTTATTTCAGTAGAACCCCGCAGATCTGCCTTCAATACCACATGGGCACGGATCTTTTTTTCGCTCTTTTTGAGCTCTTTTCTTTCGTGGAATTCGTAGAGTGAACCGTTTGCACGGGATAGTGCGAGATCATTTTTGTTCTGTAGTATGCGGAGATGGCTCATCATTTGATAAGCAAAGTAGGCGTGTTTAAGGTCTCTGCGGAGTATTAAAAACTCTTTGATAAATTGAGTGAGATACTCATGCTGTTTTGCGGCCGGTGTGCGCCGGATGTGTTGGGTCACAGCATCTAACGCACGAATGACGTCAGTTTGGTTTCTGATATGGCTAAGGGCATTGAGGCGGCGTGATAGCTGTTTTTTGCTTAGATCGCCTGCAAGATAGTGAAATATATCGCGAATGGGCACCTCTTTTTTGAGTTGCTGGTAGAGGCGAGGTGTGCGACTTGAGGCGATAATCTGTTTGCAAAGATTGCCTTTTGATAGCTGACTATAGAGTTTTCTTGAGAAGCGTTGTTGGAAGTCACACCACTCTCTATCTGGCCAGAGATCATGTGGGTTTGCTACACCATTGTCCGTGTCGCGGCTAAAGAGTGTGCGTGTCTGCTCTTGTTGCTGTAGTAGGCGTGATATGTTGCTTGGCACATCAAGCCAGGAGCTCTTGAACATGCTGAACTCACGTTTCCCCATCACCTTATCCAAGATCATTCTTAGCTCTAGGAAGTGGTCTGTTCGGCTTTGACTGTGGTAGCCGTGCTGTTCTCTCTGTGAGGCAGAATAGGGTTCTTTGTTCAGTACATGGTCGGGTAGAAAGTTGGCGAATGTCTCCGTTAACAAACGGTTAATTCGGATGAAATTGTCAATGCCATTTTCGCCAAGGCAGAGTAGAGGGTAGTGGTCGATGGTCAGTTCGTCATATTTGAGCGTGCCGAGTTGTAACAGCGGGTTGAAGACGACCTCCTTTGGTATCGGCCACGATTTTCCGATCACTGACTTGCGGATTTTTCGTAGTCCAGTGGACTCCATTCGTTGCACGATACGGAATAGACGCTGACAAACACGGTAGCGAAGTGCTGGCTCAATCTTCGCCAGGGCAACGAGCCGGTCATGAATCTCAAGGTTTTTACCGCGGCTTTGGGTGCTTTCTGACGTTATGGAGGCCTGAAGCTGACTGCGTATCAGCTCAATCTGTTTGGGCACTATGCCGAGTAGATACTTGGTTATCGCGAAAGTCAGCAGTGATATCAGTGTTGACTGTCGCTCTTCTCTTGCCTGATCAATAGTGACTTCAATTATGCCTTGATAGGCTAGGCGAAAGGCTTCCAGATCTGCATTATTGGGTTCGCGACCAGCACTGCCTAAATCATATTTCGCAAGATCTTCGTTGACCATGCGGCAGACCAGCTCTTCAGATTTTGAGGTGAAGTTGCTGCTGAAGGCGATGTCGATATGGGTGTTATCGATACCTATCTTCAGCTGTTTAAAGTCAACGTTGGGGTAGGGCGCAGATTTAAGAGGCGCGGTGAACGCCTCTTGACTGGGTTCCCAATAAAATACGTTGTTAAGACCAAAAACCACGGACAATACCACCAGTGTAAGAGGGGTGCTGATGCTGTTGGGGAGGCTCTGTTAGGCGTCTCCCTCCGTTAATTGGATGATATTTTTCAGTACATCCGTGTGGTCGCGGCACCATGCTTCTCTTCTCCCATGCTTGCAGCCGCGTTAGCGATTGCTATTCTCAATATTGAGCTGCATGTTGCCGGTCTGCGAAACCAGCGTCAGTTAACGTGAGAGCATGGTTGCAACAAGGCGGTCTTCCAACTCAACCTGGGTAGCAAGCTCTTCACCCAGTCTTGAAAGGTCATTGGAGATATTATCCATAACCAGTTCATGGTCTGAATTGTCATATTTATCATTAAACGCGACGATGACGTCAGTTGCCTCAACGTAGCGAGGATAAACCTCTTTGGCGATCTCGATCGTCTGTGTTCTTCGTTCAGTGCCGTTACTGATACGGTAGAAGACTTCAAAGTGGCAGAAGGCAACATAGTCCATCAGAATTTGGCAAAACTCTTGCAGTTTCTCTTTGGTGGATACTTTACAAGGAAATGGCTCAAGCCCCGCTACTTCACAATAGAGTGCAAACATCTCTTTTCTTTCAGTCAGCAGTTTATCTATTAAATCTCTAGATTGTGTTCTTCTTTCGGCTGGCTCTGTCTGTATTTCACTCATATTTTGCGGCTTCTTTAAAAATAGGGTTGGTAATCAGTCATAGCTAACCATTTTTGTTCCTGGCAGGCAAGTGGTCTCTTTTTCTTGGCCAAGGTAACTTCCGGTTTATCATTAGCTTGCTGTAGATCAGTAAAGAATTAAAGAGTGAATAGATGTTTGATGCTCGCTGTGGGATTAGCCCGGATAATTCACAAATTATCTGGGCTAGAGCCGATCCAGCATGTTCATTAGGCTAAAACCGATGGGTGGCTCATGCAGGTTGCGGCTCAATCCGAGTACCTTAAACCGCTCTCCCATCTCTGACGGAAGGGTTAGTTTTTTTACCCCTTGCATCAGTTGTAGATGGTTAATAATGTCGTTTGGATCAGATTTTCTGAGAATCTGATCCAGCCCACAGCCCATTAGAAAATGGACTTGAGTGGTGAAACCATCGACACTCAGCCCCGCTTCATGAGCGGTATCCGCGACGGCGGAGAAGTCGACATATGTCGTGATGTCTTGCAGGCCAACCAGTTTGAATGGGTCATCATGTGCACGATGTCGGTAGTGGCACATCAGTGTGCCTGTACGCCGTTCAGGTAGATAAAACTCCTGCTGTGGGTAACCGTAGTCGATCAGCAGTATGGCACCTTGCTGTAGCGAAGCGGCGAGGGTGCGTATCCAGGAGGTGACGCGTTGATTGACTTCAGAGAGATAGCCCACAGGCAGTGGGTTGATCTTGTTGACTGCGTCGATCCGTTGGATCAGCCCGGGTGTGTCGGCAGGGGTGTATTGGTAGGCGAACTCACCCTGCTCATCGACCGTGACAAACTCCTCTTCGACCCACTCCTCTCCAATACGGAAGCGTTGAACCGGCATCGCATCCAACACCTCGTTGGCGATGATGATGCCACAAAACTTCTCTGGCAGCCGGTTGATCCACACTACTCGTGATAGAAGGTGAGGCACCTTTTGTTGCAGTGTCTCCTGCTGGTGAAGGCGAAGGTCGGGGCTGATATCTAAGATGAGATAACGCTCAGGCAGACTCTCTAGCCGTTCTAACTCGGCCAGTAGATCTGCGGCCAAGATGCCAGAACCGGCACCAAACTCCAGTAGTTCACCCTTCACCATCTGCTTGAGGAGTTGCTCAGACTGGCGAGCTAAACACTGGGCAAAGATGGGGGATGTTTCAGGGGCAGTGATGAAATCACCCGTCTCGCCAAATTTTCGTTGGCCAGCAACGTAGTAACCCAAACCGGGGGCATAGAGTGCCAACTCCATAAAGCGGTCAAATGGGATGGATCCGCCAGCATCCGCTATCTCATCGCGAATGGCTTGGACGAGTTGATCACTGTGCGATTGCTCAGTGGGACTAGGTGTTGGTAGGCTGTTGGCTGCTTGCGGCTGCATATCTATCCAATTTTAAGTGGTTTGTGCTAAGAGTTGTACGTAGAGTCTATCAAATCAGATATTCAACCACGGAGTCCCAACATGACGCAAAGCCCGCTGAGCGGAAAGTGCGCACTAATTACCGGAGCAGCCAAACGTATTGGCGCTGAGATAGCGCGCTCGCTGCATGATCAAGGGATGGATCTGGTGCTGCACTACCACCGTTCGGCAGAGGCTGCGGGTCAGTTACAGCGTGAGTTGCAACAGCGACGCCCCAGCTCTGTACGGCTCTTATCGTCTGATCTGAGTGAGACTCAGCAACTGGAGGCCTTGGTTGCTGACGCTGCGGCGTTCAAAGGGCGTCTCGATCTATTGGTTAATAATGCTTCGGTCTTCTACCCAACGCCATTGCAGACGGCGAGTGAAACGCAGTGGGATGAGCTGTTTGCCAGCAATCTAAAAGCGCCGTTCTTCCTGGCTCAGGCCGCAGCGCCATGGTTGAGTGAGTCGCGGGGCAGTATCATCAACTTGGTCGACATCTATGCAGAGAGACCGCTAAAAGCGCATCCAATCTACTCGATTGCCAAGGCGGGTAATGCGATGTTGGTAAAGAGTTTGGCGGTGGAGCTGGGGCCGCAGGTGCGCGTAAACGGCATTGCACCGGGGGCCATTCTCTGGCCCGATGGGATGGATGAGTCAAAACAGAGCGCTATTCTTGAGCAAACGCCGCTACGTCGTATAGGCTGCCCGAAGGATATCGCAGAGACGGTGCTATTTCTGCTGCGTGATGGTTGCTATATCACCGGCCAGATTATCAATGTTGATGGTGGTCGTTCACTTTTTTTGTAACCCATCAAACTGTAGTGTAGCCAGCCAAAGCGGCTGATCATTCGCATTAAACGCATTCCATAGCTGCTGGTAGCTCTGTTGGGTCGGTGGATGAATCTCGCTGCCCGCGACATCGGCCAGTGGCTTCAGTACAAAGGCGTAACGGGTGATCTCCTCTCGCGGTAGCTTCACCCCCTCTTTGATCACTTGAGTGCCATAGGTGAGTAGATCAATATCGAGGGTGCGCGGTGCGAATTTTGTGCTGCTGCGTTGTCGCCCCTGTTTGACCTCAATGGCGTGCAGTTGGCTTATCAGTGCGCTAATCGACATATTGGTTTGTATGCCTACAACAAGATTGAAGAAATCCTCTCCCTCAAAACCAACCGCTCTGCTCTCATAGACGGGTGAAATCACCAGTGCGCCAAATTGGGTGCCCAACAACCTAATGGCGGCACGAATATGCTGCTCACGGTCGATATTACTGCCGAGGCTGAGCCAGGCGTTGGGCATGTTATGGTCGCTCACCGCGTTCAATGACCACGCCGACGCCACTGGCATTACTCACGGCGCCCACTTTATTTATGCTGAGTCGTGTCCATGCCACACCAAACTCATTGCGGATAATCTCACTACAGCGCTCGGCCAGTGTCTCAACCAGTTGGAACTCACTCTCATTAATGAACTGAGTGAGACGTTTTGATACAGATTTGTAGTCGACAGCGTCCTCAATCTGATCGCTGGTGGCGGCCTGCCTGACGTTGCAGTTCATCTCAATATCGACCACCACCGTCTGCCTGATTTTGCGTTCCCAATCATAGATGCCGATAACCGTGTCGGCGTGTAGATCGCGAATAAAAACAATATCCATTGTGATATCCATCTCTGCTATTTAATGGTCGCATAGTAAAACATGCTGTGTGGTACTTGACCATGTGTGGCGTAATTGTGTCCAATATGCCGATGTTAATTGATATCTCGATTGTTGTTTTCGCCTATCTACTGGGTTCAATCTCCAGTGCCATCATCGTCTGCCGTTTGATGGATCTGCCAGATCCTCGCTCACAGGGTTCAAATAACCCCGGCGCAACCAATGTGCTGCGTATCGGCGGGAAAAAACCTGCGGCTATTACGCTGTTTGGGGATAGTGTGAAGGGGTTTGTTCCGGCGCTGATCGCCGCTCATCTATTGGATGTCAGCAATATTGTGGTTGCGGCCACCGCAATGGCCGCTTTCATCGGTCATCTCTACCCGGTCTTTTTTGGTTTTAAGGGCGGTAAAGGGGTGGCTACGGCACTCGGTGTGCAGTTTGGGCTGGGGTGGGAGATTGGTCTCTGCGTGACGGCCATCTGGCTCTTCATGGCCAAAGTGCTCAACATCTCCTCACTGGCTGCACTGGTATCGATGGCGCTGGCACCTGTGGTTGTCTGGTACTTCTGGCCTGCTCAGGAGCTGATTATGATGCAGCTGGTGATGAGTGTGCTGCTCTTCTGGCGTCACCGCAGCAATATTCGTGACCTGCTGAGCGGTGCTGAAGGCAAAATATCAAATGAGTAGGGGCCTAGTTCTGAAGATAAGAGCTAGACGCGCTGTAGCGCCTCCAGTGGCCAGCGTGGTGTGGCGTTAAATTTTAGCGGACTCTGTTCACCCGCCTGTAGGCGTCGCCAGCCAGCATAGGCGATCATCGCTCCGTTATCTGTGCAAAATTCAGATCGAGGGTAGAAGGCTTGTCCTCCCTCTTTCTGCATCATCTCATCGATCCTCTTGCGTAGATGTTGGTTGGCGCTCACGCCACCGGCCAGCACCAATGTTTTGGTGTTGGAATCACGTATGGCACGACGACACTTGATCACCAATGTATCAACCACGGCATCTTCAAAGGCGCGCGCGATATCGGCCTTTAACTGCTCAGGTGATATTTGTTCGAGCTTCTGTTCCTTTTGTAGGGTGTTGAGGGCAAAGGTTTTCAGGCCGCTAAAGCTGAAGTCGAGACCGGGACGGTCGGTCATCGGGCGTGGGAATCTGAAACGTGTTGGGTCACCTGATTCAGCGAGCTTTGCCAGTTCAGGGCCGCCAGGGTAGGGCAGGCCAAGTAGCTTGGCCGTCTTGTCAAAGGCTTCACCTGCGGCATCATCCAGCGTCTCCCCCAATAGACGGTAGTCACCTACTTGGCACACCTCTACCAGTTGCGTATGTCCGCCCGATACTAGTAGGGCGATGAAAGGAAATTGTGGTGCAGGGCTCTCCAACATGGGGGCCAGCAGATGCCCCTCCATGTGGTGGATGGCGATGGCGGGCAGACCGAGTGACCAAGCGAGACTGCGGCCGATGCCTGCGCCGACCAATAGCGCCCCTACCAGGCCAGGCCCCGTAGTGTAGGCGATGGCATCAATGTCGGTTCGTTTCAATGTTGCCTGTTTTAGCGCTTCGGTGATCAGTGGGATGGTTTTTCGCACATGGTCACGGGACGCAAGCTCAGGGACGACGCCACCATAGTCAGCATGCAGTGCGACCTGGCTATAGAGCGTGTGTGATAGCAAACCCCGCTCGCTGTCATAGATGGCAATGCCAGTTTCGTCGCAGGATGATTCGATGCCTAGAACCTTCAAGTTATCTCTCGCTATCATTAGGCCGCCTTTATTTAATTCATGGATGAGCGCTTGAACCCATAATTTCCAATGGCAGCGTTGCTAAGTGCTTGCTCTTGAAAATTATGAATCTCAAGCTGTCTCACCCAAAATTAATAGAGGTGCTCATTAATTACTGAAAAAGTAGGGTGATCTACTCTATAATTCGAAGCGAGATTATCGCTCTATTTTTATGCTTGTGTCGTGAAATATAAAATTGCTTTGCAAAGCCGTAAATCGGGCGCTATACTCCGCCGTTTTCCCGTTCCTGGGATTTTATATTGCTTAACGCTATTTGAGGTAGCAGAACAGATGCCGAATATCCGTGTCAAAGAGAACGAGCCGTTTGAAGTTGCAATGCGTCGATTTAAGCGCTCATGTGAGAAAGCTGGAGTTCTAGCTGAAGTCCGTCGTCGTGAATTCTATGAGAAGCCGACTTCAGAGCGTAAGCGTAAAGCGGCTGCTGCTGTTAAACGACATCTGAAAAAGGTCTCTCGTGAAAGCCGTAAGTTTGATCGTCTCTATTAACATATAGAGAGGCTAAGTTCCCCCAATGCTAACAGAGAAACTCCGAGATGAGATGAAGACGGCCATGCGTAGCGGCGATAAACCGCGCCTGGGCGTTGTTCGTCTCGTGCTCGCTGCCATCAAGCAGCGAGAGGTCGATGAGCGTATTGAGCTGAATGACGATCAAGTGCTGGTTGTACTTGATAAGATGGTCAAACAGCGTCGTGAATCATTGGCTCAGTTCCAGCAGGCGGGTAGAGATGATCTCGCTTCGCAGGAGGAGTACGAAATTGGTGTGTTGCAGGATTTCTTGCCAGAGGCGCTTGGCGAAGAGGAGATTTCAGCAATGATCTCTGACGCGATTGAGCAGACGGGTGCAGCATCAATTCGTGATATGGGTAAGGTGATGGGGATTATCAAGCCCAAGATGCAGGGGCGTGCCGATATGAGCGCGGTCAGCGCAGTGATTAAGCAGCAGCTTAATAGCTAGATCGCCCTTTCCGTTTGCTCTATGGCCGGAAAGATACCAAGAGACTTTATCGATGATCTACTCACTCGAGTCGATATCGTTGATGTCGTCAATCGCTATGTCCCCCTGAAAAAAGCAGGTAAAGAGTTCCAGGCCTGCTGCCCCTTTCATGGCGAAAAAACCCCCTCCTTTACCGTTAGTCAGCAGAAGCAGTTTTACCACTGTTTTGGTTGCGGTGCGCATGGTTCGGCCATCAGCTTTCTGATGGAGTATGACCACATGGGCTTTGTCGATGCGGTTGAGGAGCTGGCGCACCAAATGGGTGTCGAGGTGCCACGTGAAGAGGGCTTCTCAACAGGCCCCGACCTGCGTCCTCTCTATGATGTGATGCAGCGTTCGGTCGACTTCTATCGCCAGCAATTACGCAACCGCCCGCGAGCAGATCTTGCTATTAATTATCTCAAACAGCGTGGTCTGAGTGGTGAGATCGCGGCGCGCTTCGATATCGGTTTTGCGCCGCCCGGTTGGGATGGGCTGATTAAGAGTGTGGGTGCCAAAGAGCAGGACCTAAAGCGACTGCGTATCACCGGTATGACCTCTGATCCCGATGGCAAGTGTTATGACCGCTTTCGAGAGCGCATCATGTTTCCTTTGCGTGATCAGCGTGGCAGAACCATCGCCTTTGGTGCGCGAATCATAGGAGATGGCAAACCAAAGTACCTCAACTCCCCTGAGACACCACTGTTCCATAAAGGCAAAGAGCTATACGGTCTCTATGAGGTGCACAAAGCGCTGCGAAAAATTGTGCGTTTGCTGGTGGTTGAGGGGTATATGGATGTGGTTTCGTTGGCTCAATATGGCATTGACTACGCGGTAGCCACACTTGGTACGGCAACAACACCTGACCATTTGGATCGTCTATTTAAGACCTGTAGTGAGGTCACTTTCAGTTTTGATGGTGATCGTGCAGGCCGTGAAGCAGCATGGAAAGCGATGAATGTGGCGCTGCCGATGATGCGAGATGGTCGTGAATTGCGCTTTCTGTTGCTGCCCGATGGTGAAGATCCAGATACTTTGGTACGTAAAGAGGGTAAGTCGCAGTTTGAGGAGCGAGTTGCTGCTGCATTACCGCTCTCTACCTTTTTGTTCGATCAGCTGGCCAGTCAGGTCGATACCAGTACGATTGATGGACGGGCACATATGGGTCAGTTAGCCAAGCCACTACTTGAGCGACTGCCAGAGGGTCTGTTCCGTGAAATGATGTTTCAGCGGCTTAATGAGTTGGTAGGGTTGAAACGCAATCCCCCGAAGAGAGTGGTGAGGAGGGTTGCTAGCGGCTCCTCCGGGACGACTAAGCGGGTGACGCCAGTACGTAAGGCTATAGCGCTTTTAATGCAGTACCCCGAGTTAGCGCAATCACTTGCAGATGTGGCGCATCAAGAGTGGCGAGAGCTGGAGATGCTGGGTATTCCGCTCTTGGTTGAGATTATTGATCTGCTCAACCAGCGCCCGGACCTGTCAGCTGCCGCACTTCTTGAGCGATGGCGAGGACGGGATGAGTTTAGTTCGCTCCAGCGTCTACAATACTATGATATTGAGATTGATCAGGGGCATGATAGTGAGCTGCTAGGTGTCATTGGCATACTGCAGCGTGAGTGGGTTCGGCGGCATGAAACGTCACTATTATCCAAGCTAAGTCCCAGTGATATGACGGATGAGGAGAAAGCTTCGTTAATAAAACAGTTATCCGAACGTGCAGCATTGCAAAAAAAACCTGGCGAATTGGAATAAAGTTAAAAATACGTGCTAAAATGCGTAGTTCAGTTTAGCGATACGCACAGATTCACATATAAGGTAAAACATGGATCAGCAATCACAGCAATCCAAGCTTAAAGACCTGATTGCAAAAGGTAAGGAGCAGGGCTTCTTAACTTATGTAGAGGTTAACGATCACCTGCCTCCCGGTATTGTAGAAGCAGATCAGATTGAAGATATTGTCCGCATGCTCAATGACATGGGCATCACCGTGCATGAAAAGGCACCCGATGCAGATGATACCGTTGGGGGGGCAAACCCGACGGATGATGACGCAGCAGAAGCCGCCGCCGCCGCGCTGGCAACAGTAGATAGCGAGTTTGGTCGCACCACCGACCCTGTTCGTATGTATATGCGTGAAATGGGAACGGTTGAGCTGTTGACGCGTGAAGGTGAGTTGAGTATTGCCAAGCGCATTGAGTCTGGCTTGAATCAACTGCTTATTGCACTCTCGCACTTTCCGGGCACCGTTAAATTGATGCTCGATAAGTTTGCTGACTATCAAGCAGAAAACGTCCGTTTGAATGAAGTTATTAGCGGTTTTGCTGATGTCATTGATGAAAATGACACCTCGATTCCAGTGCCTGTGGTTGCCAGTGATGACGATGAAGAGGTGATTGATACAGGGCCTGATCCTGTAGAAGTCACGCTTATCATGGATAATTTGCGCGAGAAGTACGAGCACGTCATGGTCTGTCTTAAAGAGCATGGCAAGAGTGATGAAAGGACACAAAAGGCAATTGATGAGGCCTCTGAGCTCTTCATGGAGTTCAAGTACACGCCTGCACTGTTCAACAAAATGGTGGAAAATCTCCGCTCCATTATTGGCCGTGTGCGTAGCCAAGAGCGCGCCATCATGAACTACTGTGTCAAAAATGCCGGTATGACACGGAAAGAGTTCATCACCTCGTTCCCAGATAATGAAACCAATATCGATTGGGTTGATACGCTTATTGCAGAAGGCGCACACTACAGCGCCCCCTTGGAAGAGGATGCCAATGAGATCGTTCGGGCGCAAACACGCCTGAGAGAGGTTGAGAGAGATAGCCTGCTCACTATTAAAGAGATTAAGGAGATCAATCGCCGGGTCTCTATTGGTGAGGCCAAAGCACGTCGAGCCAAGAAAGAGATGGTTGAGGCCAACCTGCGTCTGGTTATCTCAATTGCCAAAAAATACACCAACCGTGGTCTACAGTTTCTTGATCTGATTCAAGAGGGCAACATCGGCCTGATGAAAGCGGTCGATAAGTTCGAATATCGTCGTGGTTATAAGTTCTCAACCTACGCCACTTGGTGGATTCGCCAAGCGATTACCCGCTCGATTGCTGATCAAGCGCGTACCATTCGTATTCCCGTGCATATGATTGAGACCATCAACAAACTCAACCGTATCTCGCGCCAGATGATTCAGGAGATGGGCCGTGAGGCGACACCTGAAGAGTTGGCAGTACGTATGGAGATGCCGGAAGACAAGGTGCGTAAAGTGCTGAAGATCGCCAAAGAGCCGATCTCAATGGAGACCCCAATCGGTGATGATGAAGATTCACACCTGGGTGATTTTATTGAAGATGCGGGGGTTGTTTCACCTGTTCAGTCGGCGACGATGGAGGGGCTCTCAGAGGCGACTCAATCGATGCTATCTGGTTTGACCACCAGAGAGGCCAAAGTGTTGCGTATGCGTTTTGGTATCGACATGAATACCGATCACACCCTGGAAGAGGTGGGTAAGCAGTTTGATGTGACCCGTGAACGAATTAGGCAGATTGAAGCTAAGGCACTGCGTAAACTGCGTCACCCTTCGCGTTCAGACTCGCTACGCAGCTTTCTGGATAGTGACGGCTGATAGGATTAGGCTTCCGCCTCTTCCCTTATCTCGCACTGCTGGTACAATCCAAACCCACTACGGGCCCTTAGCTCAGTTGGTTAGAGCAGGGGACTCATAATCCCTTGGTCGAAGGTTCAAGTCCTTCAGGGCCCACCATATATATCAAAGGGTTACACGAAAGTGTGACCCTTTTTTTATAGCAGATTGTGCCAGGTTTGTGCTGTTCTTGCTGGCATAGTTTGGCCGTTTCTACTGACCCTTTGATAGTAGTGCATCCACATATGCCCTACTACTTGAAAAAATAGCCCTCTTCCTATTGATTCGGAGCGGGCTTTTTCTTACCAGTGCTGACAATCTGGCAGCATAAGACAGTTATGTTCATCTGAAAGCTGTCATTGTGTTGATATGCTAAATATCAACACAATGGACTTAATAATCTGTCAAACCTCTTGATTACCTCATCACCGATTCTGTTGTATCGACAGGTAATTCAACGTTGATCTTGTCAATATTCAGAGATATTAGATGTCCAGTGACAAATTGCATATGATTTGTAACCACTATCAGGTCGTAAGTGATTTTTTATCTATGTTGGGGTAACGTATTAAAAAAGCTCGTACTGCTCTAAGGAAGCTCTGAATAAGTCATGATTGTTTTAGGCTGAAATAAAAAGCCAGAGAGGGAGTGGATGGCCGCAACCAGTAATTTTGAGTTCTTACAAGAGCATGATCCTATCTTCTATCAGTTAGGTCATGCTGCGGAGCGTGCATTTTCTGGCGATCCTAACACTACTCTCATAAAGCTTCGGCAACTTCATGTGGTTGGTTATGCTTCTGGGCTCAATGAGAACTTACAGCGCAGTTTTCTGAAAAATGCAGTCCAGTACTTTGATGTGATGTCAGAAAGCCTGACCTTGGGTGTTTTATCCACCCACTCCCAATCGTCCCTTGCTCTGCGCAGTATTGCGCGAATCAACGCCTTGCCCGTGGGAACAGCGATGAGAAAAAATCCGTTATAAACACTACGACATTTGTACTAAAACGGCCTGCATCAAGGAGCCTATGGCTAAGCCGTGATTATTTTTCGCCGGCTGGATTTGCCGTTTTACTTCTATACCTCTACTGCTATGGCGGAATGTAAAATAAGATTACTTCCTATGATCTATACTGCTTGATAACAAAAATGTTGCAGACAATACCACTTTCCTGAGGAGGCTCTGATTGTTGCAATATCAGCATTCTTCTTAGGGAAGCTCTGAAATAAGTCATGATTGTTTTATGCTGGCTGAATTTGAACAATCTCATCCCAGCCTAAACTTTAGCTGAGCTTTAGTGAATCTTATGCTTTAGCGCAACCAGACGACTTATTCAGAGCTTCCTTAGTGTCAATCTCTGCTTTTGATGTAAACGGATGTAAATCTTATGGTGAACGCTATCGAGTCGGTACTCTCTGGAACCAATCTCACTTTTGTTGCTGAGCTATATGCTCGGTATCTGGAAAACCCTCAATCGGTTGATCCAAGTTGGACGCAGCTTTTTTCACAGCTAGCGGATGATGGCGCGCTGCTATCGCAGGATTTACATGGTGCAAGCTGGGGTGATTGCTCCTCCGTCTTGGGGGCTGGGGTGGGTGAATCTAGCGCGACTCAGCCACCTTCAAATGACCGTAGTGACACTCTGCTTTCGATCCGGGCTCTGATGCTTATTCGTGCCTACCGTGTGCGTGGACATCTTATGGCCTGTTTTGATCCATTGGGCTTGGAGGGGAGGGATCCACATCCTGAGTTGGAGTATAAAAGCTATGGTTTTAGTGAGGCAGATCTTGATAAGTCGATCTTTATCGACCATGTGCTGGGGCTTGAGTTTGCCACTCTGCGGGAGATTTTGCAGATTCTACATGAGACCTATTGTGGGAATATTGGTGTTGAGTTTATGCACATCCAAGAGCCAGATCAGAAGTCTTGGATTCAGTGCCGGATTGAGGAAATTCACAACCATACGGAGTTTACCCAGAAGGGCAAAGCGGCGATCTATGAGCGTCTGGTACAGGCGGAGGGTTTTGAGCAGTTTCTCCATGTTAAACATGTGGGGACAAAACGCTTTGGTTTAGATGGTGGGGAGAGTCTGATTCCAGCCATGGAGCAGATCCTTAAACGGGGTGGTCAACTGGGGGTAAAAGAGGTGGTGATTGGTATGCCTCACCGGGGGCGTCTCAATGTCTTGGCCAATGTGATGCGCAAGCCCTACCGGGCGATATTCTCTGAGTTTCTTGGTACACCCTCTCATCCTGATGAGGTTGAGGGTTCCGGTGATGTGAAATACCACTTAGGCACATCTGCTGACCGTGAGTTTGATGGCAATCTGATCCACCTCTCCTTAACGGCCAACCCCTCCCACCTGGAGGCGGTGAATCCGGTGGTATTAGGTAAGGTGAGGGCCAAACAGACCCACAATAATGATACTGAACGTTGTCAGACAATCGGCCTGTTGCTGCATGGTGATGCGGCCTTTGCAGGGCAGGGCTTGGTGGCAGAGGGGTTGGATCTTTCACAGTTGAAGGGGTATCAAACGGGCGGAACGATCCATTTTATCGTTAATAACCAGATCGGTTTTACCACCAGCCCGAGCTACTCCCGCTCCTCGCCCTATCCCTCGGATGTGGCGAAGGTGGTTCAGGCACCGGTGTTCCATGTCAATGGTGATGACCCTGAGGCGGTGATCCATGTCGCCAGGATTGCTACAGAGTACCAGCAGAAGTTTAAGCAGGATGTGGTCATCGATATGTTCTGCTACCGGCGTTATGGTCATAACGAGAGTGATGAGCCCTCTTTTACTCAACCGATTATGTACCGCGCCATTGCCGATCATAAAACAACCCGTCAACTCTATGAGGAGCGGCTTGTTGCGGAGGGGGTATTGAGCCAAGAGCAGATGGATCGGATCAAGAACAATTTTCGCTCAGTGTTGGATGTGGAGTTTGCCGCCAGCAGCAGCTTCAAACCCGGTAAGGCGGATTGGCTGGGGGGTAAGTGGGATAAGCTGATGGCGCTTCAGGAAGAGGAG
>JAKITT010000160.1 GCA_021647945.1 Candidatus Polarisedimenticolaceae bacterium
GTGGGTTTATCAAAATGCTGCCGAACGATTTTTAACTCATGTCAAGCAAAAAAACGCTTTTATCCAAACTTTTTTACAAATATTTTTCCTTTAAATTACTGCAAGTTTCTAACCGGACACTACTGACTCTATGTGACTGAAGTGACCGCCGGTGTCGTCACCGAGAGTGATTTTGTGCAGCAATTTGTCACGCTTGGTGAGAGTAAACGCTTTAATGCGCAAGCGGTCTTGATCGAACAGAACAAGCTACAGATCCCGCAGGTGGTTGAAAAACTCATTGCCGAAGCGATGGTCGAGGGAAAACAGTTTGAAGAGCGGATGCATCTGCTCAATATAGCCAGCACAATTGCCACCATGCATATGCATTGGAATGGTGATAAAGCACCACAGGTGCGTCTTGATCCGATCATCAATAAAGAGTTAAAAGAGGAGAGAGTGCGGGTTGCCGAGGTGATGAAGTGGCAGAAGCAGGAGCGCCTGCTGGGTAATTTTGTTATGAAACGTAATGCCGCTGCAATGGCTGAAAAGGGCGTGGCACCCGTACTCTACCCACACTGGATGCACCGTATCTATTATGAGTGCAAGGTGTGTCACACCTCCATTTTTGAGATCAAACGCTGGAGCAATAACATCTCACATGCAGAGTTTGATAAAGGCGAACTCTGTGCCAAATGTCATGATGGTGAACAGTCGTTTGCCACTAATGATGAGGCGACGTGTGGCCGCTGTCATATCGCAGGTCAACCAGGTGCGGAGCGGCTGCTGAAACCTGAAAATATTGATCACGAAGCGATCCAGGCGTCCGCCAATCGTATCGGTGCCGAGTGGTGGCCTGAAAATCTGCCTGAGGGTAAGTTGCCACTTGACCGATTTCGTATGATCGACTGGTTGGCCCTGAAAAGAGAGAATGTCTTTAGGCCACTGGTGAGTCTGGATCAGAACTACAAAGAGGAGACGCGGGATAATCGCATCCTATTTGTTGGTAAAACTGATTCGGTTGACAATGTGCTGTTTGACCATCGTATCCATAGTGATTGGATAGGTTGTTCGACCTGCCACCCTGCTATTTTTGCCGACAAACTTGGCGGTAACCGCATTCGCATGATGGAAATGGCGCAAGGGCGATTTTGTGGCCACTGCCATGGCCGGGTCTCATTCACCTTTGCTGATTGCAAGCGTTGCCATAATATCCCCAGAGATGCCAAACTTGAGTCGGTACTGCACCGACCACATAGTGACAAAATGTGACCACTATTCGCTGAGATGATGGCGAACTACGGCCAGAAGGCAGTGCATTGATTCTATATCAGAGAGTGCATAGTGCTGGCGGCAGCGTCGCTCGGTCAACGTCTCAAGAACAATCTGATCGCCCTGAAGGCGAACCAGTTGCTGTAGATCCAGACGGCCATCGCGGTAGCGAATAAAAAGTTCATCACCAGGCTGTGGTTTAAGGTCTGAAGCAAGAATAAGTATCTCACCATCATGCACACGCGGTGCCCAGTCTGTACCGATAACGCTTAATGCAAACGTATTGGCAGGATCGCTGGGAATGACCACTTGGCCTGTGACATCCGCACCTATGCCCGTTTTTGTGCTGCCCCGTAGCGCAATTGACCTATTATGATTCGCCACTTTGTAAGTCTGACCCATCTCATGCACCGCATTACCAGCGTTACCGAAGAGCATCCAGCCAGGATCGATATGCAATATCTCTGCAATCTGTTTGAGTTGCTTTAAGTTGGGGTGACGTCGACCAGAAAGATAGTGCCCCACTGCACCACGGGTGCAACAGAGTGACTTGGCTAGGGAGACTTGAGAGACGCCCGTTTCTTTCATCCGATGTTTGACCCGATCAATCCATGCCGTTTCCATGAATCAAATGATACGCCTTGTATCATTTGATTCAATGACACAGGGTGTATCCTGTCTTGACGTGAGGGATACAGGATGTATCCTTTGGGTGTTGTTGATTTGGCGGAGTAATGGATGGATCGATAAAAATGGACTTGTTTGACTATATCAATAGTTACCCCAGATATAAGCGGGCACGTTTCCGAAAGAAGCTTGCGGAGGCACACGGTGTTTCAGAGGTGACGATCCGATCATGGGCCAATGGAACAAGAAATCACCCCTGTAGGCTAAAAGCGATAGAGATCACCGAGCAGCTTACAAAGCATAACGTCACAAGGTTCGATTTACGGCCAGAGATTTTTGGTCGATATAGTTCAGGATCATAGCCCCGATGACAAGACCTGCATCTGATACACGGATTAGCCATTGATGGCGCTACAGTCAGAGAATTAGGCCATGGAAAAGATGAAACCGAATAGAAACAGTTTTGATGAACTGGAGCGTTTTATTGAACGCTGGAAACATCAGGATGATACCGATACACGTTGTACCTAATCACCTTTCGTTATTAAAAGAGAGTCTCTCAAAAACGGTTGAAGAGTTGCAGCAAGCGCATCAGTAAGGATGTTGGCGCAACACCAGGAACCATAAATAATTAGCAGAAATGGCGTTCTGATCTGATCAAACTTTGTAAGTTACAGGAGGTAAGCTATGAGGATATTGATAGCAGAAGATAATCCAATGATTCAGGCATTGAATGCCGAATTGATGGGTATATGGGGTTACGAATTTGATATGGCTTCAAATGGTGTAGAAGCCGTTGAGTATGCAAAAAAGAACAATGGCAAATATGATCTCTGCCTAATGGATGTTGAAATGCCAAAAATGAATGGTATTGAGGCAACCAAGATTATTCGCCAAGAGACAAGCTATTTTCCAATCATGGCACTCACCGCCAATCACGCCTACAAAGAGGCATGTTATATGGTAGGAATGGATGATTTTACTGAAAAGCCATGCAGGCCTGATAATCTCTTCACAAAGATAGCTAGATTAACGGTAAAATACATTAAAGTTAATTTTAATGAAAAGCATCTACTTATTACAAAGGAGACACCAGTGAGTCCCCAGCAAGCCGCCGTATTAAAACAGTTGGAAGAACAGAAGTTATCAATGATCAGTATTTTTGGTACTTCAACAGAAGCAATGTTTGTTGTAAATGAGGCAGTTCCTAAATATATTGAAAATGAATTTACTAAAAATAAGAGACAATCGGTAATGTTCCTGGATCATAATCCAGAGGGTAGAGGCATGTGCTGTCTATTCTCAAAAACCTCTATGGTAATAAAAAAATATATGTTGGATGAAGAGTTCGATCTTGAGAATAAAAATGAAA
>JAKITT010000058.1 GCA_021647945.1 Candidatus Polarisedimenticolaceae bacterium
TGAGCCTAGGGCCGTAAAACGAAGACCAAAACCATTCCAGTTATTAACGGCTCCACGACATTCAATGAAAGAGATAAAACATAGGAGTAAATATGTTGCTAAACACCCTTAAGTTAGCGGCATTCGGTACTGACCCCTTTACCTCCTGACCCCTTTACCTCGGTTAAAGATCCACTGATATGACTGGTGTTGGGAGTGAAAAAGAGGAAGAGTAGGGTCATATGAGGCTTAATAGGCCAAACGGGGATCACTTGGATCAGCATCGAGTAAAAAGAGTAAATGGTTGGGGAAATAATTAGACGCCTGCTGAGAAATGGAGGGCTGGAGTTCTCTGGCCAGGATTGGGTTTTTCTACATCCTCGTTAGATTTCATCAAGTTATTCTCTTTTTCCGACATTGACAGATTACTTAAAGCACATATAATTATACATATATAATTTATTGGAGTCTGTTATGGGACAAGTTACAATTTACTTGGAAGAAAGTATTGAGCAGAAGATGGTGGATGCTGCAAAATCTGCACATTTATCAAAGAGTAAGTGGATTGCGAAGCTTATTCAGGACAAAGTAGCTGATGAGTGGCCACAGTCTATCGTTGCGTTGGCTGGCGCATGGGAAAACTTTCCTAGCATAGGTGAGATTAGAAATAACATACATCACGATGCTGAACGTGAGGCATTGTGATGTATGTTATTGACACTAATACGTTAATCTACTTTTTTAAAGGAATGGGAGGCGTTCCTGCTAAGTTTCTTGAGGTTTCACCAAAAGATATCGCTATTCCATCGGTAGTGTTGTATGAATTAGAGTATGGCATAGCGAAATCTACCTCCTCACAAAAGCGACAAACTCAGATGAAAGAATTATGTTCCTTGGTAGAAATATTGCCATTTGAATGTGAAGCAGCACGCTTGTCAGCATCAATCAGAGCTGACCTTGAAAAGAAAGGCACGCCAATCGGTCCTTGCGATGTATTAATTGCCGGTACTGCACTAGCTAATAATGGAATACTGATTACCAACAATATGAAAGAGTTTTCAAGGGTACCAAAGTTGAAGCTGGACAATTGGTACATATAAAAGAAGCTAGGTTTCAGGTGCAACCATGAATAATCCAATCAATTACGATTGTCAGAGAAAAAAATATTTTGTCTGGGTTG
The DNA here is from genome assembly GCA_021647945.1 of Candidatus Polarisedimenticolaceae bacterium. Lineage (GTDB taxonomy): Bacteria > Pseudomonadota > Gammaproteobacteria > Chromatiales > Chromatiaceae > JAKITT01. The sequence continues at coordinate 1,160 of JAKITT010000058.1, forward strand.
CAAGGTGGCATATTGAATATATGAAACTCTTTGATTCAGCTGAGTTAGCTAGAGCATATATAGAAAGTCATCCAGCCAAGCCCTGTGTGTCAACCTGATCCCATACAGTCATTGTATGAGATAACATATATTTAGGGTCATGAAAGCAGGAATATTTGAGATGCCAAAATCAGCATCAGAACTTACCAATAGCCAAATAACGCCAGATCCATCACTAGAAAAGCGTAGTCGTCGTCAATTTAGTACTGAGTATAAATTGCGCATTATTGCCCAAGCTGAGGCGTGTAAACATGGTGAGTTGGGAGCATTGCTACGCAAAGAGAAGTTATACAGCAATCAACTCGCTAGTTGGCGGCGTGAGTACGCCGAACAGGGTGTTGAGGGATTAAATAAAAGCGCCCCCGGGCCTGCCGCCTCAAAAACGCCCGAGCAACGTCAGAACGAGCAGCTTCGCAAAGAAAATGCTCGCCTGACACGCAAGCTTGATATCGCGAATGATTGTCTGGAGCTCCAAAAAAAAGCGTTATCGATGCTCGATCATTTACGCAGTGGGAGCGATGCGTGAATACCGTCATTGATCAGCGGCCTGTTCGATTGCCCATGAGCATTGCTTGTGGAGCATTGGGGCTTAATCGTAGTGTCTATGGGCGGCGTAAGCACCACGCATCGAGATTCGGGTTATTAAAAAACAAAAAATCCAAATGTGCAGATGACAGCCTTTCTAGGGCATTTACGTCTAATGAAGATTCAATCCATAAACTGTTTTCACCTGAGGGAAACAGGACGCTTAGAGACCATCCAAATTATGGTAGGCCAATATTTGCGGTAGTTTGGTATGAGGATTGGGCAATTCTCTGCACTTCACAGGAAGCAGTATTAATACAATCAGATCATATCTGCAATTACTCACGTAAAGAAGATGGGGCGCACGAAAGAATAAGAGAAATTCAGAGGTTATGGGAAACTTCAGAGCAAAGCCTGAAATTACCTTTAAATCAAGTAAATGAAAATATCGCATAACAAAAAACTACAGCCATGTTTGGTGCGGCCCCCGCACCAAACACGGTAACAGTGTCCTGCTTCGCTCTGCTCATTGCAGCTACGTGCCAGCTCCCAACATGACTCAACGCCGTGTTCGGATGTCTACTTCGTATCCCCTCTGGCGCTCGCGCACGACGGGTATACGGTGCGGCCTTACGGCTACCTGGGACTAACTACCTTCGTTTCACTCACCTTGGCGGTCAGCGATGGAATCGGGTTTTATAGTTTGTTCCTCGTACCTGTCACTTGGTCATGCAATCAAATAGACCCTACAGCCGTCTTAGTTATTCAAGATCGGGAAGTGGTGGCTTAAACCCCATCGCCCTCCGACTGTTTTTTTATATATTTATATTAAATTACGAGGAAGATCGGATGAAAATAAAACACCTATTGGGCATATTCATATCTGTTGTGCTCATGCAATTTAGCGCGATAAGTTTTGCTGGCGGCTGGGACAACAAGAAAGGGTTGGATCAGATCACTGTTGAGGCAGAGCTTGTCTGTTTAGGCTGTAGTTTGAAAAAGATGTCAGGTGCTAATGCGCAGTGTGGCCTTTATACCCTGCACGATGTGGGTGTAAAACTGGGTGATGGCTCTTTATGGAGTATCGTCAACAACGCCACAGGCCATGACACGATTCGTGCACATAAACTGGTTATTGGTAAGAAAGCAAAAATTACCGGCTGGTTATACCCCAATGCCAATCACGTTGAGATTGACACTATCGAAATTGACGGCGTTAGCAAACAGCAACTCGCTACCGCAGCTTGGGAGGAGGATCAAAAGGTCGCTAAAGCACTACTGGCTCGCAAACCTGGTGAAGCCCCCACTCATAGTGACGACGATCACGGTCACGAGCACTAGGGATCTACTGTGGAGTCTGTATCTGAACTTTTAACAACAAGCCTGGCCGGCGGCTCTATATTAGCCGTGTTCATCGCTTATTTTGGGGGAGTGCTCACCAGCGCCACCCCCTGTATCTACCCCATGATTCCAATCACCATCAGTGTGATCGGTTCATCTGGAAACAATGGGAAATGGCGTAGTTTCACCAACTCCTTGATCTATGCCAGCGGCCTGGCAACTGTTTATGGCGGATTAGGTGTGATAGCGGCAGCATCAGGGCAGATGTTTGGTGAGATCTCCACCAATCCCTGGGGCTATTTTCTGGTCGCCAATCTCTGTTTGCTCTTTGGTGCCTGGATGATGGGGTGGATACAGATTCCACATTTTAGCGTCAACACCACGATGGGGGACAAGGTATCGATTGGCTGGCTTCGGCTCTACCTGATTGGTGGTGCTTCCGGTCTGGTGGCTGGCCCCTGTACTGCCCCTGTATTGGCGATACTGTTAACCTTCGTGGCCAGCACTGGCGATATTGTGTATGGCGGCATACTGCTCTTTGTGTTTGCTTTTGGCCTCTCCACACTATTGATCGCCATTGGTACATTCTCCGGGCTTCTTTCAGCACTGCCCAAGTCTGGCGCCTGGATGAACCGGGTGAAAGCCGCCATGGCACTTATCATGTTTGCAGCCGGAGAGTACTTTCTGGTGCAGATGGGACTTCTGCTTTTTTAATACCTCTATCCTGCAGGTACTATCGCTTGCAGGATATGGGTAACAGGTAATATGAACGATGAAAACCATTACACAAATAGTGACCTTTATTGCTTTTCTCTCTGCAGCAAATCTCTACGCCAATGTGGAGGAGAGCGGCACAAGAGTTGGCGACAGTGCTGCAAATTTCTCCATTACACGTATCGACGGCAGCAGATTCAAGTTGTCAGATTACAAAGGGAAAAAAGCGGTCAATCTGATTTTTTGGGCCACTTGGTGCACAAATTGTAAAGATGAGATCCCTGCACTAAACAGACTTTATAAAACCTACGGGGAAGAGATTGAAGTGCTGGCCATCAATGTCGCCGTCAATGATTCACTCAGACGAGTGAACCATTACCAGAAAAAATACAAATTAACCTATCCGCTCGCTTTTGACGAGAGCCGTGAGATCAGCAAGGCATACGGCATAGTAGGCACGCCGACCCAGCTTATTATCGACATTAACGGCGTTATACGTTACCGGGCAGCAGAGACACCAGAAGATATTGGAGCGCATATAGATGCGCTTATGGGACGTTGAGTCAGTAACTATTCAGTTCGCCCCTGAAATCCGTTAAAAAATGATCATTTACACTTGTAAACTCACATTTTTACCTTGAACTGACAAATTTCAGGGCAATCTGCACCGTTACTTGGGTCGTTACACCATGATTGATAAATCAGAGCTTGATACACTTTTCCGTTATGCACTCGCACTGTGCCAGGATAGGGATGAAGCATACGATCTGCTCTATAGCAATATTGAGAAACTCTTGAACCCAGGCAAAAATATTCAGCCGGTCAATAACAAGATGGCATTTATGAAACGTTGCATTCGAAATAGCTATTTCGATATCCAGCGCCATAAAAAAATACGCCTGATCAAAAGTGACACTCTACAAAATGAACATCAAGCGCTGCAACAACAGCTAGAATCTCTTGAAGAGAGCATGATTAAGCAGCAAGAGGTTGAACACTTATTAGAGGGTCTTAAGAGCGAAGAGCGCGAGTTACTCTATCTCTGGGCGGTAGAGGGTTACACGGCTCAGGAGATTGCGGATCTGCAAGGTGGTGGACGCGGCACCTGGCTCTCAAGGATGCATCGGATCAAAGCAAAACTTCGTAACAAATGGATCATGCAACCATCGCAAAAGCGGGGCAAGCAGTGATGAAAAACCTGAAAGAGGCATGCAAAAACCACTATCAACAGCACTCTCTCTCAAAGGGGGAAGTTGCTAAATTAATGGCGTTGCAGGAGCGACTTGAACCCTCTGCAGCAGCCGGGAGTAACAGTGAAGATCCCGCTGCTAATAGTAGCAACCGTTTTCCATCGGCAAAAAACCGCAACCTGTTAGCTGTGGCAGCATCTATTATTGTTATCATCTATACCACCTGGATCTACAATGGTTATGACGTTGATATCAGGGAGCAGGTTGCTGAAGAGATCGCCTATAACCACTCCAAGCAGATGGCTCTTGAAATAATCTCTGATGATTTAAAGGCCGTAGGCGCATATTTGTCGGAACTTGATTTCACCCTGATAGACTCAACAAGAGTAGGCCAGATCGCACAGCGACTACTCGGCGGGAGGTACTGCACCATTCAGGGAAAACTGGCTGCACAGCTAAGAATAAAGAGCAGCAACAGCACGAGTACCCATACCTACTATCAGGCCATCATTCCCGAGAATTTTAATTTGGATGGCACAACCTACTCCACCTGGATTAAAGGCATCAACATTGAATTGTGGGTTGAAGATGGTGTTCTTTTAGGCTTAGCAGGTGTCTTGCCGTAGGAACATCGGCTCCTCGTTGAAGCCATGTAGGGTGCAGCTCCTGCACCAAACACGGTAACGGCATATTGATAAATAAAGAGAGACGCTCCTACAATTAACGCAACGCAAACAGAACAGGCACAATAAACTCCAACTCCCGGCGTGGATCATTTTCCGGCATGGGGGGGAATGGATCAGCCCTTTTTGCCATCTCAAGTGCCGCCCTGTCGAGCAATCTGTTACCCGTGCGCTGTTCCAGCGTTAGATGTTGTATCCGTCCCGTGCGGTCTATCAGGATGCGTAACCAACCCTCCCCTTCGATACGCATACGCTTGGCACGACGTGGATATTTTTTATGTTTTTCCAACCAGGTGACGAGCAGCTGCTCATATTTTGCCGTGGCCACTGCATCCGACGGCGCTGCAGGTGGTTCTGCTGGAGCTGGCGGTGCGGTTTTCTGTATGGGTTCAGGTGTTTTTATAGGCTCTAAAGGCTCTTCAACAGGTAGTGGTTCAGGCTGTGGTGGCGCCGGTATCCCCCTGTGTCAGGATAGTTGTCGCCTCAGTTGAAATGATAAAAGATCAGACAGGGGGCGGAAAGAATTAGAAATGCCACGTTATTCGGAAGAGCGTAAAGCCCCGCAGTTTGACAAAACTCACCTAAGGAACTAAAGTCTAGTCATACTAGTCCGATATTTAGGTGTGATTATGAAAAATAATACATGGCAATTACAAGAAGCAAAGAGCAAATTCAGTCAGTTAGTTGAAGATGCTATGCACAAGGAACCACAAATTGTCACAAAGCACGGCGATAAGGCGGTAGTGGTTTTGTCGTTTGAAGAATATACAAAAATTACTAAACCAAAAACGGACTTGGTAAAATTCTTGAGAGAATCCCCCTTGGCAGAGGTGGCGCTTGAAATCACAAGAAGCAAAGATGTTCCAAGGGATATCAGTCTATGAAATATCTTCTTGATACATGTGTGATTTCTGAGGCTATAAAGCCAAAACCAAATAAAAAGGTTGTTGCATGGCTTAAAAAGCAAGATGAAGAAAGCTTATATTTAAGCGTTCTCACATTTGGGGAAATCGAAAAAGGCATTGAAAAATCAGTTGATGGCAGGAGGAAGAATAAACTTCGGATGTGGGTTGAGGAAGACTTAAAACAACGCTTTGAGGGACGAATACTCCCAATAGATATGCAAGTAGCATCTAAGTGGGGAGAAATACAGGGTAAGTCAGAGGCAGTAGGTAAGCCTCTCCCTTCAATCGATGGTTTAATAGCGGTTACAGGCCTAGTAAATAATTGTGTTGTAGTTACAAGGAATGTCTCGGATATGCAGCAAAGTTCAGTGGAATTGCACAATCCTTGGGGTGAAAATGCATAATCGGATAGCCGGGGGTTTTTCTCCCCCAGCCTCCACAACACCCTGCATGCGGGTCCGCACAGGGCGTTTCCCAAAGATGCTTTAAAGGTAAGTTGGACAACAATCTCCGACTCCCTCCAGTACTGGCTACTGATTTTGCGCCAACGCTCCTAGACCCGGTCGGGCACGGAGTAGTTGGGCTGCACAGGCTCCTTACTGATCTTCAGGTTCAGGCCTTCACCATGTCCCAACCATCACGATGGGCGTTAGGCTACTATGCCGTCTGCTGACTTCTGTTCAATCACGACTAAAGTTACCTCAAGTCGCGCTACTATTTCACCTTAGCGTCCGGTGGTTATTCCAACCCTTTCAAGGTGGCCCTCAGTCCGGCTCGCATAGTAACCATAGTCGCCTTGCTGAACAGATCTCCCCAGATAAGAACATGAACTGTCACTGCACAACTGCATCATTTACGGTGGCCGTTAGATCACGTGGCTTCGAGGTCTTGTGCCATCTCGCCTTCAGCCTACGCCTCATAGGATGGTGGCCTTCCTACAGAGGACTTTCACCTCATTAGTTCATGCCCATGCTGGGCGTACACAATAACATCCAAGGGATTTGCGACAGCTTGGTTTAGGTGCGCTGGCGCTATCGCTATCGCTTATAGCACACCTAAACCAAGCTGTCGCAAGCCCCTGATGTAAGGCGTTATGTTTCTTAATGGAATTCACTCTGTAATTATAGGTTTGACTAAATGAATATAAGAGGGAGTTTATGACAATAGCAACTTACTCAATTGGTAAAGCTAAAAAACCAAAGATCAACCATGATAACGGTTTTCTAGATAAGTTTGCTATACGCGCACCAACTAATGGTGAAAAAATTGATTATGCAATATGGTATGCAAAATTAGAGGCTGCTGAAGCAATACAAAACATCCCGTTCATGCCAAAGAATGATATTCCTGATGCATTAGCTGCATATCGTCATTTTTTAAAAGGTAGTGGCAATAGAAGGTGGTTTTCTTATGAGCGATACGTTGCGAATGACCCCGGTGGCAAGATAACCCTGAAGAACATTATAAATGACGCTGCTGAAGGAGCAATTTACCTATATAGATCGAAGCTAACAAGAGCGGGCCTACCCTTTGACTTTCAAATGACTGGGTCTGCTCTCACCGCAAATGAAGGGAGTGTATATTTTCCATACCCAGCAACTGAAAATTGGCAGAAAGCCATAGGTGGTCACAATCTTTGGGTTAGCGCAGATATTCATGTAGAGAAGAATCCATCTGGGATAATACATTTTATTGAGGAATAACTTGTGAAGCACTTAGTGTTATTAATCTCCTTAATGTTTGTTGCATGCACTCAAGCTACTCAAGAGGAAGTAAAAGTGAACACTGATATGGAACAATTAGAAAAACTGATTTCTTTGCCATCAGCACCCATTAAATCAATGTGGAGCATTGTAGAATCAAGTAAAAATGACACTTTTGGTTCTAACGACTGGGCACTGGTTGCAATTTTGTCTTTTCCTATTGGAACAATTGAGAAGTTGTTTACTGATGAGAAAATTGTTGGAAAAGGTAGCTTTGTTCCTGCCATGAACTGGTATCCAACGGAATTCACTACCCAATTAAAAATTGAAGGTAATAGCCAGTTCAGTACTAACGCAAATAAATATTCGGCAGAATTATTCTACTCATCACCATTGTTGAATGGTTACATATTACCTATCCATGGCACCAATGATATTTATTTGTATTTGTTTACAATGTAAGAAAACTTCAGATCAAAAACATAGCATGTCGTTCCAGCTGACCCACAAAGCTACGGGAGACTCCTTTCACCACAGATGATCAAATTACCATTGTTGAATCAGCGGAGCTAGATGGTTATAAATCAAAAAACCTTGTTGGTTGTCTTGTGGCACGGTTCCAACAACAGGGAACAGACCACGGTTTAAATGGTCAAGTTGCCGAGCTAATACACAGGGCGAACTATCTCATCAGGCTACCTTGCTGAGTGTATACATAGATCTGCAACGATTGAGACGATGTCTATCTATCACAAATCTAGGGATTGCTGGAGAAAACACTAACGCATTTGGCGGACTTTATTCACAGCTACGGTGGCTGCTTGGCGTTGCTCACCAAAGAAGTTGTTGGCAAAGGCGTATCCATCGTCCCAATCGGGGTAGATGGTGGCGAAGTCGGCTAGTTTTTCTTCGAGTGTATTGATGACATCTTCGTTTGAGTCGGATGTTTTTATCACGCCATCAACGACCATCGCATCCAGTGTCTCTTTCAAAAGAGCGAGGAATTTAGAGAAGGCTTTGGCTCCCTTATCTTTGCCAAATAGGGTCTTTTTCCCACTATCTTGTTTTACAGCGGTCATCGCCATGATCAGTTTGGTGAGTTTGGCAAATGCAGTTGGCATTACTTTGAGAGTCTCTTTTGCAAATGCACTCGATTCGCTCATCTGTCGCTCCAGTCTCGATTTTAGTCAATGAAATTGGGCGATATTTTAAGCTATTGCATGAAGAATTGTTGGTTTTTGTCTTGTACGTAGTATTCAGTCTGATGGCCGTTATGGGCTTATAGATCTTCCCGTTGGATGAGAATCTCTGCGGGGAAGTTGGCTCTTGATTCCAATCTTTTCAGATACTCTTTTGCAGCGGATGGGGTCTCTATTTGGTGCTCTTTTGACCATGCGATCAATTGATAAAAGTAGATGTCTGCCAGTGTGAACTGGTCACCAGCGATATAGGGGCTTGCGTTGATCCACTCCCACACCGGTTTGATGTTCTCTCTTACTTGGGCGATGGCATCTTTGTAGGTTCCTTTTGGCCAGGTATAGAGCGCCCTTGAGCGACTATCTTGCTCTGCAACCCATAAATATGGCTCTATTTCAGTCAAACCATAGTGAACTACTTTTCTATACTTATAGGCTGCTTTTGATTCTGTTGGGATCAGTTTTTTGCTTGTGGAGATATCATTTAGATACTCAAGTATGGCCAGTGATTCCGTTAATACTTCGCCATTATGGGTTAAAATAGGCACTTTACCGGAGGGGTTTAGGCTCAAGAACTCTTTGGTTTTTGTTTCACCCTTAAATGGGTCAAGTCTTACCACTTCATAGGGATAACCAAACTCTTTTAGTGCCCATAAGACCCTTTCAGCTCGTGTGCGGAAGGGGTAGGCATATAAGACAAATTTGTTTCTATCCATCACGGTTCCTTAACTGCCATCAATGAGTGCGATTCCATCCATCTGGTTGATCAATCGGTCGGTCACCTGTCCAGCATTGCCCAACTTGATCATCAAACGCACATCGTTGGCTGAGTCGGCGAAGAGCAGCGCATCGTCATAACTGATTTCACCATCAATGTAGAGTTTGTAGAGCGCCTGATCAAAGGTGCACATGCCGTGTTCACCGGAGCGTTTCATCAGCTCTTTAAGCTTAGGAATGTCGCCTTTGCGGATGAGATCTGAAATTAGCGGAGTGTTGATGAGAATCTCTACGGCTGCTCGACGCCCTTTACCATCAATGCGCCGTACCAACTGTTGTGCCACTACTGCGCGCAGGTTGAGCGAAAGATCCATCAGCAGCTGTGAGCGTTGGTCCTCTGGAAAGAAGTGTATGATGCGGTCTAATGCCTGATTGGCATTGTTGGCATGCAGCGTACTGAGGCAGAGATGTCCGGTCTCGGCGAATGCGATGGCATGTTCCATGGTTTCACGGGTACGGATCTCGCCGATTAGGATAACGTCCGGTGCCTGACGTAGGGTATTTTTTAGTGCTACGGCATAGGATGCGGTATCAAGTCCAACATCTCGCTGGGTGACGATGCATTGATCATGGTTGTGAATAAACTCAATAGGGTCTTCTACCGTGACGATATGGCCTGAGCTTTTGCGGTTGCGGTAGCCGATCATGGCGGCCAATGAGGTTGATTTACCTGTCCCGGTAGCGCCAACAAAAATCACCAATCCACGTTTTGTCATCGCTAAATCACGCAGAATGGGCGGTAGATTTAGCTCTTCAAAGGTGGGGATGCGTGTTTCGATACGCCGAATGACCATGCCCGCTGAATCACGCTGAGTGAAGGCACTGACTCTAAATCGGCCAATCCCCTTTGCCGTAATGGCAAAGTTACACTCTTTGGTTTCTTCAAACTCATGCTGCTGTTTTTGGGTCATCACCGCATAGACGTAGTTGGCCGTCTGTGCGGGGGTTAGCGCCGCTTTTGATGTGGTAATTATGCGTCCATCCACCTTTAGGGATGGGGCGCGACCGGCGGTGATAAAAAGGTCTGATGCCTTTTTCTTTATCATCAGGGAGTACAATGAGTTCAACTCTAAACAGAGTTTACGCATCATCTCATCCTTGTTATTCATATCCATCACGATGGTTTGATCCTTCACTACAGACCCCTTTTAGGTAAAGAGATCTTTATTCATGGCCTTACTACGGGCGTCTATGCGGCTGATTATACCTTTGCTGACAAGTTCTTGCAGGTGTTGATCTAATGATTGCATGCCAAGTGCTTGCCCTGTTTGAATGGCTGAAAACATCTGTGCCACTTTGCCCTCTCGGATTAGGTTGCGAATGGCGGGGGTGCCTATCATGATCTCCCAGGCGGCGGTTCGGCCACCACCGATTTTTTTCAGTAGTGTTTGCGCGATGACTGAGCGGAGTGATTCTGACAACATGGATCGAATCATGCTTTTCTCACCGGCGGGGAAGACATCAATAATACGATCAATGGTTTTTGCTGCGGAGTTGGTGTGCAGTGTGCCGAAGACTAAGTGGCCGGTCTCTGCGGCGGTGAGTGCCAATCGAATGGTCTCCAGATCACGCAATTCACCCACCAGAATGATGTCGGGATCTTCACGCAGTGCTGAACGTAGGGCTTCACTAAAACCGAGCGTGTCTCGATGCACTTCACGTTGGTTGATGAGGCATTTTTTGCTGTTGTGGACAAACTCAATTGGGTCTTCAATGGTTAGGATATGCGCATAATCGGTATCATTTTTGTAATCGATCAACGCCGCGAGGGTGGTTGATTTACCTGAACCCGTAGGCCCGGTGACCAGCACCAGTCCACGTGGTACATCAACGATGTCACGAAAGGTGTCGGGGCAGCCAAGATCTTCGAGGGTCAATACCTTTGATGGAATGGTTCTGAAGACGGCAGAAGCACCACGCGCTTGATTGAATGCATTGACACGAAAGCGGGCGAGGCCGGGGATTTCAAATGAGAAATCGGTTTCAAGGAACTCTTCGTAATCCTTGCGTTGTTTATCGTTCATGATGTCATAAACGAGTCCATGAACGGCTTTATGCTCAAGGGCCGGTACGTTAACGCGGCGAATGTCACCATCGACACGAATCATGGGGGGGAGACCGGCAGAGAGATGTAAATCAGAGGCGTTGTGTTTAACACTGAAGGCGAGAAGTTCAGCAATATCCATAGATAACCCTTATATTTTCTGCTTAGGAACTGTTTTAATTATGTCGGCAAGCATGTGGAAAACTACACTCATAAAAGCCATCCCAGTATAGACGAATATAGATACTATTATGCCCCCCATCGAACAGAATATTGCTACCGTTCAACAACAAATCATTGATGCTGAAAGCCATTTTGGTCGTGAGCCTCATAGTGTGCAGCTGTTAGCTGTTAGCAAAACCCGCTCAGCAGATGAGATTAAGCATGCCCAGCAAGCAGGTTTAAGCGCATTTGGTGAGAGTTACCTTCAAGAGGCGCTGGAAAAAATTGACCAGTTGCAACAGGAGGCGATTGAATGGCATTTTATCGGTCGCATCCAGAGTAATAAAACAAAATTGATTGCTGAACACTTTGACTGGGTTCACAGTATTGACAATTTGAAGCATGCCCAACGACTAAACAGTCAGCGCCCCGATCAGTTAGCACCCCTAAAAGTCTGTCTACAGGTGAATGTGAGTAACGAAGAGAGCAAAGGGGGCTTTAGCCCAGCATCGATGCCTGCAGTGATCGCAGCCTTTGATGCATTTCCAAGATTAGCGTTGTCTGGTCTGATGGCGATCCCCGCCCCGGCTGAAGGTCTTGACGCCCAGCGTCTACCCTTTCAGCGTCTCTATCAGCTTAGAGAGCAACTGGCTGATAAACGATGGCCGCTCAGGACGCTTTCAATGGGTATGTCTGCTGATCTGGAAGCGGCTATTGCAGAAGGCTCCACCATTGTTCGTGTAGGTACTGCTATATTTGGGGCAAGGGATTATGCCGCTAGGGCGTCATAGCAAAAGCGCTGCATCGATGCTTATTACTTTGGTAGAGTAGGGTCATTCACGATTAAAGCTTATCGCAACATAGGTCAAATAGATTGAACAACAATAGCCAGGAAATGATTTCAACGGGTCAGAATAACATCACCTTTATTGGTGGTGGAAATATGGCCACCAGCCTCATAAGCGGCTTGATTGCCGATGGTGTTGAACCTGCCACCATTACTGTTTGTGATCCTGATGCTGAAAAGCTAGCGGGTTTAAGGGCACGTTTTACTATCCATACTGAGAGAGACAATAGCAAAGCGATTGCCTGTGCCGACACCCTTGTTTTTGCAGTTAAACCACAAGTATTGCAACAGGTAGCGTGTGAACTGGCGGCCACTGTTCAGCAAGAGAAACCACTGGTTATCTCAATCGCGGCGGGTATTCGTGAAGAGTCACTGGAGCATTGGTTAGGTGGCGGTGTTGCCTTGGTTAGGGCTATGCCCAATACACCGGCACTGATCCAAACGGGTGCTACTGTTTTGCACGCCAACTCAGCCACCAGTGAGAAGCAGCGCAATCTAGCAGAGACCATTTTGCGGGCTGTCGGTTTGGTTCGCTGGGTTAAAGATGAGCAGTTAATGGATGCTGTTACTGCGCTCTCAGGTAGTGGTCCCGCCTATTTTTTCCTGGTGATGGAGGCGATGGAGAATGCCGGTATGGAGATGGGGCTCGACCAAGAGTGCGCGCATCTGCTGACCTTGCAGACGGCCCTTGGTGCTGCGCGAATGGCAATTGAGAGCCGAGATACGCCTGCGCAACTGAGGCAGAAGGTGACATCACCTGGCGGCACGACTGAGCGAGCCTTAGAGACGTTTGAAGCGGGGAAGTTGCGTGAACTCTTTTCGGTGGCTTTGACCTCCGCCAGAGATCGCTCACAAGAACTCTCTGATATTCTTGGGGGTAAACAATAATGGGTGCGGGTTACCTAGCAAATCCCGTCGTTTTTCTGATTCAAACTCTGTTTGGACTCTATATCTTGATAGTTATGCTGCGCTTTCTGTTGCAGCTTGTCAGGGCAGATTTCTACAATCCGGTCTCTCAATTCATCGTCAAGGTGACGACACCTGTACTGCGTCCATTGCGTAGTATCATTCCAGGTATTGGCGGCATTGACCTCTCTTCATTGGTGTTGGCTTGGATACTCAAGTCAATGGAGTTGGCGCTAGTGACATTGGTGAGTGGGATGCCGATCTCACCTATTGCTTCACCGTTGTGGGCCATTTCAGGTTTGGTCCAGATGAGCATCAATATCTTCCTCTTCTCCGTCCTGATTCAGGTTATTGTGAGCTGGGTCAGTCCGGGCACGTACAACCCAGTGATTGGCCTGGTGCAAAAACTGACCGATCCTCTGATGCGACCGGCACGTAGGTTAATACCACCTATATCTGGGCTTGATCTATCACCGATGGCGGTGATCATCGGGCTGACTCTGCTTGAGATGTTGCTCATCCCCCCATTGAAGATGTTGACGGGGAGTCCTTTTTAACGGCAATTCAGCTATCGCCTAGTTGAGCGGGCGGGAAAATAGTGAAGGGCAGGGAGCCTACGCTGACCGCCATGGAGAGCGGGTTGATATCAATGAGGCCTATCCGCTTTTTTCTGACTATCGAGCATGGCTCTCTGGTGAAAGTGGGAGTCTCTCTGAAATGGCAGCCCACTGGTATGACTACCCAGCTTCTGGGGCAGCGGGATCACTCATCTGGGATGGAGTAACAACACCATCAGCTATCACTCTATTTGAGTAGCATCATGTGTGGAGGTCAGACATATTGCCCAGCAGCGTAACCTGATGACCACGCCCATTGGAAATTGAAACCGCCAAGATAACCGGCGATATCAACCACCTCACCAATGAAATAGAGTCCTTGTTGTGTGGTGCTCTGCATGGTTTTTGAGGAGAGTTGTTCTGTATCGACACCGCCGATGGTGACTTCAGCAGTGCGGTACCCCTCGGTGGCGGAGGGTTTGAGTCGCCAGTTTTGCAAATTCTCTGCAATCTCTGACAATATGGCATCGGGGATCTCTGCCATGGGTTTATTGGCCCATGTTGGCCAGAAGATACGCTCAAGCTCCTGCACTAAATTTTTTGCCAACTGCTGAGTAAGCTGATTGTTCAGTTGCCTTTTAGGGTGCTCCTGTTTGGCTGTGAGTAGTCTCTGTTCCAGATTAATGTTGGGCAAAAGGTTGACCTTGATTGAGTCACCGGGTTGCCAGTAGTTGGAGAGTTGCAGTACCGCTGGGCCACTGAGTCCTCGGTGGGTGAAGAGGATATTTTCAGTGAAGCTCTGCTGCTCTGTAGTTAACGTTGCCTCTAGCGCTAAACCAGAGAGTCTTTCAAACACTGCCTTGTATCGGTCACTGAACATGAAGGGGACTAAACCCGCTTTGAGAGGCACAATCTGCATACCAAATTGCAGTGCGATCTCATGACCAAAACCATGGTAACCCATGGTTGGGATGGAGAGCCCACCAGTGGCAATAACCAGTGACTGAGCCTCAAAATGGCCCCTGTTGGTAGTAAGATGAAAGGGTGATGCATCTTCAGGTTTTGTAATGGTGCTGATGGTGCAGCGGTTTTGAATGGTGACACCGGCTTGATCGCACTCTGCCAATAACATATCGAGAATATTGCGTGCTGAGTCATCACAGAAGAGCTGGCCATGCTCGCGCTCGTGATACTGGATGCCGTGGCTCTCTACCATGGTGATAAAGTCCCACTGGGTGAAACGTTTGAGGGCAGATTTACAGAAGTGAGGATTGGCCGAAAGGTAGTACTCAGGCTCGATAAATAGGTTGGTGAAGTTGCAACGTCTCCCACCTGACATGAGGATTTTTGCACCGATTTTATCACTATGATCTAGCACCAACACCTTGCGCCCACGCTCTCCGGCGGTGAGTGCGCACATTAACCCAGATGCCCCAGCGCCTATTATGATGACATCTATTGCTCCGCTCATGTGTGATGCCACACCCTCTTACCAGACCATGCTCGCGTCAGTAACCAAACGGCGGTCACTATAAAAAAGGAGTGAACCAAGGTGAAATATGTGATGACATAAACCCATGTCCATGCGGAATAGAACCCTCCAGTGATAATCATTATGGCAGTGACCAGCAGTAGAAAAAATGCGGCGCTTAGGTTGAGTTTTATGCCGAACTTGATGTGATAACCATCGATTCTGTTGCTATTTGTCCCTCTGTTTTTAACAACTAACCAGACAAAGGCGATAACAGGTAAAAATGTTAGGTTTAACAAAGAGGCCATTGCCGCATTTGAGGCCTGATCTATCTCCTCTTTCGTGGCGTTGCTATTAATTGGCGTTATTGGTGACTGCATAGTGTTCCATCCTTGTGAGTATCAGCCTGGCCCGGATATTTCATAAATCGGTGCAAAGACAGCTCTCGACTCCTGTCTTCGCTTGTATTTGTGCATCCATGCACTTCATTGCGCAGAATATTGGTTTCACAAGGAAATTTCTGAAGAGATCCCGTATCAGTAATTACGGGTGACTGAAGACCTCGGTACCCCCTTGTGGGGTGAATATTTCTTGTGGAATCAATAGACAAGCAAGATTGTACATAATTTATGAATTATCCGGGCTAGACCCCAGTAGGCCTACTCAATTCCCAGCAGAGCATCTTTCAAACTTGATGTCACTGGATCGGGTCCCAGCCATACACGTAACAGGGCCTGATTAAAGTTATGGCCAGGGATAGTCCCTTTTAACTCCCCTTTTATCGTTACTTGCGTGCCGACATTGGGTAGATAGTCGAGTAAAATTTGGTCGCCCTCTACCACCGTCTCAAAGAGGCTGTTAAAGGTCGTTAGGCGATCTTGCAGGTTGGCCATCTGATCCGCTGGGGTGTTGTCATTGAAACCCTCAATCCAGCCATCGACCAGTTTCTTCTTCTCTACCTCTGAATAGAGAAAATGCATCAAGACCCGATTGGGGTGATCATTGGCGATGATCGCTTCACTCTCGGTTGTACGTGAAGGTAGATAGAGTGCAGCAATGTAGATATCAAAGATAAATTTAGAGCGTATGCCAGCCCCGTTAAGCGTAAGCATTTCCGAAAATCCATCGTGCTTTACCTCCGATGGGATCGTGACGCCTGCAATTTTCTCTGCTGAGACAGAGGTAGAGAGTAGCAATAATATCAATAGAGTAGCTTTCATTGTTCATCCTTAATATTGCTTTTTGTACGCGCTAAATAGACGGTGCAAGATGACTCTTTACCCAGATATGGATTGGGGAAGTAGACCACATGAGACTCAGTTGTCTGGAATACGCGACCAAGAAGCTGCATGAATGCATCATCTGGCGGGTCATTTGACCATAATCCAAAGATGCCGCCTGAGTGAAGTTTGTCTGCCAGGCTTTGCAAGCCAGCTTCGGTATAGAAGCTGCTGTTACCTGGGTTGAGCAAATAGTCGGGAGAGTGGTCAATATCAAGCAATATGGCATGAAAACGCTGATTTGAATCCTCTGGATTGAAGCTTTTGTTGCTAGAGAGGGCCAGTTCAAAAAAGTCAGCTTGGAGTAGGGTGCAGCGTGGATCTGATGCCAATGTTTCGCCAAGGGGGACTAAGCCGTTTTGGTGCCAGTCGATGACAGGTTGCATCACCTCAATCACCCGGAGTGACCGGACGGATGATGACTCCAACGCTGCAACAGCGGTATAGCCGAGGCCTAACCCGCCTACGACGATATCGAATGCATCACCTTCAAGTGCCGCGATCCCAAGTTTTGCCAGCTGGATCTCAGACTCGGTAAACAGGCTAGACATCAAGAACTCATCGCCTAGCTTAACCTCGTAGATTATTTTACCACCAAGCCTGGGTTCTGCCCGGCGTCTGAGGCTGATCTCACCCAGTGGAGTTTTCTCATAACCCAATTCTTCAAAATCAAAAGTCATTGGTCAATATCAGCCTTAAATTGAGGTGTTTGTGGATACTCTTATGAGCTTCAATTTACGTCTATTTGTGGTAGATGTCATAAATATTTCCACCTCGGCTAAGCGACATTAGGGAACCTCTGAGTAAGTCTGGGCAGTTTTAGTCAGTCTAAAACAATCATGACTGATTCAGAGCTTCCTTAGGTTGGGTTTCTACTATGAAGATGTCATGCTCATGATATGGAGCAACTTACAACATTAGATATCAAGCATTTTCGCAGTCGCCTGTTAGCATTGCGGGCGGAGCTACAGGCAGTTGATGAGATTGGCAAAGAGGCGGCACAGATCGTTAAGCTGGATCAGAGCTGTGTTGGTCGTCTATCACGAATGGATGCGCTGCAAGCACAGGCGATGTCTCAAGAGACCAATCGGCGCAGAACTATTGAGCTGCAGCGGATAGATATCGCCTTGCGACGGATTGATGAGGGTACGTTTGGGTACTGCCTGCGTTGTGATGAGCCTGTATCAAAGGGGCGTCTAGAGGTGAATCCAACCGCGACACTCTGTATCAACTGCGCCTCAAATGCAGAAAGTTAGATTTACCCTCTAAAAAGTAGAAATTTGGCCCGGTATATGCGCTTCTTTAATTAGCAGGTATTGATCCGCCATATTATTGGCTAATTTAATCCGGTAATTTAAGGGTAAGGATAATGGATACTATCAAATTGACTCGTAAAGAGTTTTTTACACTGTTTACTGGCTTGGCAATTATCCCTCCTGTCATTTTTTTGACGGGCTTTTATCTGGGGTCTACCCAGCAAAAAGTCCAGGGAGATCCACCTTTGGTAGATACGGTCCCCCTCGTATTTGAAGCAACCATTAGTGATGATGCTCTATCGTCTGATTCATTAAGTGTAGTGAAGCAAGCAGATGTGCAAAATGTGATTTTTGAAGCAGATTGGCCGGTCGAGGTAGTTGATGATGCGATTGCATTAGAGGAACCTACGATTGTGTTGGCCACTATCAACCCTGGTGAGACCCAACAACATCTATTTGCCGTACAGGTTGGTAATTTTTCCAACTTGGATAATGCTGATGGTTATAAGACAAGACTACGGTCTAAAGGGGTAAATGCACAGGTGATTGGTAATGCCTCAATTAAGGGGGCTGCAACTTACCGAGTAATCGTTGGCCTATATACCGATCAAAGTGCGGCTAAAACTGCAGCAGAACAGCACGAGTTCAGACAAAAGCAAGATGCTTATGTTGCCCTAATCCCCACATAGAAAAACGTAAAACGCAGAAAGCCTTGGTTGTATAATGGTTAGCGACAAAACAAACCGACACCCAATGGGTGAAACAACCAAGGCCAACACACATTCTACCTTACAAACTC
>JAKITT010000059.1 GCA_021647945.1 Candidatus Polarisedimenticolaceae bacterium
GGTGAAAGACGTTGTTTTTTTGGCGCGGTGTATTTTCGAGTGTCAGAAAACACCAACTATATTAGAGTATCCTTATGCTTTGGGCTGTTTTTTTGAGCACGTTATTTTCTATGTGGGGATTTGGGAGTCAGGCATTCACTTGCGTCAGGTGATTAACAAGCTCAATGAGATCGATTTTAACAACAGCAAAGACCTGCACCTCTTTGGCCAAATCTACGAAACCTTCTTGAGTGAGCTGCAAAGCGCCGGAACCCTCGGTGAATTTTATACCCCCCGTGCCGTCACGCAATTTATGACCGAGATGGTTAACCCTAAACACGGCGAAACCTTGCTCGATCCTGCCTGTGGTACGGGCGGTTTTCTCACCGCTGTTATCGAACATCTTAAGGCTGGTGCTAGCAATGTGGCGCAGCGTGAAGCGATTGGCAATAACGTGCGTGGCTGGGAATACAAACCACTGCCCTACATACTCGCCAATACCAATTTGGTGCTGCACGACATCACCACCCCAGATATTCGTTTTGGCGATTCACTGGAACGCCCCCTAACCGAATACAGCCGTAAAGACCGGGTGGATATCATCATCGCCAACCCACCCTTTGGCGGTATGGTCTCCAACAACAACGAAAATAACTTTCCACAGACCTACCGTACCAAAGAGTCGGCCGACCTGTTTTTGATCCTGATGATACACCTGCTGAAAAAAGGCGGCAGAGCGGCGATTGTCTTGCCCGATGGCTCCCTTACTGGCGATGGCGTAAAACATCGCATCCGCCAAAAGCTGCTTGAAGATTGCAACCTGCATACCATCGTGCGCCTGCCCAATTCCGTATTTAAGCCCTACGCCTCGGTGGCCACCAACCTGCTCTTTTTCACCAAGGGTGAAGCAACAAAAAATGTTTGGTACTACGAACACAAACTGCCTGAGGCCTACAAAGCTTACTCAAAAACCAAGCCGATTCAGTTAGCTGAGTTCGATAGCCTGAAGCAATGGTGGAACAACCGTAAAGCAACCGAACAGGCCTGGCAGGTGGACATCAAAACCATTAAAGCCAGTGGTTACAACCTCGATATTAAAAACCCACACCAGCCGGAAGAAGAGCAACAGCACAGCAGCGCTGAGTTGCTGGATATGCTGCATCAATCCTTTGCCAAAGGGGATGAGTTATTAGGTCAGCTTCGGAAGGGGTTGATTAAGTGAATAAGCCTGTGCTCATTGGTGATTTTTTGCATCGGATTAAACGCCCAATAAAGCTCTGTCCTGATTCAAAATACAAACTCGTCACTATAAAAATGAAACACAAGGGGGTTGTACTCAGGCAAGAAAAATTGGGTGCTGATATAAAATCAAAAATGTATCAAGTTAAGACGGGGGATTTTATTCTCTCGGGCATTGATGCCAGGAATGGTGCGTTTGGCATTGTTCCGCCAGAACTGGATGGCGCTATTGTCACTAATGATTTTTGGTATTTTGATATTGATGAGACTGTTGTCGAAAAACATCTGTTTCTTGAGCTAACCTCAACTAAATGGTTCGATGAGATTTGTAGAATAGGAAGCGATGGCACAACAGAAAGAATTCGCCTGCAAAAAAATAAGTTTTTCAATCAAACAGTCTTTCTCCCACCTCTAAGTGAGCAGCAAGCATTTATTGGGGGATTCAAGCGGGTTAAGGCCCAAGACAGTCAACTAAAATCTGAACTCACCTACCAACAAACCCTGCTAAAAAAGCTGCGCCAGCAGATTTTACAGGAAGCCATCGAAGGCAAACTCACCGCAGATTGGCGCAAGCAAAACCCCGGTGTCGAACCCGCCAGCAAACTGCTGGAGCGCATCGCCGCTGAAAAAACACATCTGATTAAAGAGAAAAAAATCAAAAGACAAAAACCATTGCCATCGATTAGTGAAGAGGAAAAGCTTTTTGAGCTGCCTGAAGGATGGGAATGGTGTCGAGTCAACGAGATGTTTGATTTTATAGACTACCGGGGGAAAACTCCGGTGAAGTCCGAAGGTGGTTATCGTTTAATAACGGCTAAGAATATCCGCATGGGCTATATTGATGAAAATCCAGTCGAGTATATCTCACGAGATATGTACAAAGACTGGATGACTCGTGGTTTCCCAAAAAAGGGGGATCTTCTATTTGTTACAGAAGGTCATACGATGGGCTTTGTTGCGCGAGTTGATATGGATTACGAATTTGCAACAGCGCAGAGGACAATAGATTTACAACCATTATCAGATGGATATGTTGATTGGGTTTTTTATCTGATTATGTCCCCTTTCTTTCAAAATCTAATAAAATCAAATGCAACAGGAGCAGCCGCATCAGGGATTAAATCAGCAAAGCTAAAAGCTTTAGTGATTCCAATTCCACCTCTATGTGAACAAAAAGCCATCGTTACCAAAGTCGAAAAATCCCTCACCCTCTGTGATCAGCTGGAAACTCAAATCACTCAAAATCAGACTCATGCTGAACAACTGATGCAGGCGGTATTAAAAGAGGCGTTCCAGTCCGAGCAACCGACAAAGAGCCGCCAACCCAAAAGCAGTAAGCCTGCTAAAACTCAGAACCACGATAATGTTATTCCCCTCAAACCAACAAGAGTGGACTACTACAAACGCATGTTACTGGCGGCTGAGATTGTTCATCAACTGCACCAACAACCCACGCTGGGCCATCTGAAATTGCAAAAGCTCATCTACCTCTGCCAGAAAACAGAGCAGATGCAACTGCCGACCAACTTCTTGCAACAGGCCGCCGGACCCTACGACCCCAAAATGGCCCGCTCACTCGACAAACAACTAAAGGATAAAAAGTGGTTCCGCTACCAAAGAGAGGAAATGCTTAAATACGTACCGTTGGAAAATGCTGGAGAACACCGGGCTGACTTTGATAAATACTTTGCCCAACAAAAAGAGGGCATCCACACTCTGATTAATCTGTTTCGAAAAGAAAAGTCAGATCAAATGGAAATCGTCGCCACCCTCTACGCTTGCTGGGAGAGGCTGCTGCATGAAGGTTCAAAAGTCTCCAACAACTTGCTCATGGAGCGCTTCTATCAATGGTCAGAAGAGAAATCGAAATACCCACCTGAGCGCCTGACAACTGCTATCGAGTGGATGTCTGGGCAAGGTATCGTTCCAAGCCGAGAGACTATTTGAGAATAGGAGTTGTTATGGTGGAAAGCTGGTTTCTGATTCCTCAGTTCGTCATTGATGAGGCGGCTGGTGAGTATGTATACGACACAAAGGCCACCGCTTGAACTATGGCATCACTACAGCATACCAAGTCGCCTTCAAATGATTGCCATTGATCAGCCTGAAGCGTACCTCATCAGTATTAACGACTCTCACCTCATACGAATGTGAAGGCAATTTAGGACAAGTGACGATGGATAACGATACATTAAAAGAGACTTTAGACAAGCTGATTGCCGACTGGGAGAATGAGGTCGTGGAGTTTAAGCGTGTGGGTAACTCTTATTCCACCTCTGATATTGGTAAGTATTTTTCTGCACTGACCAATGAGGCCAACCTACGCAATTGCGAACGCAGTTGGCTGGTGTTTGGTGTGGATAACAGATCCCGTGCTGTGGTGGGTAGCGACTATCGCCAAGACTATGATCGCCTGCACAGCCTGAAGCACCAGATTGCACAGGGTGCGGGCACCACCTTTCGAGATATTCATGAACTGGAGACTGAACAAGGCAGAGTGATTTTGTTTGAAATCCCTGCGGCTCCAATGGGCATCCCTATTGCCTGGCAAGGTCACTATTTCGCACGCGCCGGAGAAAGCCTAACCTCACTCAGTCTAGACAAGCAGGATGAGATTCGCGCTCAGAGTGGTAGTGATTGGTCTGCTCAGCTCGCAGAGGGTGCCACGCTGGATCATCTTGACCCACAAGCTTTGCAAAAAGCACGTGAGTCCTTTGCAAGGAAATATGCCAACCGTTTTGACACCGGTGAGGTGATGGACTGGCCGCTTGAGACCTTTCTGAATCGTGCCCGCTTAACCAAGGATAGCGGTATAACCCACACTACTCTATTGTTGCTGGGCAAGCCTGATGCTGCTCACTTGCTGTTACCGCACCCAGCGCAGCTTACCTGGAAGCTGGAAGGCCCCGAACGTGCCTACGAACATTTTGGCCTACCATTCCTGCTTAATACCACAGCCTTATATCAGCGCATTCGTAATATACAATTACGCATTTTACCCGAAGATGAGCTCATCGCTATTGAGCTGGCCAAATACGACCAGAAAATTGTTCTAGAGGCACTGCATAATTGCATTGCCCATCAGGACTACACACGTAACGGCCGCATCATTGTTACTGAGCAACCAGATCGAATCATTTTGGAGAACGAAGGCAACTTTTATGAGGGGCGGCCAGAAGATTACATTTCCGGCCACAAAACACCCCGACGCTATCGCAACCCCTTCCTGGCTCAGGCCATGGCAGAGTTAAACATGATCGATACCATGGGGTACGGCATTCATGGGATGTATATCGGTCAGCGTAGACGTTATTTCCCCCTGCCGGACTATGATTTGAGCGAAACAAATGCAGTCAAAATCACCATTCACGGCAAGGTGGTTGATCCTGCATTTAGCCGTATGTTGATTCAGAAAACCGATCTTTCTTTGGATGAGGTGTTGGCGCTGGATAGAATTCAAAAACGCCTTTTCTTAGATGACGAGTCAATGGTCAAACATCTTAGACGGCATAAACTCATCGAGGGGCGCAAACCCAATTACTACATTTCCGCTGAAGTAGCCTCAGCTACGGATGCAAAGGCTGATTACATTCATTCCCGTGGCCAAGACGATGAATTTTATTGCAAGTTAGTCATAGATTACCTGGCCGAATACGGATCTGCTACCCGGAAAAGCATCAACAAACTACTGTGGAACAAGCTGAGTGACGCGCTGGACGACGAGCAGAAAGAGACCAAGATTGGCAACTTGCTCACCAATATGCGTCGCGCTGGAAAGATCAAAAATACCGCTTCACGTCGTGCCCCACGATGGGAGCGTGCAGAATAATGCAGAATAAAACCCCGCTATCTGCAGAATAAACAACCCTAAGTCATTGTTTTTTTGGCGAATGGGTGAAATTAATAAATAATTGATCAGGCAAAATGAAACTCAAATTCAAAGAAGCAAGTCTATCCAGTTCACATCATGAAGGCAGTAGCTGATTGCTGTAGTGAATAGCCAAAATCCAGTGGCGCGTAGTGCAGTATCATCATTGAGCAGAGAGCCAACCACATGACCAAACCAGTAGTATGAGGAAATGCCGTTTTGTCAAACAGGCACAATGAACTCTTTCAACTCCGCACTGAAAATGCCCGCCTGATTGCTCTCCTCGAATCTCACGGTATTGAGTGGCGCTTACCACAAATCGAGCCTCACACGGAGACAGCCCCTTCTCCTCTTACGACAGATGAAAAAGTAAAGCTTTTCCGCCGTCTATTTCGGGGGCGTACCGATGTGTACCCAATTCGCTGGGAAAGCAAGGCTGGCAAGTCAGGTTATTCTCCTGCCTGTGCAAATGAGTGGAAACGGGGTGTCTGCAATAAGCCCCGTATCAAGTGTTCAGATTGTTCTCAACGCTCCTTGTTACCCGTTACCGATCAAACTATTTTTGATCACCTGGCCGGGAATCATACCATTGGTGTCTATCCGTTACTGAGTGACGATACCTGCTCTTTTCTTGCCGTAGATTTTGATAAGGCAGAGTGGCAGGAGGATGCACGTGCATTCGTAGCATCATGTCGTGAATTGGGCATACCTGTAGCATTGGAAATTTCTCGCTCTGGTAATGGAGCACATACATGGATTTTCTTTTCCTCGGTAGTCTCTGCCCGTGATGCACGACGTTTAGGTACAGCAATTATCAGTCACACCTGTGATCGTACCAGGCAGTTGGAGCTCAGTTCCTATGATCGTCTCTTTCCCAATCAGGACACCATGCCAAAAGGTGGTTTTGGTAATCTTATTGCATTACCTCTACAGAAAAAGCCACGTGAAAAAGATTGCAGCCTGTTTGTTGATGATGCTCTGCAACCTTATCCTGACCAGTGGGCATTCCTTGCCTCAATACAACCCATGCCTGCTCAGGATATTGACCCCATCATTCTGTTGGCCACTGACAACCGGCACCCTCTGGATGTCACTTTTATCAGTGATGAAGATCTGCGTGAGCCCTGGAAAGGACCAGATGCCCGATCAAACAAGCTGGCAGACCCCATGCCAGAATCTATCAACATCACCCTTGCAAACCTGATCTATTTTGAAAAAGAGCAACTGCCACAGCCTTTGCTGAATAGACTGATCCGTTTGGCCGCATTTCAAAACCCTGAGTTCTACAAAGCGCAAGCGATGCGCTTTCCTGTGTGGAATAAACCGCGAGTCATAGGTTGCGCCGAAAACTTTCCCAGGCACATTGGTCTGCCGCGTGGTTGTTTGGATCCGTCACTCAAATTGTTACAGGAGAATGGTATTCAATATAGCATTGAGGATGAACGCTCTTCCGGACAGCCGATACAAATCCAGTTTGAAGGCAAACTTCGAGATGATCAGGAGCGTGCTGCCAAGGCTATGCTGAAGCATGACGCAGGTATTTTATGCGCCCCCACAGCATTTGGAAAAACAGTAACCGGTGCTGCACTCATCGCCCGCAGAGGTGTGAATACGTTAATCCTGGTACATCGCACTGAACTGCTGAAACAGTGGAAAGCACGGCTACAAACATTTCTTAATCTGAAGAAGGGTGATATTGGCACTATGGGTGGAGGTAAGGTCAAGCCCTCAGGAATTATCGATATTGCAGTGATGCAGACATTAACTCGCAGGGAGGAGTTACTTGAACAATTGAATCAGTACGGGCAGGTAATTGTCGATGAGTGCCATCATCTCTCTGCATTCTCTTTTGAGAGCATTTTGAAACGTACCAATGCAAAATACGTTTTAGGCTTGACAGCGACACCGATACGCCGTGATGGCCAACAACCCATTATCTACATGCAGTGTGGCCCTATTCGTCATACCGCAAATATCCCCGAGAATGCTCCAAAAGAGTTGCTGATAATTCCACACTACAGCACTTCGACTATTGATACCTCTCCAGATTGCCCTATCCAGGAAGTTTTTCGTCATATAGCGGGTGATAGAGATAGAGCTGAGTCAATCGTCAATAAGGTGATTGAACTCTACGAACAGGGAAGAAAAATTCTTGTATTAACTGAACGCACCAAGCATCTTGAAATGATAAAAAGTATACTTGGCCTGCATATCCAGACCTTCTACACTTTGCATGGCCGACTTTCGAAAAAGCAACGTGCTGTCGTAATTAGTGAGCTTGATGCACTTCCTCCGGATGCTCCACGCATTCTTCTGGCTATAGGAAAGCTGGTAGGTGAAGGCTTTGATCATCCCCCGCTCGATACCCTGGTGCTTGCAATGCCGATCTCATGGAAAGGAACGCTGCAACAATATGCAGGACGGTTACACCGTGAACACATGGCCAAAAATGATGTGAGAATTATTGATATTGTTGATACGGGACATCCTGCACTACTGAAAATGTGGGATCGGCGTCAACAAGGCTACCGAACTATGGGGTATCAATTTATTGAAGATGGTTCTACTCTGGATTTCCTGACAACTGGGTAGATAAAATTTTTCTAAGCGCGGATTCTATCCTGAATGGTTGTTGGAAGAGTATTCTGTTCAGCACAATATTTTTCAGTGCATTTCTGGTACACCCCTCAGTCGCTGACCGCCATGGAGAGCAAAGCGAGGGCGGTTAGTCCCTGGTAGCTGTGAGGCCGCACCATATCCCCGTCGTGCGCGAGCGCCAGAGGGGATATGAAGTAGGCATCCGAACACAGCGTCGAGTCAGGTTGGGAGCTGGCACGGAGCAGCAACAAGCAGAGCGAAGTTGTAGCGTAGAGCCAGTGACCAGGACGTCCAGGGCATAAAAGCTGTCGAAGATCGATTGCAAAAGGGTGACTGGGATGTCCCGTTTTGTATCATGAGATCAAAGACTCACTTGTTTTGCTTCCTGCGCTAAACTAAGACAACCTGTTGAATCAACACGATTTCAACTAACTGCACCGAATATACCCTAATCCAGCACAATCAGTAACTTATTGATTAACAAGCGATTTACAATCTCTCCCCCAGGCCAGATGTATGGATGCAATATTCCTTTTGTCGCGACTGAATAAAACTGCCCCGATTCATAACGAATCGGGGCAGTTTTATTCAGTCTAAATTTTAGCAGCGCGTTAGTGAACCTTCTGCTCCACTGCATCAAGATAATTGATGATCTTCTCAGAGAGTGGAGCCACCCTCCTATAAGCCGCCTCAGCCTCTGGATTTCGTCCCTCCTCTTTGAGCTGAATGATCTTTTTGATCAGCAAGTGCAGTTCCGTATGCGGCTCTTCTATCATCTTCATTTCAGGAATGTGGCCAAACTGCTTCATCCCATCACTGTAATACCACTGACCCAAAAGACACTGATGGTGTGAAACCGCCTCATCTTTCGACAGCGCTTCTTTACCATCTAAAAATGCCCGCAGGCGCGCTTTCCATGCACGATGAGCCGATTTTGCCTTGGAGAAATCAAGTGTGCCATCCGCACACTGTAGTTTAAAACGGCTGATCAACCCCTGTAGCTCCATCGCCAACGTCGCCATATTGCCACTGGTATCACTGGTAGCCTCAGCTGAGTTGGCCGACTCCACCGACAGCTGAGCAATAGTAACTACATTACGGTTGATCTCCTCTGCCACCACTGACTGCTCTTCGGCTGCATTGGCAATCTGCATGTTCATATCATTGATGGAACCCACCGCCTGAGCAATCATCTCAAGTGACTCACCCGCCAAACCGGCCTGCTCAACACTGTTCTGTGCCTGAATCCGACCCGCTTCCATCGCCTGCACGGCATCACGGGCACCTGTCTGTAGACGTTCGATGATCACTTTAATCTCCTGGGTGGAGTCATGGCTACGTTGCGCCAGTAAGCGCACCTCATCGGCAACCACCGCAAAACCACGGCCAGATTCACCCGCACGTGCCGCCTCAATCGCTGCATTCAGCGCTAGAAGATTAGTTTGTTCAGCAATACTCTGAATCACGTTCAGTACGGTACCGATATTTTCACTTTCATGATCCAGCGTATTAATAGTTTCAGCCGTCTTCTCCACCTCAACAGCCAGTTGGCGGATACTCATCTCAACCTCTTTGACAACCAGCTGTCCTTTGGTCGCCTCATCATCCGCTATGCGTGAGGCACCAGCAGCCTCCTCGGTATTACGCGCCACCTCTTGAACAGTCGCCGCCATCTCATTCATTGCAGTGGCCACCTGATCACTTTCAGAGCGTTGCTGCGTGATATTGCGGGTCATTCGTTCAGTGACCATCGAGAGTTCATCCGCCGCTGCACTCACCTTTGCTGATGATTTCAAGACTAGGCAGAGGATTTCCTCAAACTCAGAAACCATCTCATTGAATGTGTGCCCAATGGTGTCGCCTTTTTCGTTACCCACCTCACAACGCACACTCAGATTGTGATCACTTTTGGCCTGATCCATCGCCCGACGTAAGCGCTCAATCGGCTGACAGATACTATGCTTGGTGAAGAGCACCACAACAAATGCAATACCGCTAATCACGAGTGAAACAAGCATCCTACCCATGGCGTCCATTGGGAGAAAGTGACTTGCTACTGTCAGAAGTAGCGCTGCACCAACAACAATTAAAAATAGATTCAACCTCGCCTTAATAGACACAATAACCTCCGATAGAATTGATGATCTGTTATACGGGTATAGGTATCAATTGGTGCCAGGGATTGCCCATAGGTAGAGCGGGAAAACCTTGTATCCTTGCCACACTTCTATCGGCACAATTCAAGAATGCTTTAACTTTCAGACAGCGGCAAGAGGGGTTATCAGGTTTAAATATCCATGCCGATTATGCTGCGCATGGGTGTTGAATAGAGCCGACCTGCTATCTGTTCCACATCAGTTGTGCCTATCTAAATTGGCCTCTATTCATGTCATGTAAATACAAGGGGGAGACATACTAAGCAGGGCATCCCAGACACCCTAGTCATTGGCGCTACGCCTCAACATCACGTCACTCTCCATAGCCATCAGCGATGGTGTTCTTAACTCAGCTTGGTGTGTAGACTGTGATGATGCCAGATGCTACCGATCCAACAGAACGCCAAGCAACTCACCGTGCCCTGCGCTGGCAGGTAGATCATCAGCTGCGTATTACTGATTACCAGGGTGAGACACAGTTATTTGCCAAGCGGGACGACGCCCTAGATTCTTATCTGCAAGCGCCTCAGCTACTCATCTACCGAAATGCTTTGGCAGGTGAGAGCGGACTCTATGAGCATACCGTGGCAGAGCGTCAATTCATTGTCTGTGTTGAGCCAGCAACCGATGGATGCAGCGCCGTCGCCATAGAGATTACCCGCTACCATCAGGCTCAGCAGGTTATGGCCTCTCTGAAGCGCCATAATGAGTTAATTCTGGAAGCAGCAGGTGAAGGGATCTACGGTCTCAATATGAAAGGTGAGGCCACCTTCGTCAACCCTGCCGCCACAGACATGACGGGCTGGAGCGCTGAGGAGACCATTGGCGGTACGATCCATTACAAACACCACCATAGCCATGCCGATGGCACGCACTACCCCCATGAAGAGTGCCCCATCTATGCGGCGATTATGGATGGTGAGGTGCACCATGTGGATGATGAGGTATTTTGGCGCAAGGATGGCAGCAGTTTCCCCGTTGAGTACACCAGCACACCCATCCATGAGGAGGGCCAACTGGCCGGGGCAGTGGTTGTCTTCAAGGATATCAGCGAGCGCAAACAGGCAGAGCAGACGCTGCTAAAAGCCTTTCAGGAGGTAGAACAACTGAAGGAGCGCTTGCAGGAGCAGAATCTCTACCTACAAGAGGAGATCTCTCAGGATCACAATTTTGGTGAGATCATCGGTCAGTCAGCACCGATACAGCAGCTATTGCAGGAGGTTCAACAGGTAGCCACCACCGATGCTACTGTGATGATCTTGGGGGAGAGCGGTACCGGTAAGGAGCTGATCGCCCGCGCCATTCATCAACGCAGTGCCCGCAGTGAAAAGCCCTTGGTAAAGATCAATTGTGGTGCCATCTCTGCGGGCTTGGTAGAGAGCGAACTGTTCGGTCATGAGAAGGGCGCTTTTACCGGCGCAGTTGGGCAACGCAAGGGACGTTTTGAGCTGGCGGATGGTGGCACGCTATTCCTGGATGAGGTGGGTGAGCTACCTCTGGATACCCAGGTAAAGCTGCTACGCGCACTACAGGAGCAGGAGTTCGAGCGGGTGGGTAGCAGCACGCCAATCCGGGTAGATGTCCGCATTATTGCCGCAACCAATCGAGACCTATTGGCGCTGGTACGCCAAGGGGCTTTTCGCCAAGATCTCTACTATCGCCTTAATGTCTTCCCATTAGAGATGCCACCACTGCGGGAGAGAGTCACCGATATTCCACTGCTGGTGCAGCACTTTATCCAGCAGGCGGCCCGCAAGCTTGGCAAACCCATTGAGGGTATTAGCCAGGAGGGGATGACCGCGTTGCAGCAGTATCCCTGGCCAGGCAATATCCGTGAACTGCAAAATGTCATTGAGCGAGCGGCCATTCTCAATACCGGTGTAGTGCTCTCGGTGACTGGGCTACTGCCCTCTCTATCTATCGCCGTTGAGGAGTCTCCGTTGCTGAGTTTGGAAGCACTAGAGCGACGCCATATTAAAAAGGTGCTGGCGCACGCCGAAGGGGTTATCGCTGGGCCAAAGGGGGCTGCACATATCTTGGGGCTACACCCCAACACCCTGCGTTCACGAATGTTAAAGCTAGGCATCCGTTTTTAATCAGAGCCTCCCTAGGGAACCTCTGAATAAGTCATGATTGTTTTAGACTGGCTAAAACTGCCCCGATTCGCCCCGAAGATCGCTGCAATAGAACAACTATTACAGCTCACTTCGAAACAAATCGGAACAGTTTTATCTCACCCTAAATTCAACCAGACTTAATCAGAGGCTCCCTAGCCTGTAGGTGCACTTTCAAGTGCACAGCCCGGACTTCATATCCGCTTAAAAGCGGACCTACAAATGGAATATCGAAGTAAAATCTATCGTATTAGATGATTAATTTGAATCAGACAAAGTAGAATCAAGAGATTACGATATTTCGCATCCAATACGAAATATCGTAATCTCCCACTATTAATCACCACCCACCTCCATCAATTAACCTCACATACCTTCTTGTTTATAAAGCATTAATATTTAATTTCTGTTGTTGGCACAACTCTTGATAAAGAACTCTCAATATTCCAATTCTGAGAGGAGCCTCACCCATGCAGCAGCCGGAAAACCTACAGACCACCACGGCACCGGTCGAAGATTCGGTGTGGCAGCTCAACACCGGCAGCAATAAAATCCATGCAAAACGGCTGGCTGGGCCATTCCGCACCTTCAAATGGCTCACCGCCTCCCTATGGCTGTTTATCTTTTTAGGCCCCTATCTACGCTGGGGTGATCGGCAGGCCGTGCTGTTTGATATCCCAGGTCGTCAGTTCCACATATTTGGCTTGACGATATACCCCTATGACATCTGGGTGCTGACATTTGTCTTGGCATTCTTCGCCATGTTGCTGGTAATGCTTACGGTGCTGGCTGGGCGGGTCTTCTGTGGCTATTTCTGTTTTCAGACGGTATGGACCGATCTATTTAGCTGGATTGAGGCACGTCTTGAAGGGCCTCCACAGACTCGTATTGCTTTGGATGCAGCCCCATGGAACCTAAACAAACTGGGTATTAAAGTGAGTAAGCACACCTTATGGCTGCTTATTTCAATGCTAACAGGGGTGAGCTTCGCCGCGTGGTTCACCGATGCCTACCAGCTATGGCATGATTTTTTTACATTGCAGGCGCATACCTCGGCCTGGATTGTTCTGCTGATGTTCACCGGCGGCACCTATCTGTTTGCTGGATTTATGCGCGAACAAGTCTGCTTCTGGCTCTGCCCCTATGCCCGCATCCAAGCGGTGCTATACGACCAGGACACCCTACTACCCACCTATGACGAAGCGCGTGGTGAACCTCGCACCAAACTGGATCGCATGGCTGAAAACCAGCGGGTGGGCTGTGTCGATTGTGACCAGTGCGTGGTGGTCTGCCCTACCGGCATTGATATTCGTGAGGGGTCGCAGATAGGTTGTATCACCTGCGGCCTATGCATTGATGCTTGCGATAGCGTCATGGATAAGATCCATCAACCACACGGTTTAATTCGATATGGCTCAATGAATGAGTTTTGTGGTGATAAGCTCAACCGCTGGTATCAGCGCCCCCAGGTGTTAGTCTCAACGGCCATCGTTCTACTCTCAGTGTTGGCCACTACCTATGGGCTGAACAGCATCACCGAGGCCGAGTTAAGCATTGTTCCCAATCGTCAGCCCATGTTTGTAGTCATGAGCGATGGCGGCATTCAAAACAGCTACCGTCTACGTGTCTTCAATAAGAGCAAAACAGACAACCACTATCGAATAGAGGTGGATGGTTTTCCTGATATATCGGTAAAGGGCAATGAGCGACCTCTGCTGGTAAACCATGGTCGCATGGCCAGCATCTCACTCTTTGTAAAGATACCTCGTGAGCAACTGCTGGAGGAGATCTCACCGTTGACATTCCGTATCGTAAATACCACGCATAACTCACCCGCCATTGAGTACCGAAGTCTCTTTATTGCACCTCAACATAGGCGTAATCAGCATGACTGATTTAGTCACCAGCTATGGCAACAAAGTTGAGCTAGATAACTCTTTTCGTTGGTTGTCACGGGAAAACGGGATTCCCGGCAATCCTGCCATTTGGGTGGGCATCCTGGCCGAGATGACAGAGTTTGCCTTAATGTTTGGCATCCTGTTTATCGCCAAAGTCCACAACCCAGAGGTTTTCAGTGCAGGGCCCGCTCAGCTCAATACCACCGCCGGTGTGTTGAACACCCTAGCCCTACTCAGCAGCAGCTATTTCGTCGCCAGAGCGATGGCAGCAATACGCGCTGACCGCTGCCGGGATGCCGTCAATTGGCTGTGGCTGGCTATCCTCGCAGCGTGCATCTATCTCGGGGTGAAAAGCTGGGAGTATTACTGGAACTCAACTCACGGCATCAGCACCGAGACCAACCTCTTCTTCACCATCTACTACTACGTCACCTTCAACCATTTTCTTCACGTAATGTGGGGCGGCGGGGCATTACTGTGGGGCATAGCGCGCATCAAGGCCGGGGGGTACACCGCCAAGAATCATGAAGGTCTGGAAGTAATCGCCAGCTACTGGCACATGGTCGATTTAGTATGGATCATCATCTTCCCACTACTCTACGTACTGCACTGATAGAAGGGGAAAAGCATGTCACATATGAAAACACTCAGCACCGTCTGGTTGGTATTGATGACCATCACATTAATCAGCGCCTACATTGCCGAAGCTGCCGAGCCATCAACCATTATCACCCTCTTCATCGCCCTATCCATCGGCATCAAAGGAAAGCTGGTCGTGGATCATTTCATGGGACTAAGCAGTGCCCATCCCCGCCTGCGTAGTGTGATGAATGCCTACTTCTACGTTCTCCCCAGCCTCATCGTTCTAGTCTTTCTGTTCCCTGAAACCATAGCGGAACTCACTCAGCTATAGTCGCCCAATGCCTGTATATGAATGATCGTTTTCGGCCAAGAAGCTGAAGTTTACCTTAAAAGGGCATGAACCCTTATCAGACAGAGAACGACTTATGGGTGACCCCTTATCCTCATCGTTTTCCGCAAACGACAAGCTCATCAAATAATGGACAACCATTCATACAAGTCGAACGGTGGCTGCATCCTCCACAGCGATCCGAGCTGAAGTAACTTCGAAACGCGGCCATGTTTCGAGACTTTGTCCAAATGTCTAGGAGTGTTGTCTTTTCATCCAAGCGGTCTCCTTCTGCTAAACCACTCTGAAAAGAACAAGGATATACCTTTAAGTCTTCCGACACGTACATTGAGAACCTGCCAGCGTCGCATGCGTCTACCATTGAAGTATTGGCGTACGTTCGTGCGAATACACCGCTGACGCAACATGCATCAAAACCAACTTTCAGTTTCCTTTGGGGAGAGGTGGCTAATCTGAAAAACTCATCCAGTCTTGCACTGTTGCACAAGAGTTTTTCTTCAAACACTTTTCGCCCGGATGGTTTGTAGTTCAGAAAGATTATGGCGTTTATGTCCGACAGATATTCAGGTGGTTGCTTAAGCCAATCAATTGCGGTGTCGATGCTCTCGGCGTCCAAGATGAAATGAATATTGGTTTTGATGTCGTGGTCCGCCAATTTCTTGATTGTCGCAGCAGTCTCATCGTATGGTGGGTAGGCAGAAACAGCCACAGCTCCGCAATACTTGCGCGTGGCGTTAAGGATCACATCGTTCAGACCGCGACCGTTCGTTGCGTAGTTCGGAACTACGCCTTTAGATGCAGTGTACTCTAAGATCTCTAGGAAATTTGGATGTTGGTTGGGGTTGCCACCCCCCAACGCCACCTGAAATGTCCGCATTTCCGCGGCTTGATCAATCACTCTTTTGTAGTCATCTAGCGCCATGTGTTCGCCGCGTTTCGTCGAAGACTTGTAGCAAAAAGAGCAGCCTTTATCACACCAATTTGTGATTGAAATGTCCATCAACTCCGGCCCGTGCGGTGACCAAAACGGGTCTTTCCCCCCCTTATCTGGGACTCGGGCGAAGAAGCCGGTATCTGAATTGAAAAACGACGTATAGCCCAAGCTCTTGTAGCGAATGGCTTTTAGCACGAAACTACCAATAATTGTTGTAAGCGTTGATGTAGAACCTGTCTGACTCGATCTCAAACATAGCCATACACAGAAGTGACTCCACAAGGGGGCCCTCGCTGCTCAGCGTTGATGTAACGACGCTTTTCCCTTGCGCAATCGCATCTTTCATTTTCTCGACAACCTCCGGTGTGAACTCATGTGTTCCAGCAAGGCTATCGGCGGCCTCTTTTGTCGTAATTAGTTTTCCGTAGTCCCGAATCGCAGTGCTGATCTCGGAGTGCATCTGACGAAACAAATCCCCAACAGGGCCATCTCCGTCTACTCCCGCAGCTTCAAGAAAAAACTCTTCGCTCAACTCCTCGTCTGAGATGTACACAAACGACGTCGATGAGCTGTTTGAAACGAAATCAAATTTGACCTTCATTCTGAGCCTCTTCTAGCTTTTCAATACATTCGAGTATGGTGTCTAGCTTGTTTTCCTCGTACATTTTGTCGATGACTTGTGGCAGCCAAGTCACCATGAATACCCTATCTGCCTCCAAATCTTCTTCACTTAAAGCTTCCCCATACCGAATTTCCAAATACTCCGCCAAGTTCGAATACTCGACGGAATAATACTTTTTGAACTCACCTTTGACTTCAATGGATGCGACAAACAGTGCATCGTAGACGGTTCCGAAAAACTGCTCGCCAAGACCTCCGCGAGATACTCCCAATGCTGCGAGAAACTCTTCCCGATTGGGCTCCCATGAAGTCGGGAGAATCAATTCTATCTCATCCCTCATGCTTCCACCTGTTCTTCTGATATTTCTTTTAAGCAGCTCTGCACTTTCTCAGATGCCGCGTTTTTACAGGCATCAATAGCGTCACCAATTTCCTGCGTATGCTGATACTTTGCGAAGAAGTTGAACGTGGCCTCCCGTTCATCCCAACGGGCATAAGGTGCAAAATGCAGTGCAAGTGCTAACGCCGGAACTCCCAACTCGAGTTTTTGATCTTGGCTCAGGCCCTTCAATCTATTGAGAAGATCGCTAACCTCATCCCTCCAACTACTGTCTCCAAAATAGGAAGAACTGGAAAACATCACACTAAAGAACTGCTCAGATTCTTGATCATTTAAGCTGCTAATATGATCAAGCAAAATTCGAATATTCAGATGCTCCGAGGCCTCTCTTTTCCTGAATAGGAACCAGGCAACGTGCCGGATGTCACGTTCCACCAGGCTGTCTTTTAATACAGCCTCTACTCGAACCACGTCTTCGTGCGTTTGGCTTTCTGCTGACAAAAGTGACAGGTTGTTCAGGTAGTGTTTTCCAAAATCAGGGGAAGCTTCACAGGTGGTTAAGATTTTTTCGTTATTGTGCTTGCGCGCCAGAACATATACGTAGCGGAAAAAACCTTCGTAGATGGGCCACTCGGGGATTTTCTCAAAGATGGCTACTAACTGTGTTGGATGCGACTCTACAAGCTCAGTAACTGTATAGTAGGCCAACAAGAAATCTCTCAGTTCATCATATGTAAATGATATGTTTTCAACGCCCAACGACGCAAGGCCGGCAGAAGGAACTTCCCTACGAAGGATGATGTCCTCTCCTATCAAGTGTTCGATAATTTGTCGTTCAGAGTCATCAAAACCTTCAACGGATATCTGGGAGAAATTTTCGTCATCCAACATTTGAGAGCAAAGTTTATAAAGTGAGTTTAGTGCCTTCTGCCTTGAAGAAGTTGGAAACTCTTTGATCTTCATAGTTAAATATTCTTCGAAAATATCCCCCTTGTAGATATCCGGTACATATCCAATATTTTTGCCTTCATGGATCTCGGAGAAAATCCGCAGTAAAATAAGATCGTTTTCTAAGAACTCGGTCGCAACATTGGAAAAATGTGCTTTGATCTTAAAGTGGTGCAAGTAAGCCTCTAGAAGACGAGATTTATTCTCATCTGACATCTCACTGCGAAGGTCTTTTACACGATACAGATGATCGGAAAATTGGGGTTCGAATACTCCTGCGAACTTGTGATCAAAAAATTCATTCCGACAGGTTATGAGAACCTTTAAGAAGTCGTACTGGCACAAGGCTTCAAGGAAGACTCGAAGCTCTGAAACAAACCCATCAAGATCGCCAACTTCGTTTATTCCGTCGATGGCTATTACAAACGGCTTTTGGCACTCTTCGGCAACATTGTTTAGCAACGTGAAAAGGTCGTGGATGTTTGGGGCATTTGGAACAAACCGATTGTTTCTGATGTACGATAGAATTCGATTGGGGCCTGGATAGTCGTTCAATGAGCGAGCAGGGATGAAGATTGTGGGAACCTCAAATGCCCTAAATTGATTTTCGATCAAGTCGCAGACGAAGTTTGTTTTTCCTTGCCCCGCCATGCCTGTTACTAAAAAAATCTTGGCTTGGGCAATTCCAATTTTCTTGGAGACATTCTCAAGCGAACTGAACACTCCGCTTCCGCTTGATTCGATGTTATGCCGAAACACTTTCCAGTAGCCAGTCAAGTAGTCGCTAGGTGCAAACCGTTCAGCACGGTCACCATACCAAGAGAACGGAGAAACATGCTCTTGGATAGCATCAAGCACTGTGCTTTGTTGAACCAGACGTGCCCGAAGCTCAGGCAGGCTATTTGGCGCTTCCAAAGTAGTGATTTCGTGTAAATTGCCTGCAACGGGTTCGATTTTTGCCATGCCTAGGAGTTCATTGAAATGGGCTAGGTCTATTCGCCGTAGATCATCATCGATCTTTCTGTAGAAGAACATGGGATTTGCGAAATACCGCATCTCCTCTTTCGTTTCTGAGGTCTCCACAAAGACCGAGGGAATATATTTCTTTGTTCGCTTTTCATCCTCTATCTTTTGTTGGCTAACTCCGAGGAACGCGTCCAAATTGCTACGAAATTGAAGATTTGCGTCTATCTTTGTGAACTCTGCTTCGAGGTGGCCATTGATGTGTTCGAGTTGTTCGTTTGTGAGCTTGCTAAGTATTTTTAGCAAGTCTTGAAAATCGAGAATGTCGCTCGAGGGGTCGAACTCAATTGACAGGTTGTTCGTCGCTTCTGTCAATTTTTGGGAGGAATACGATTTCTTTCTTTCAGTTATTACATACCAGTAGTGTCCGGTTAGAAACTTGCAGTAATTTAAAGGAAAAATATTTGTAAAAAAGTTTGGATAAAAGCGTTTTTTTGCTTGACATGGGAGTTCTGGGGACACAATACTTAATTATGGTAGACTTTTCATCATGGCAAGGCTAGCAAGAGTTGTTTTACCCGGATACCCTCATCACATAACCCAGCGCGGCAATCGCCGCCAGGAAGTTTTTTTCTGTGATGAGGACTATCAACACTATCTTGAGTTACTCAAGGAGTGGTGTGCACAAGAAAAAATTGAAATCTGGGCATACTGTCTAATGAACAACCACATCCATCTGATCGTGAAGCCAAACAAAGACTCAAATTTAAGCAGAGCGATCGGAGAGACTCATAGGCGCTATACACGGATGATCAATTTCCGAGAGAGATGGCGGGGATATCTGTGGCAAGGGCGCTTTGCATCGTTTCCGATGGAAGAAGGCTGGTTATTGAGAGCAGCGGCCTACGTTGAATTAAATC
>JAKITT010000060.1 GCA_021647945.1 Candidatus Polarisedimenticolaceae bacterium
ATTGGGCGCAGCCATAAGTCGCTAGAGTGATGCAGCACGCCGAATTGGGGAGACCAAACGAATGCCTGCACCATCGGGAAAAATAACGAAAAACACTGTCAAGCACTTTTTTCGCTGAGTAGTTACCAATTAACAACATAACCCCACA
This sequence comes from Candidatus Polarisedimenticolaceae bacterium, assembly GCA_021647945.1. Classification (GTDB taxonomy): domain Bacteria; phylum Pseudomonadota; class Gammaproteobacteria; order Chromatiales; family Chromatiaceae; genus JAKITT01. The sequence goes on from JAKITT010000060.1 coordinate 149, forward strand.
AAATAAGAACTTCTATTCCTATGGCGACCAAACCACCTGCTATCTTTAAAGAAGAGACAATAATAGAGGCTTCTTGGTGCAATCTTATGCCATCACAACACCCTGAACTCGAGAGAGCCATTCGACAAAATCACCGCTGTGATGAAACTAAACTCATCCAGCGTCTAACTCTGCTTGCCCATCAAACCAGCGCTAATGAGCAGGTGATCCAAACCACCGCCCGCCAACTGGTCAAGCGCGCTAGAACACTACAATCTGAAGAACAGTCCATCGCCAGCTTCATTCATGAGTATGATCTACGCACCGAAGAGGGTGTGCTGTTGATGTGCATGGCTGAAGCGCTACTACGCATTCCCGACGGTGAGACGCAACAGCGACTGGTCAATGAGATTCTCACCCGTGGTCACTGGGAGGAGCACCTTGGCAGCGACAGCTCACTGCTGGTCAACGCGTCAACCTGGGGACTCTACTTTGGTAGTCAGATGGTGGAGCAGCCGCTGCTGGAGAGTGAAACACCGCAAAATACCCTCCAGCAGCTCAGCCAACGGATCGGCAGTAAAATGGCCCATGCAGCTATGATCCAGGCGGTAAAGCTGATGGCTGAACATTTTGTGATGGGGGCAGAGATAGGTGATGCTATCGCCCGCGCACAGATTGATGGCGAGCAGCGTGTCTCTTTCGATTGTCTGGGTGAAGCGGCACAGTGCCAAGAGGATGTCGACGCCTACTTTGCCGCCTACCGTGACGCCATCGAACAGGTGGGTGAGAACAGCTCAGCGGCCACTCTGTTTGACCAATTCAGCATCTCAATCAAACTCTCGGCGCTGCATTCTCGTTATGACTCATTCAAACAACAACGTGTTTTACAGGAGCTACTCCCCCCTCTCCGTGAACTGATCATACTCGCCAAACAGAGACATGTTCAGGTGACATTGGATGCTGAAGAGGCCGACCATCTGTCGCTATCACTACAGATTTTTGAATCCCTCTGGCACGACCCAGCCATAGCAGGCTGGCACGGTTTTGGTTTGGCCGTACAAGCCTACCAAAAAAGAGCACTGCCGCTATTAGAGTGGCTGGTGGCACTGGCTAAAGAGAGGCAGAGCAGCATCCCAATCCGCTTGGTCAAAGGGGCCTACTGGGACAGTGAGATCAAACTGGCTCAACAGCTGGGGCTTAATGACTACCCTGTTTTTACCCGTAAAGCAGCCACCGACATCTCCTACCTCGCCTGCGCCAACTATATGCTGCAACAGAGCGACTATATCTACTCACAGTTTGCCAGCCACAATGCTCACACCATCAGCTGGATTTTGCAGGCTGGCCAGGGTAAAAAGTTTGAATTTCAACGCTTGCATGGCATGGGAGAAGAGCTCTACCAAGCCCTTTATGAAGCCCATCCAGATACCCCACCCTGCCGCATCTACGCCCCTGTCGGGCTACACAACAGGCTGCTGCCCTATCTGGTGAGACGTCTGCTGGAGAATGGTGCCAACGCATCCTTCGTTAATCAGATGGCTGATCAGCGCTTATCAGATGAGGCGTTGGTTATCGAACCACACACTCGGCTAGATCAACCTACAAATCATCCGTTGATAAAGCCTGCTGAGATCTACGCGCCTAAGCGCATCAATGCCAAAGGGCTGGATCTGCACTGCCAAAACACAATGAAACGACTACAGCGAGCCATTGATGAACACCGCACACAACAGTGGCGAGTCACACCACTGATCAATGGAAAGCCACAAGAGGGCCAAGCAAAACCGTTCTACAATCCCGCTGATCACACTGACAAAATAGGGCAACTCGTCGAAGCGACCGCTGAACAGGTCGACCTCGCCTACCAAACCTGCCAACAGTCACTCGATGAGTGGCAGCAACTCAGCACACAGCAGCGAGCAGAGATCATCAATGACTGCGCTGATCTTTATGAAGAGCAGCTGCCTGAGTTGATGGCACACATCATCCGCGAAGGGGGGCGCACACTACCCGACGCCCTTGCTGAAGTGCGTGAGGCGATCGACTTTCTGCGCTACTACGCCAACCAAGCCTGCACCCTACAACAGGCGAGCAAAAACCTGCCCGGGCCAACGGGTGAGCAGAACCAACTGGCACTCTGCGGCCGAGGTGTAATCGCCTGCATTAGCCCTTGGAACTTCCCACTGGCTATTTTCACTGGGCAGATCGCAGCCGCACTGGTGATCGGTAATGCCGTGGTTGCCAAACCTGCCAGCGCCACCCCGTTGACCGCTTTTTCTGCGGTGAAATTGATGCATCTGGCCGGTCTGCCGAGCGGTGTGCTACAGCTGCTACCAGGTGATAGCCGCATCATCGGCAACGCACTCATTGATAACCCAGCCCTGGCGGGTATCGCCTTCACTGGATCACTGAGCGGTGCCCAGCTGATGAACCGTTCACTGGCCAACCGTCAAGGCGCTATCCTGCCACTGATCGCAGAGACAGGCGGCATCAACGTGATGATTGCCGATAGTTCCGCCCTGCTCGACCAGTTGATCCCTGATCTACTCACCTCTGCTTTCAACAGCGCAGGACAGCGTTGCTCTGCGCTCCGCGTATTGATAGTACAAGAGGAGATTGCCGATACGGCGATTGATCGTCTATGTAAATGTATAGATGAACTGAGCCTCGGCGACCCCACTGAGCTAGCCACCGATATCGGCCCAGTCATTAGTGAAGAGGCACAACAAGCATTGCAGACATACTGCGATAAAATGAGTGAGCAGTTCACGCTGTTGCACAAAGCCCCCTATCAAAATAACAAGGGCCACTTCATGCCACCCCACCTGTTTGAGATCCCCAACTTACAGGTCATGACCGACGAAACCTTTGGTCCTGTGCTACATCTGTTGCGCTACAAGAGGGGTCAGCTGCCGCAGATGATCAAACAGATTAATGCCATGGGATACGGCCTGACGCTTGGCTTACATAGTCGCCTCCAATCAACAATCCAACGGGTCAAAACTCAAGCTAAAGTGGGTAACATCTATATCAACCGCAACATGATTGGTGCGGTGGTGGGGAGCCAACCATTTGGTGGAGAAGGGACTTCGGGAACCGGCCCAAAAGCGGGAGGGCCGAACTATCTACAGCGCTTTGCCCATGAACGAACGGTGAGCATCAACACCACGGCAATTGGTGGCGATGCGGAGCTATTGAGTGGTAAATAGCAGATATACTGGACTATATCCGCCCGAGATATTGCTCAATCAAACCACCCAGTTTGTCGTGCATATGATCCTCAAACTCACCTAGTTTTTTCTTGAAGACATTGAGGTACTTTGCTGCTTGGTCACGGCTAATTTTCTTTTCATTCACTCTATACTGCATCTCAGGCAGTGATTTATCATGTCGTGGAACAATCTCCCAACGGATGTAATCGGAGCCTAGAGCGGCATATTCCTTCTGCGCAAAGTGACAAAACGCCTCAATATGATCACCACCCTTCGCCCCAAGACAACCCGCCTCAACGCGGCAGACAACTACCAGTTTCTTATCTTCAGGCAGGGGTAAATTCTCTTTCATGCATCTTTCACTCTTTATGACAAATCTTGATAAGCTTATCTCAATAACGAGCAAGGGGAAAACCCATTCCAATATTTCAGGAATAGGCCTCCCCCCTGTATCAAGCAAGCTAAATTACTTCGTCTGATAAGCAACTGATAAGAAAATTTCTCTCCCCATAGTGTTGTAGTTATCTATCGTCTGGTACTTTTTATCAAATAGGTTTTTTGCTTTAGCTTTAATCTTCCACGTTTTGTCTAGCTGATGAGTTAAACCAAAATCAACAGTGGCATACCCTTTTACCTTATTTTTATTCTCTGCATCGCCATAACGATCACCTTGGATTAACCAAGAGGCGTTAACTGATGTCGCACCAAAACTCCGATAAATATCAAAGCGGCCACTCTCTCTGGCACGATTAATCAGCAGCTTATCAGACTCTTTATCTCTGGCATCGGTTAGAGAGAAACTGCTAGTGAGCCGCCAATCCACCAGACGAGTGGTAACTTTCAGCTCCAAGCCTTTGATCTCCGCCTCATCAACATTACGAGGACGCCAAGCAGACCATGGGTCATTAGGATCGACCGCTTCCCAAGCAATCAGATCATCAATGATAGTGTGGTAAGCACGTAGGTCCCATGCTCCCCAACCATGTGTACCAATAAAGGCGATCTCTCGACTTTTTGACTTCTCAGGTTTCAGGTCTGGGTTGCCATCACTGCCTGCTCCCCACGGATCGATATAGTAGAGGTCATTAAACGTGGGCTGTTTATAAGCAGTGCCATAGGAGATAACGGTACGAAAACTCTGGTTCCAATTGGCACCCACAGCAATGTTCCCTGTGGTGTGGCCATCAAAGCCTTTTGTCTCATCACGTCGCGCACCCAGCACAAAATCAAACAGACCAACCTCCGTCTGATTCTGTGCAAACAGTGCTCTCGTCACACGCTCATTTTTTTGGAATTCAGTAGAGCTGGAGACTTCATCTTTTAGCAGCTCAATACCAAAAGTAACACTACCTGACTCACCCACATAGAGATCATTTTGCAACAATGCCTGGCTTCGTTTTGTCTCAAAAAGGCTTGCACTAACACCATCTTTAAACGCTTCACTCTCATCCCGAGATTCCGATAACACCAACACCATATCCCAGCTTTCAGTGGGTGAGTAGCTCAGTCTGCCATCAAGAACCTGCTGTTTCAGATCAGCATAAATAGCGCTATCTTTAACCCAAGGGCTGTCATATTCATTCGTTGCTTCAACCTGTATGCCACTCAACTTCAATGCCAGCACTTTGGCAAACTGATGATGGATAGAGCCACTAATAGATAGGCTGTCATAACCATCACGATCAGGATTGTTATCATCTAATGCATTGATACCATCAGTCTCAAAACGATTGATATGCAAACCAACTGATGTTGCACCAATCTTGTCACTAAAACCAATTGAGGTCTCTTTTGTCTTATGGCTACCAACACTCACCTCAGCATTAACCTCACTTTTTTTGTTGGCCTGTTTGGTAAAAATTTGCAGCACACCACCTATCGCTTCAGAACCATAGAGGTGGGAACGTGGCCCACGCACAATCTCAATACGCTCAATCTGGCTTAGTGAGAACTGCTCCAGTGCTGCACGCCCCAGCGTCGCAGAGCCAACACGAACACCATCCACCAACACCAATAGGTGACCTGTTTTGTTGCCACGAACATAGAGGCTATCTGCCTTACCATATCCACCCGAGGTTGCTACATCGATTCCTGGTAGACCTGCAACCAACTCATAGATGTTTTTTGCCGGACTACGCTCAATATCTTCACGCGTGATAACTTCGACCGATGCCAATGTCTGATCCGCTGTTCTGGCAATTCTATTGGCCGTTACATTGACGGTTTCTAGTCGTTCAGCCACAGCATCGATAGAGACCAATCCCAAAGCCATCGGCAGCAGTAACTGCCCTATTCTCTTCTTCTCAATCATTTTAAATGTCCACACCTTACACGGTGCCCATAGGTTTAATTACAACGTGGACTTGCTTGGAAAAACCCAACGGAGGGGCACAATAGAGACCCGCAAAGCCGCACATCAACTTACGAGTGAAATCAGAGGGACGGAGACTGTTTGGGGCAGAGACCGCAAACAAGCCGTTGTCTCTGATGACAACTCGCTTGAATGCGCCAGCTAACGGATGACCGCTCTGCTAAATACCCCGTTTAACAGAATAGCGACGCTGAAACGGCAGGTCTCCTGACTTGTGGATCAACACGACACCCCGCCTTCCCGGCTATTGCCAGTGGCTAAAGAGCACTGAACAGACTCAGTGACTCTTTTGTGGAGTGCCGCTCCTCACCTACAGTTGCGGGGACAGTCTAGGCATGGCAGCGAGGCTGCGTACCTTGTTCCCTTTTAACCCAGTTGGGACCGTTTCGGTGCGGCTATTCTACACAAGGTGTGGCACGTTTCAATGCCATCGAGCAGAGAAAAAATGTAATGGGCCATCATAATTGAGTCACTTCCACCCCACTCTAAAAACAGCCAATCAAACAGAGCAGGCCCTACCGGCCAAGTCAATTGCCAACGGAACAAACCCACCCAGATAAAATCCTGATTCACTGATATCCTTACTAGTAAGAAGAAGATTTTAAACCCTCCTAAGGAGCCATCTGCGGTGAAACACCTAAGATCAATTTTCGTCCTACTCCTAGTTATTCTCAGCATCTCAGCCCTGGTGCAGTGGCTGAGCCGTAGCAAACCGGTCGTGGTTGTGGTGCAACAGGCTGAAGTGGGCATGGTGATGAATACCGTCTCCAATACCCGCGCAGGCACCGTAAAGGCCTGCCGACGTGCTGGCATCTCTCCCTCTGTCGGTGGTCAGATTACTCAGATGCCGGTTAAGGAGGGGGATAGGGTCGAACAGAACCAAGTGTTGATGGTGCTCTGGAACGATGATCAACTGGCTCAACTGACCCTCGCAAGGCGTGAATCAGAATCAGCCAAAGCAAGCGCCGAACAGGTCTGTATTATGGCTGCTGTCAGCAAAAAAGAGTCCCACCGCCAACAACAATTGATGAAAAAGGGGCTCACCTCTGAGGAACAGGTGGACAAGGCCTATGGTGAAGCTCATGCTCAACAGGCGGCCTGTACTGCAGCCCAGGCAACCTACCAAGTAAGCCAAGCCAGAATCAACGTGGTAGTGACGGCACTAGAGCGCAGCCAACTCACCGCCCCCTTTGCCGGTATCGTGGCAGAGATCAATGGTGAGATAGGTGAGTTTGTCACCCCCTCTCCTGTCGGCATTCCCACCCCTCCGGCAGTTGATCTGATCGATATTAGCTGCCTCTACATCTCCGCCCCCATTGATGAGGTGGATGCCCCACAGATTCGGGTCGGCATGCCTGCCAACATCTCACTTGATGCGATGCCTAAGCAGATCTTCAAAGGTCAGGTAAGGCGTATCGCCCCCTATGTTCTGGAGATGGAGAAGCAGGCCCGCACAGTGGCTGTCGAGGTCGATTTCCTCTGCCAAGAGGAGTGTCAGCAGATGCTGCCGGGATACAGCGCCGACATTGAGGTGATCCTACAGCAGAGCGATGACACACTGCGCATCCCAAGTGAGGCGATTCTTGAGGGCAACCGGGTGCTGCTCTTGATAGATGGCCAACTGCAACAGCGAACCATTGAGACGGGGTTGAGTAACTGGGCCTGGAGCGAGGTCACCGATGGACTAAGCGTCGGCGATGAGGTGGTACTCTCAGTCGAACGCGAAGGGGTCGAAGATGGCGCTGACGCAGTACGGGAGAGACAGGCCACAGCAGAATGATTACACTGAAAAACATCCACCGTAACTTCCAGGTGGGCGACCAGCTGGTGCATGCGCTGGACGATGTTAATCTCACTATTTCAGCGGGTGAGTATCTCTCCATCATGGGACCATCGGGGTCTGGCAAATCTACCCTGCTCAATCTGCTCGGTCTGCTCGACCGCCCTAGCGCTGGCAGCTATCACCTGAATGGCCGGGATGTCACTTCACTCAGCGATATCGAACAGGCGCAGGTGCGTAACCAGGAGATTGGCTTTGTCTTTCAAATGTTTCATCTGGTGCCACGTCTGACCGCAGCAGAGAATGTCGAGCTGCCACTGATTCTAGCCGGTATTGAACCCGCCCAACGTCATGCCCAAGTCGAAGCGGTCATGCAAGAGCTGCACATCAGTGATCGCAGCCATCACAAACCCGACCAACTCTCAGGTGGCCAACGCCAGCGAGTCGCAATCGCACGCGCCACCATCAACCAACCCAAAATACTCTTAGCCGATGAGCCAACAGGCAATCTAGACCGCAAATCTGGCCAGGATGTGATCCATCTACTTGAGGATCTAAATCGGCGCGGCATCACCCTAATCATGGTCACGCATGACGCTGAGATTGGTCAGCGTGCCCAGCGCCAGCTGCATATGATGGATGGAGCAATCACCCATGAGCAGTCGGCATGAGGGATCTCATCCACTTCTGTTGGGGTGCCCTTCGCGGCTTTCCCTCGCGCACCCTATTGATGCTGCTCGCCATGTCGATTGGTGTCTCCTCCGTGATAATCCTCACCTCACTCGGTGAAGGGGCACGCCGTTATGTGATCAATGAGTTCGCATCACTCGGCACCAACCTACTGATCATTTTTCCCGGTCGTTCAGAAACAGCCGGCATCAACCCCAGCACCATGATGGGCGAAACACCTCGTGATCTAACATTAGGCGATGCCCAGGCGCTCACCCGTCATCGAAATGTACGCCGTATCGCCCCTATCAATGTTGGTTCAGCCGATGTCAGCCACGGCAGTCGCTCACGTGAGGTGGTTATTCTGGGTGCCAGCCATGAACTATTGGCACTGCGTCACTGGGAGTTAAGCCAGGGACGTTTTTTACCCAAAGGTGACCTCGACAGAGCGACACCTGTCACCGTCATCGGCAGCAAAATTCGTGATGAACTCTTCGGTGCAAAACAGGCATTGGGAGAGTGGCTGCGCATCGGTGACCGGCGCTTCCGTGTCATTGGCATTCTGGCCTCTGAGGGACGCTCCATTGGCGTCGACGTACAAGAGACCGTCATCATCCCAGTCGCCTCAGCGCAGCAGATGTTCAACACCTCCTCCCTCTTCCGCATCCTGATTGAGGTGAAGAGTCGCGAGGCGATGGAGCCGGTCAAACAGTTTGTCATCGATACCCTGCAACACCGTCACCAAGGCGAGAAAGATATCACCGCCATCACCCAAGATGCCGTGCTGGCCACCTTTGACCGCATCTTAAGCGCACTCACCTACGCCGTCGGTGGCATCGCAGCCATCAGCTTGGCCGTCGCAGGTATCCTCATCATGAACGTGATGCTGGTTGCCGTATCACAACGCACCTCTGAGATTGGTCTATTGAAAGCACTCGGTGCGACACCCAATCAGATCATCACCCTAATTCTCACCGAAGCGGTGATGCTCTCGGCCCTTGGCGCAACCCTCGGTGTAGCTTTAGGAGAGTTAGGCAGTCTATTGATTAGAAATGCATTTCCTGACATACCTGCCTATGCCCCCGGCTGGGCAATAATCACCGCCGTGAGTGTGGCCCTAATTACCGGGCTACTCTTCAGTCTGCTACCTGCCCGACAAGCCGCCCGTCTCGATCCTGTGCAAGCGCTGTTAAAACACTAACCGCCATGCGCATCCAAGACCTCCTCAATCTCACCAGCCGCTCACTGATTGCCCATCGTCTGCGTAGCCTACTCACCTCACTGGGCATTGCCATCGGTGTCGCCGCTATGGTGCTGCTCACCTCCATTGGTGAAGGGGTGCATCAATTTATGCTGGCCGAGTTCACCCAGTTTGGCACCACTCTGGTTGGCATCAACCCCGGCAAAGCGACAACCGCTGGCACCAGCATGGGTGCTTTTGGCACCTCACGCCCGCTCACCATTGCCGATGCCGAAGCGTTAAAACGGCTACCTTACGCCCGTGCTGTGGTACCACTGGTACAAGGCAATGCTGAGGTAGAGGCAGGCAACCGGCGACGACGCACCACCATCTACGGTGTGGGCCACCAGATGCCAAAGGCCTTCAACATGGCGGTCAAATCGGGGCGTTTCCTACCCGATGACGACCCCACCGCTCCGCGTGCCTTTGCGGTACTTGGCAGCAAAATGCGGCATGAGCTTTTCGCTAAAGAGAATCCACTCGGGCAACGTATCACTATCGGTGGTAGCCGCTACCGCGTGATTGGCGTAATGGCATCCAAAGGCAGTATTCTCGGCTTTGATCTGGATGATACCGTCTACATCCCCGCCGCACGCGCATTGAGCCTCTTCAACAACGAGAGTCTGGTTGAGATCGACATCATGTATGCCGAAGGCACCCCCGTCGACAAGGTGGTCAAAGGGATAGAGGATATCTTAAAGGCACGCCATGGTCGGGATGATGTCACCATCACCACCCAGGCGCAGATGTTGGAGGTGTTAGGTTCAATCCTAAATGTGCTCACCTTTGCCGTGGCGGCCATCGGTGGCATCTCACTGCTGGTCGGCGCCATTGGCATCATCACCATCATGACCATCTCAATCAATGAGCGCACCAATGAGATCGGCCTGCTGCGCGCTCTGGGGGCTAAGCAGTCACAGGTATTAACACTTTTTCTTGGAGAGGCGGTTGTGCTGGCCGCCGTCGGTGGGTTGGCCGGGTTACTACTCGGCGTGGGCATCGCCCAACTTTTGCATATTGTACTACCCGAACTACCAATACATATCTCAATGTTCTATATCATTTTTGCCGAGATGGTGGCGGTTGTTATCGGCATATTAGCGGGTGTTTTTCCTGCAAGACGCGCAGCAAAAATGGACCCTGTTGAGGCGTTACGAGCAGAGTAGCATCTGCTTAGAAGAGCTAAGGAACCTCTGAATAAATCATGATTATTTTAGACTGACTAAAACCGCCCCGATTTGCTCCGAAGATCGCTGCAATAGAACACCTCTTTTTTGGTGGTGAGATTACCACCTTAAATGGTATCCGGTTTCATTAAACCACTACAGCAGGGCTAGGGTCGATATTATCAATCTAAAACATAACGAAGTAAGGTTAGATCTTGCGAGTGAAGCGAGCCAAGATCTGAACCGTTTGTTGGACAAGCCCGGTAGCTCTAACCTTGGATTTAAAACTCCAAATCAGGTATTTTTCAGGATTAACCCACTTGTTGCACTAGCAAGTGCAACCCAAGCAAACAATTAACCAAACAAGGCACAACATGAGCTTGAGCGATTATAAAAAACACATTGGCTTCGGGATTGCGGGCAACTTTGCACTCCATCTCGAACAGGCGGGCGAGCTGGAAGATTTCAAGGATGTCGAGACTGAAGATGAAAATGGCCCGAAGGGGATGTTCCCTTTCTACCTGCCAGGTATGGCTGGGCAACTGGGTGAGTTCCCTCTCTGTAGCCACACCATTACGCTTCCCAGTGGGAAGGTGAATGTCCAGGCCGAGCCTGAAGTTGGCTTGATCTGCACGCTGAGCTATGAAGATGGCAAAGTCAGTGCTATTCAACCGACGCACTTTGCCGCTTACAACGACTGCTCCATCCGTAAGGCGGGGGCGAAGAAGATCTCTGAGAAGAAGAACTGGGGGGCATCATCCAAGGGGTTGAGCAAGCAGCTCATCGCTATTGATAAGTTTGAGCAGGGTGGCGTGATGGACCGATGGCGCATCGCCAGTTTTCTACGCCGTGAGGAGAATCTCATGCGCTATGGGGAAGATGTGGAGCTATCGGGTTACAGCTACTTTTACGACAAACTCTGCCAGTGGATGAAAAACCAGATCAACACTCAGCAGGACAAGGGGCCACTTGAGCCACTGCTGGAGTATATCGAAGCTTGTCACTACCCGGAGCATGCGGTCATTAGCATTGGCGCAACACGCTATACCCCTTTCGGTGAGAGCAATTTTCTAAAGGCAGGAGATGAGGTGGTGATCGTTTTGTACGATGCTGAGCTTCACTCTCAGAGTTCTGTCATGGAGGATGTCATTGCAGCAAATTACAGCAAAGAGGGAGTCAGCTACTTGGTAAAGAGGGTGGTGCACAGCGAGTAACCCGAGCTATCTCTACTGTTTAACCGGTCGCTTTTGGAGTTTTCGCTGTAGCGTCCGGCGGTGCATATTGAGACTCCTAGCAGCGGCTGAGATGTTGCCATCATGCTCATCAAGCACACGCTGGATATGCTCCCACTCGAGACGTTTTAGCGACATCCTGGAGGGGGCGGTTTCATGCGGTTTAGTGGCCCTGATCTCACTACCAAAGTTGGCCAATATGGTATCGACATCAACCGGTTTTGCCAGATAGTTAATTGCGCCAGTTTTCACCGCTTCAACAGCGGTTGGGATGCTGCCATAGCCGGTCAACATCAAGATCTGCATTTCAGGTGAGACTTCCAGCAGCGGTTTTATCAGGTGCAGCCCTGAGTCATTACCCAGTTTCAGGTCGACGATGGTGTGTGTCGGCCGGAATTCAGCCGCTGTTGCAAGCGCGGTCTCTGCATTATGCGCGACGGCAATAGTGAATTTACGACGCTGTAGCGCACGCTCAAGCACGCGGCAAAAGGTGACGTTATCATCAATCACCAAAATTCGGGCAGATGCTGGATCAGCACTCATAAACCTAGACTCCTCAGTTGGACAGGGTGGAGTGTGCGTTTGCGGTGGTGCAGGGCAAGGCGTAACGACGAGCAATAGTTATTCTATTGCAAGGAGTTACAACGCAGCCATGTGCCACCGCAAGCGCGCAATTCACTTTGTAGCGTGGTTCACCCAGCAAGTGAATAAGGAAATCGAAGTTAATTCCATTCATTTCAATACATTACCATCAGTATGGAGCGCTCAACTAAGGAATCTAGGTTAAATTTGACTCACTCAAGCTAAGTTCTTTCAGGGGCAGTCTAATTTCGGTTCGCGTACCTCGCCCCTGGCGGTTATTGAGCAGAACATTACCACCAAATCGACTAAGACTAGCATTGGAGAGTACCAGGCCAATACCAAACCCCTCCTTCTTTGTACTAAATGAGACCTCACCCGCCTGCTCTGCCTGCTGTTGTGTGATACCTCGTCCCTCATCATCAATGGTGATTAGCAACTGCTGTTGGCTACAGCTGATCTCTATTGCAACCTCATCATAACTATTCTCAATGGAAGCATCAGCCGCGTTATTTAGCAGGTTGATAATTGATTGTGAGATGGTCTGCTCCGCAACGATGATCGGATTTTCAAAGGGTTCACAGAAGTGTTGATCCAGCCGAATTTCGGGGCGTATCACCTGCCATTGGTCAAGCAGACGTTCAATAAAATCATGCACAGAGAGCGCCACCCCACCCTCACTGCGGGTGTGGCCATTGTTGGCCAACATCTCACGCAATTTCTCCTTACATACATCGATCTGTTTGCGCAGCAGCAGTAAGTCCTCATTTGCTCTCTGATTCTGGTTTAGCTCTGCTGTTAGCTCTTCAACCAGCATCGTCATGGTCGACAAGGGAGTACTGATCTCATGTGCCACACCGGCGGCCAGTGTCCCCATCGCCACAATTCTCTCACTCTTCAGCGCCTCCTCCCGCGCCCTGGCAAGCGATTGATCACGCTGTTGCACCGCTTTTGAGATACCGGCAATGAAGATGGTCATCAGCACTGCACTTAAGATGAAATTCACCCACATACCAAAAATATGGAGATCAAAAGCGCCATTGAAAAAGTGGTTCTCCACCGGGGGAAGTGGTATGTAATATCGCATCAGCAGAGTGTAGAAAAGAGCACTGAGCAGCGACATGTACCAAGCGTAACGCACCGGCAGTGAGGCCGCAGCCACCGCGATAGGAATAAGGTAGATGAAGACAAATGGGTTGGTCGCACCGCCTGCCCAAAAGAGTAGATAGGTGAGTATGCTGCTATCCACAATGAGATTAAGAAAGACCTCTGCCGAGGTGGCTAACCACTCCCGCTGTAGCCGCCAATAGACGATACCATTCCAACAGACCAGCAGTAACGTTGCTGGAATCATCATCTCCAATGGCAAATCAAATGCCAGCAAACCAGACGCAAGTGCCAGAACAACCCATTGACCCAACACAGCAAAACTGCGCAGCCACATCAACACATACAGAATTTTAGTGGGTGACAATTGAGCAATTGTTTGCAAATTTTAGCCTCAATTAAATAGTTATTCTGAGTAGAGCAACAAGCTCATATTGAGCTTTAGAGTGTTTAAAATCACGCCTATCAATTTCCTTGATTTAGTACAATCATAGGCAATGACCCCATTTTTTAGTATGGGGTTGTTAATACTATGAAGATATTATGCATGAGACACTATAAAAATGAGGGTGGTGCGACAAATGGCCGCATTCACGCCATATTAACTTTCGCTTATACTCCACCACATAATCATTAATGATTAATCACTCATCGGGGAACCAATGAAAAATTATAAACTCACCGTCACGCTATTCACTATGCTGCTACTCGCCTTGAGTCAGCAAGCGTTCGCCTCGGATATCGCCGTATCAGATGCTTATGTAAGGGCTATTCCACCGGGACAGACCAATAGCGCAGCATTTATGACACTCCACAACCATAACATGCAGAGTAAGACCCTGGTTGGTGTTGAGAGCATGGTGGCTGATGTTGTTGAGCTACATGAACACAAACACGAAGATGGCATGATGAAAATGCGCCGTGTTGAAGGCGGTATTGAGATCGCCCCTCACGCAATGACAGAACTAAAACCGGGTGGTCTGCATGTCATGCTTATTGGTCTAAAACAGAAATTGGTCCCAGGTGAAATGATCCACTTAACCCTCAAATTTGACGACAATTCAACGCAAGATGTTCATGCTGAGGTACGTAAATTAGCAATGAAGATGAAGAAAAAACCAGCCATGAAGATGGATCACAACATGCACTAATAAGCGACGTTTATAGAACTACTTTTTTAGTTAGCGGGGGCTGAACTATCACAGTGGTTTTGGCCTCCCTTGGACCCTCTGCAACCTACAGAGGGTTTTTTTTTGCTTCGTTGAAAAGCTATGCCCTTCCTAAGGCCAAATTTGTTCATCCAAACTTAGGGAGTCATGATTGTTTTAGACTGGCTAAAACTGCCCCGATTCGCCCCGAAGATCACTGCAATAGAGCAAAATTACAGCTCACTTCGAAACAAATCGGAACAGTTTTATCTCACTCTAAATCCAACCAGACTTAATCGGAGCCTCCTTAGAAAAAATAGTCCACTTTAAAGCTCACCGTAGAGGATGAATAGGCAACCTCATTGAGTTGTGTCTCAACTCTAACGCCATTAGAGAAGAAAACCTTATCATTGCCAATATCCGTCTGCCAGTTCTCAATCAACAGGCCGAAGCCCCAGCCCCAAGCGTCACTCAGCCGCTCTCTATAAGTGATATCAAGGATCTGCCCATAACCGGTATCGGTGTGTTCAAAACTCTTGGGGTGTTCAAAGTCCGAACGTAGATTCCAATTACCCACGCCGGTGTACTCAGCAATATGGTATTGGTACTCCACACCTAAAAATTGCTTAGCACCCAATTCAAATTCCATAGCTAACCCCATCCAAGGGCCATGCCATACGGCCTCATAGGTGCTATTTAGTCCAGGGAATGAGCCCGTTGGCGGCCAGGTTTGGTAGCCTTTGGTCATGACAAAATTCTGCTCATGGTAGGAGTAACCTATCTTAGGGTAGAACCGTACCCCTCTATTGACAGCCTCATCCACCGCCCGCCCCAGCAGAAAACCGATACCGATACTCAGGTCAATTAAGTCTCCATCACTCGCATCATTGTTGGAACGAGAGAACTCTTGTGTTCTGTTGTCCCCAATATAGTCAGAGTCCTGATTATCACCGCTGAATATCGTGGCGTAGGCAGCCATGCCGAATACCTTAAAACGTTTAGAAAAGGTCGTATCAATGGTTGCTTTAAGCTGAGTGGCCTGCACATCAGACCAAGTAAGCTCCGAGAGGATATTGGGGCAACATCCACTACTATCACCGGCAATACTCCACTGAAGGTCAACCTTACGATAGCCCAGATCAAGGCCCACCTCGGTCTCTATATCACCCGCACTCACGCCGCAGGTGAGCGCCATCAGCAACGTTCCAAATGCTACTCTTCCCAATAACATCGTTAGCTCCATATTTACTCTTAAGGCCACCTCTATTAATTCATAGATGAGCAGCTTGAACCCATAATATCCAATGGCAGCGTTGCTAAGTGCTTGCAATAGAACAACTATTACAAGCACTTAGCGTCTTGCTCTTGGAAATTATGAATCTCAATCTGTCTCACCCAGAATTAATAGAGGTGCCCTTAATAAATCACAGCGAGTTTAAGATAATTATTTCCACTTTTCTCTTCTCTGTGTTCTCTGTGGTTATATCTGTTTTCGCCTAAATCGATAGCCCACTTTTAGAGGTTTTCTTCAAGCCTCCCACTATGCGGGCGGTTAGTGACTGTGGCTAAAAAACTTAGCCAGCTGTTCGAATATTGGCGGGCTGAAAATGGCGTAAACGCAGACTATTACTCACCACAAAGAGACTCGATAGACTCATCGCACCTGCTGCGAGCATCGGGCTGAGCATCACACCAAAAAAGGGGTAGAGCAGACCTGCGGCAATGGGAATCAACGCTACGTTGTAGGCGTAGGCCCAGAAGAAGTTGAGGCGAATGATCGATAGTGTCTTACGTGAAAGGGCAATCGCATTGAGTATCCCTGTTAGCTCACCTGACATCAGAATCAGGTCACCTGATTCAATCGCAATATCGGTACCACTACCAATGGCAATACCCACATCAGCACCCGCCAATGCTGGCGCATCATTGATACCATCACCCACAAATGCGACGGAGACACCTTGTGCCTGTAGCTGTTTAACCACCTCTGCCTTTTGATCCGGCAGCAGACCCGCACGCACACTGGCAACCCCCGCTTCCTGTGCCACAGCATTGGCAGTACGCTCATTGTCGCCGGTGAGCATCATGGTTTCGATACCCATTCCATCTAACAACTTAATAACTTGGCGGCTCTCAGCCCTCAGTGGATCGGCTACGGCGAATAGACCGACAAGACGGCCATCGGCTGCCGCATAGAATGGGCTACGGGCACTATCGGCCAGCGCCTCAGCCAGCGCTTCTGCTGCGGTCAATTCGACGCCCATTCGCTGCATATAACGCTGCGCACCAATGTAGACTTCCACTCCATCTACTCGGCCATGCACGCCATATCCCGCTTCAGCCTGAAAACCTTCAACTTTCAGCAGCTCAATATCACCTGCCTGTGCCGCCTCAACCACCGCATTGCCCAGTGGATGTTCGCTCTGATGTTCCAGTGAGGCAGCCAGTTGCAGCAACCGCTGCTCACTGATATCAAAACAGTGCAGATCGGTCAGTTTGGGTTTGCCCTCCGTCAAGGTGCCTGTTTTATCAAACAGAATGCGGTCAATTTTGGCCAGACTCTCCAACGCTACTCCCTTACGAAACAGCACGCCCATCTCCGCCCCTTTACCGCTAGCCACCATAATGGCCGTGGGTGTGGCCAATCCCATGGCACATGGACAGGCGATCAGCAACACACTGACACCCGCCACAAAGGCATAGTTTAGACTGGGATCTGGCCCCAACAGCAGCCAGAGCAGAAAGGTGAGCGAGGCCAACGCCATCACCACCGGAACGAAGACCCCTGCAATTTGGTCAGCCATCTTCTGGATGGGGGGTTTACTGCCCTGCGCCTCTTCGACCAGTTGAATAATATGTGCCAACAGCGTGTCACTGCCGACGCGAGTCGCACGAAAGCTGAAGGCCCCCTTATCATTGAGCGTACCAGCAGTCACCTCATCACCTGGGCGCTTAGCCACCGGCAGCGGCTCACCGGTGATCATCGACTCATCGACCCAGCTCTCACCCTCAAGGAGTTCTCCATCCACCGGAATACGCTCACCGGGACGAACTAGAACGGTATCACCAGGAATCACCGCATCCAGTGCAATCTCTTCACTCTTGCCATTCTGTTCAATGCGGGCCGTTTTAGGTTGCAGACGGACTAGCTTTTGAATCGCCTCTGAGGTGCGCCCTTTGGCCTTCTCTTCAAAATATTTACCCAACAGAATAAGCGTAACGATCACCGCTGAAGCCTCAAAATAGAGGTGTGCAGTGCCCGCAGGAAAGAGGCCAGGCAACAACAGAACAAGCAGTGAGTAGGACCAAGCTGCAAAGCTACCCAACATAATCAAGCTGTTCATGCCGGGGCTGAGATGACGCAACTCTGCCCAACCCTGCTGATAGAAACGTCGACCGGCAAATCGCAGCACTGCACTTGCCAGTAGGCACTCCAGCCAATTCCAGAGGCTCTTTCCTGCCATGCTTAGCAGCAACTCAGCAAATGAGCTGCTGATCATCGGCCCCATTGAGATCAATATCAGAGGAAAGCTCAACAGAAGCGCTAGACGCAGATGATTTTGCAGCTGAGAGAGTACCTTCTCTCGCCCCGCCTCTATCTCCGATGGGGCGACAGTACTGGCATTTTTAGCCTGGAAACCGAGTTTATCGATAGTGGCACAGAGTCGCGGCAAGTTGATGGTCTGTGGCAGAAATTCAATGTGCGCCCGCTCGGTGGTGAGGTTAACACTGGCAGAGAGAACACCGGGTTGCTTGAGCAGCGTGCGTTCTACCCGACCGATGCAGGCGGCACAACTCATCCCTTCAATCTGCAGTTCACACTGCTCTGAGATGGGGGTAAAACCGGCATCACGAATAAGATCAAACAGCTCAGTTGCCGTGACCTGCTGACTCTCATAGGTGACATTTGCCTTTTCGGTCGCAAGGTTAACCGTCGCATCCAACACGGCAGGGTGTTTATTGAGCAGGCGTTCCACACGCGATGAGCAGGCGGCACAGCTCATCCCCTCAATAGAGAAGCGTATCTCCACTGACATGGCTATACCTGACGGACGTCGTAACCCTCATCTGCCACGGCGGCAATCAAACTAGCCGCTTCAACATCACCCTCGATCAACGCTTGGCCAGGATCGAGTGAAATCTCAGCAGATTTAACACCATCAACCGCCAACAGCGCCTTTTCAACCGCAGCAGTACAGTGGCCGCAGCTCATTCCATCAATGGTAAGTTTGATCATTATCTAACCTTTGTTATATAAAACAATAAGGGGGTATCCACTTCATTGGCCTTTTTCCACTCCAGAGACTTTATGCTCGTGTAGGGTCGCATTTATGCGACCAGCCGAACCTGCAAACATGCACATGAATGTGCACCTACAGCTATATTAGGCCAATGGAGTGGATACTCCTTTAAAAAATTAATGCGCGATGGAAAAAGGGCAGAT
>JAKITT010000061.1 GCA_021647945.1 Candidatus Polarisedimenticolaceae bacterium
TATTGGGCGCAGCCATAAGTCGCTAGAGTGATGCAGCACGCCGAATTGGGGAGACCAAACGAATGCCTGCACCATCGGGAAAAATAACGAAAAACACTGTCAAGCACTTTTTTCGCTGAGTAGTTACAGCACCTCTTCCATATTGAAATCCTTCTGCTCAATCTCCAGCTTTCCAGCCTCAATTTTTGATAGATCCAGAATGCCATCCACAATTCTCAGGAGGTGTAGGCCAGTGTGGTTAATTATCCTGCTGTACTCTTTCTGTTCGGAAGACTGCTCATCTAACAGAGCCAACTCGGATATGCCAATGATGGCATGCAGCGGCGTACGTATCTCGTGACTCATGTTGGCTAGAAATTCACTCTTCGATTGGTTGGCCTGCTCAGCGACGGCTTTTGAAGCCTCAAGGTCATACTGTGTCTCTACTCGACGTTCAACCTCATCAATAAGATGAGTGATTAGCTCTTTGTTGTTGATCTCCAGTTTGAGTGACTTAACGATACGCTGGTTTAGATTCATCCCGGTGATGGCTATCAGAGTGAAGTAGATGATAACGCCGGCCGCAAACAGTTGAGAGTGAGGGGCCTCGTTGACTAAAAGTACCGCTGTTAATGTAATGGCTGGCGGCAGATTGTAAGAAAAAAATGCCCCCTGAACGACAGAAAGAACCGGTATAGAGGCGGTAATGACGATAAAAGTGATGATGTAAACAAATGAAAATACGAAGGGGCTATCGCTCTGATAGAGAAATAGAGAGAAGCCGCTCCAAGCCATGCTTACAAGTAGGGTCGAGCCAATATAGTACTTAGCCAAAGTCTCTGCTGTAGAGGGCTGTAGCTGAGGATGACAGTTGTGAATAATGCTGAGTCGAATAAGTGCCGCTGTCATCAAAGTGATAGACCAGGTAAGCAGCGGTAGGGGATCGATATAGCTCCATAGAATGGTGGTGCAGAAGATAGCGGCTGCAATAACGGCGATGTTGGCGGTTAATGCATTGGAGTAGAGCAGCTGAACCTGCTCAACGAGCACCTGTTGAGTGTGTGGTTGTATTGATCCCACGGCCGCTGGTGGGTGAGCCTCATCTTCAGACATGAGGTCTACTGTCAGTGAGAGAAGGGTGGTTTTGAGTGCTGGTTGTAAATAGGTATGAGCTATAGAGTTTCACTTGTTCCCTCAAGTCGAGGCTGCCTCTGCCTGCATGGCAGTATTGGTATTAGTGGTTAATTTGAACTCTTTAGCGGCATAAAAGACGGGGTCTTGAATAGACGGTCAGTTGGTTTGAGATAGTGATAGTTAATTTGGTACAGTGAAGCTGAAAGTACATCCCCCGTTCAGGTTGTTTTTAGCCCAAATTTTCCCACCATGCTTTTCGATAATCTCTTTACTAATGGCCAAACCGAGTCCGGTGCCACCCCCACCGGTTTTGGTTTTACTTGATTGTACAAATTTATTGAATACCGCCTCTAATTCACCCTCTGGGATGCCGACACCATGATCTGTGACGTTGACCATTGTGGCGGGCACTTTATTATCACCTGACTGTAACGTGGTGGATGCAAATGAGACTACTATCTGCTCATTTTCGGGTGAGAACTTGATTGCGTTTGAGAGTAGGTTGCGTATCACCTGGAGTATTTTCCCGTGGTCAAAATTGATGATCAACGGTTCTGTGGGAAGTGTTATGGAAATCTGTAATGATTTATTGTGAGCGAGACCACTGACCTCCGTTATGGCTGTCTCTACGACGGTTTTTAGGTCATGTGTCTGCAAGTTGAAATCTGCACATTCGGCCTCCAGTTTTGATAGATCTAAAATGTCATTGAGCAGCGTCAGAAGCCGTTCACCACTCGTGCGGATATTGGTGAAATATTGCTTTAGTTTTTCCTTGCTAGCCGTATCGATCTTCTCCTCTCCAAAGGTTGAGAAGCTGAGAATGGCATGCATGGGGGTGCGCAGTTCATGGCTCATATTGGCCAGGAATTCACTTTTTGCCATATTGGCGGCATCGGCCTCTTTACGGAGTAGCACCTCTCGCTGCATGGTGGAGATCGCCTCCTGATGTAAACGGTAGGCGCGTAAGGCACCCTTAATGGCTGTTTTCAGGCGTCGGCTGGTGAGGTCTGCCTTTTCCAGAAAGTTGTTGATGTCATATTTCTCAAATACTGTCTCCTCATTGAACTGCCCCGCTTGGCCAGTTCGGAGCAGAATACGGACATGGTAGTTGTCGAGTTGATCTCGAATATGGGTGACCACTTGGAGGCCCGCATCATCCGTCTCCATAATGACATCAAGTAGGATAATGGCTGTGTCAGTATGTTCAGCAATGAGCTGTCTAGCCTCTTCCCCTGATGAACCCGTAATGATGTTTAGTCCTTGCCCTTCAAAGGTGAAATCTCGCAAGATCCGAAGGGTGGTCTGCAAAATGGCTGGATCGTCATCAATGATGATGATTTTCCACTGCTCGCCAGGCGCAGATACGGTTTTTGTCTTTTCATCGTCATCAAGAAAGATGAGTCTGTCGCCTTGTTGGGTCATGGCGTGATTTCCTCTTTAGCAGGCATTGTGGTGTAGGCGCCAAATGCTTGCTCCATCGGCTCGAGTGGGATGGTGATTCGGAATTTCACCCCTTGGCCTTCAGCGCTATCAAGTTCGATGCTGCCGTTGAGTGTTTGGGTAATGAGGTTATGAACAATATTCATTCCGAGCCCCGATCCACCTTGGCTGCGTCGAGTGGTATAGAAAGGGTCAAACACCTTTGTCTGCTGCTCTTTATTCATCCCTTTGCCGTTATCGGTGTAGTTTAGGGTGAATTGTTGTGCTCTCTTCTCAACTTTGATCTTGATCTCTCCGGGATTTTTGCCGTCATCAAATCCGTGAATTTTTGAGTTGTGAGTAAGGTTGGTGATTATTTGTGAGAAAGCACCGGGTAGGCTGGTTATCTCGAGTTCAGGCGGGCAATCTACCTGGATGGTGATTTTTGTTCGCTTAAACTCGTGGTAGAGCGTGGTGATGGTGGCATTGATATGCTCTAAGAAGTTGAATGATCTCAGCTCTTCATTAGATTGATCAACCGCGACTAACTTGAAACTACGAACAAGCTCTGCGGCACGAAAGAGATTCTCTTGGGCCATGCTTGAGAAGTCTATACTATCCTGAATAAAATTCTCCAGATCACTCTTGCTGATGCCGGCATCCTTCAATTTACGTTGGAAATTGTTGGTCTTTTCGATCAATTCAGAGATGTTGGTGACGGCCGTGCCCACCGGGCTGTTGATCTCATGAGCAACCCCCGCGACCATTGCCCCAAGAGAGGCGAATTGCTCATTTTTCAGTGTGGTTTTCTCTGCCCTAATCCGTTTAATTGCACCAGAGATAATGTCTGAAACGGCATAGAGGAATCCTGCAAAATCTGAGTGGAATTCAGTGCCTTGTTCCATACAAATAACAATAATGCCTTCTACTTTGTCATCAATTAAGAAAGGCACGCTGTATTTGCCATATGAGACCATATCGTCAAATTGCATATCATGATGTTCATCCGGTGAGGTGGTGAATAGCATCTCTCCCGCCTCTGCGGCTTTACCGCAAAGAGAGGCGTTAAATTTTGCTTTGGCACAGCTTTTTAGCAGTTGTTTGGGCAGGTTGTGTTCTACAACCAGGGTAAGCTCATGATTATCTGGGTTGGTCAGAAAAGCGGCACCTATATTCTGAGCACCAAAAAATCCAAGAGAGGGGATCAGCTCTAAGGTGGCGCCTAACACCTCTTTTTCAGAGGTGTTGTTTGCCGTGGCCTGAAGTAAGCTGGCGATCAATTCACTCAATTTCAGTTCATTCTGCAATGTTTTATTAGCCTTTCCAGCCTCCTCTTTCATCAATCTAGCGAGGTTTTGTGCTTTTTTAAGTTCATATTCCCGTGTTTTAGTGAATAAAAAAACCATAGTGGCAGCGAACAGTGCCAGCGCAATCAACGCTCCGATAACCAGTTTTTGAATGGTGTAGTAGGCTCGGTAGGCCTCTGTAACAGAAATTTCTGTGACGAGGCCAATGCCTGCTTTTTTGTTCCATTGCCAAGCACCGACAACAGGGATACCGCGATAGTTATTGTAGCCCACCGTATCAAATCCAGATTGGCCAGAGAGGGCGGATTGAGCCATTTTTGTATAGGACTGTTGATGACGAAAAAGGGGGCTTTTGTACCCCTCCATCAGATTGCCTCCGGGATCACGAATCTCTAGATTTAAGATGCTGCTGACACCTTTAGGCAATAGTCCTGTTTGATGCAGCTCTGCGATGAAGGGTGTCTCATTGAGTATTTTGCCTTGTGGGTCAAATAGGTAGGTCTCTCCTCCCTTTACCACTCTGCCCAAATTGGCTATGTAAGCGTAGGCTTCTGCGGGGGCAATTCTGAATGCAAGAATGGCGATGATTGCCGCATTTTGACGATGGTCTCTGAGTGGCCCAAGTATAAACATAGTGGGTTGTCCATCTTGTAACAGGCCCTTTGCATCGGGTAGAGGGACATCAGATTTGATGGGGAGAGTAAACAGTGTCTCGCCATTGAGTGCGCGTGTTAATAGTCTCTCAGAGATGAAGCTTTTTTGGCCAAGATTGCTATTGCGTGTTGAGGCAAGGTTGATGTGATCTTGAGAGATGATAAAGAAGCCTTGGTAGTTGCCCTCCCGCATGGCGGGCGTGAGTGTATCACGAATATGTTGTTGTAATGGGTGTTGGGCAAGTGCCTCTTGCCCTATAACTTTACTCTGTGCGAACTTTAGTATCAGACGATCTATCTCGATGATATGGATATAGTGTTTCAGCGCCTCTACATTGAGCCCCTCCCAGTTTTTTAATGCTTCATTGGTGGAAAATAAGATGGTTTGAAGCTGGTTTTTTAGAGAGCTGCTAAATTGATTCTTGATCTCTTCAAGTGCCCAATTGGCAGCAGCAGTCATGACGATGATGATGGCGAGTACAACGATGGTGATTTTGCTTTTCATTGTCTCCCCTTAACCCGATGGTGATTTATGGTTAGTGAGCTGATTCTCTAACTCATCGATACGCGCCTGTAGCTCTTTCTGAATCTGGTTGGAGACCTTCAGTTCAACAATTTTCTCCTGTCGTTGACGCTCGGGGATGAGTAGGTCTCGGTAGGCGCGGAGAATGGTGGTCACCATGACGGTGAGCCCTTGAGTGGAGATATCATGTTTGGTTAAAAAGCCATCAATCTCCTGGTCAATAACCACTTTCTGTTCCGGTAGTTCACCTGCCTGTTCAGTTCTAAATATGATGCGAATTAGGCGGTTCCCCATGGTTTTTCGGATGTGTTTGATTACATCAAAACCGGCGAATACGGTCTCCATAGTAGAATCGACAATGACGAGGGCGACATCCTGATGGTGGTTAAGCCACTCCTTGGCCTCACTTGCTGAATAGGTGGAGTGGATCTCCAATGTTTTGCCATCGAAAATAAATTTGTCCAGAGAGAGTTTGGTTGAACGATGAACCGCCTCATCATCATCGATGATCAGCACTTTCCATGTGGTCTCATCGTAGGTGATGTTGCTCTCGGTCTCGCTGCCCTCATCTAAGAAGATGAACGGTTCGTTGGACTCCTCTTGGTCGGCGGCGGCCTGGGCGAGTTGAATATGTGCGTAATTGATCGCTTCACGAAGGGTGGTGACCAACACCTCAGATTGTGGGTCAAAAGGTTTAGAGACAATATTGATGCCACCCAGCTGAATAAAGCGGATGGCAAGGTTAATGGTTGGATAGCCGGTCAATATGATAGCAGGCAGCTTGGCATCTATTTTTTGAACCTCTTGGAATGTGCTGAGGCCATCAAGTCCTGGCATCACCTGATCGAGGATGATGAGATCAAAGTTATGTTGTTGTCCGTGTTGCTTAATTATGGCAACAGCGGCATCACCAGATATGGCCTCTTCAACATCATAATCATGCTCTTCCAGATAGACCCTTAGTATATTTCTAATCAGTTTGTCATCATCGACAATGAGTATTCGTTCTCTTTTTTTACTCATCTTCATGCCCTCTATCGATGGCATTTAGTGGGATGCAGAGAGAAAAACAGGCACCCTCTCCGGGGGCGCTTTGGCACTCAATGGTGCCACCCAGAATGCCTGTCACCAGATTGAAGGTGATGGACATGCCGATGCCGTTTCCCCCTTGGTTTATCTTGGTGGTGAAGAATGGGTCAAAGATCTTATTCACGGTTGTGGCGGCCATACCCACGCCATCATCCTTATACTGGATGGTGACATGCTCCCCCTCTTTGCTGGCATGAATGCTGATAGCTCCCAACATTCTCCCTTCAAAACCGTGCAGCAGGGAGTTCTCAACGAGATTGCTAAGCACCTGTCCGAGTGGCCCAGGGAAGCTATCCAGGGTGATCTCATCTGAACAGGTTATCGTTGTTTTAATACCATCTATGTTGTCAATTTGCAAGGTTGAAAAGATGCTTTTTATTAGTTTGTGGAGATTGAATGATCGTCTGCTTTCAGTGGTTTGGTCGACGGCGAGTTGTTTAAAACTAAGGATAAGCCGGTTGGCTTCGCCGAGCGCATTTTTTGACTCATGTGCCGTCTCACGGATGCTCTCTAATAGTGTGCCAAGTGCTTTTTTGGTGATACCACCACTGTTCAAGCTCTTTGAGAAGCTGTGTTCACTCTCTTCCATATGTGAAATGCTGAGAAGGGCGGTGCTAATGGGGGTGTTTACCTCATGGGCCACCCCTGCCACCAGTCGTCCGAGGCTAGCCATTTTTTCTGTTTGAATAAGCATCGCTTGAGATTGGTGTAACTCCTCGGTGCGTTGATTCACCAGTCTTTCAAGTTCATGTGTCAGCTGTTGTTCACGGAGTGCCCGCTCAATGGAGAAGAGCAGCTCTGCCCGGTCGGTCGGTTTGTTGAGAAAATCACTGATAGCGGCATCTTCCAAAAGATCGTGGGCCTCTTTGAAGGTGCCGTGCCCGGTGAGGATGATGATGGCGGTACGGTGATCCCCCTGTTCCCGGATGGCACTGACCAGTGCTTGCCCGGGCATTTTTGGCATGTTGAGATCGACAACTATGAGGTCGTAGTCTTTTATTGCCACCATCTTGAGCGCCACTATGCCGTTTTCAGCGGTGTCAACAGTTTGGTATTTGCGGCTTAGGATCGTCTGTAAAATCTCTCGGATCTCTGGCTCATCATCAACAATGAGAATAGTTGCCATATTTTTATCTGCCACAATCTGTTCCTTATGAATAAATGGGGAGTGTGATGGTAAATTGTGCGCCACCACCCTCTGCATCTGTAACGGCAATGGTCCCGCCGTGATCAGCGATAATGCCTTGGGAAATTGAGAGTCCCAGCCCGGTGCCTTTTCCAATCTCTTTAGTGGTAAAGAAGGGGTCAAAAATTGTGGGCTTGATCGCTTCGGGTACTCCGGGTCCATTGTCTGACAGATTGAGTACGACGTTGTCATCGATAGAGTTAATGCTTATCTTGATTGCCGGTTCTTCAACCTTTTTGAGGGTATCTTTTGCATTGCTGAGTAGATTGATCAAAACCTGCTCTAGCTGGTTGGCATTGCCGCGAATGCAAGGGATCTCTTCGGCGACGGTTTGTGTGATTTTAATGCCCCGGCTCCGCAGTTGCGCACCAAGCAGGGTAAAGCTGTTTTCCAATGCCTTTGGTAGAGAGGTTCTCTCCATTCCCGTCATTTCGCCGTCTCGGGCATAACAGCGCAGATGATTGATGATCTTGTCCATCCGCGTGCAGTAGCCCAGCATTTTTTGTAGATAAGGTGGCAGATCTTCGAGTTCTAAGTCACCATCTTCCAATATGGTTAGTAGCTCTTCAATGGTCAGTCGGTTAACCATAAGAGGCTGCCTGAGCTCATGAGCAATGCCGGTTGCGAGGGTGCCAACAGAGGCTAGTTTGTCGGTTTGGATCAGCTGTGATTGCGTCTGCTGGAGATCTATAAGGGCTGTTTTAAGTGCATTGGTGCGTTTATCTACCCGGTTTTCCAGTTCATGGTTGAGTTTGGCAAGCTCAGCGATGTCACGCCAGTACATAGAACCAAAGTGCAACATCAATAGGACGTATGCAAAGGCGCGCAGCATATGCCAAAGCCACCAGTTACCATCCCAGAGTGCGGATGACTCAAAGAGTAACCCTGCTAAACCAAATAGACAGAATTGATTAGAGAAATAGAATGACTCTGGGTGGTGGTGGTAGTGATACTCCCTGGCAAAATAGAGCCAGGTGATCAAAAAGCCTAACCCGCCGACAATATTGAAAAATTTTGCACTCACGGTGAAGTGCATCTGCTCATCTAGCATTGCTGGAGTGGCTTCTGGCCAGAGAACTGACCAGAGACTAAAAGCGATGGCGAGGAGCCATATCGTCGATATGGCAGGTCTGTTAAAAAACCTATTCGATATAGCGTTAGGTAGCCAGATTAACGCGGCAAATAGACCACCGATAAACGTCGCGGTTGAGTGCAGCCAGACGAAGGTCTGACCCGGGGGCATAAGTGAGTGCGTCATATCCAATGTGCCCATAGAGAGGAAGCAGGCAATGAGCCAGATATAATTTGTCTCTAAACGCTCTTTATGGATCATGCCGGCCACGATTAGTGCCAGCCCGAAACCCATCAATGCACCACCACCTTCAATCAAGACATGAAACAGCTCATAGTCCCAACGCCATGTGGGTAGTAGTGTTGCAACAATCACTGATCCTACCACCATCGGCACGAGTGCCCAGCGGGTGGTCGTCCAGAATGATTGGAACATTTCGCCTCCTTGCGTATAAAAACAGCGGATGATTCCGGTAGATTTTGACGTCAATCTGCCGGCTGCTATTGGTAAATATAGTCCTATTCGTAGAAAGTGCTGTGGTGGTACATTTTTTTCGGCGTCCAGGTTAATTGTTGGTCATTAGTAAACCAAGTGCCGTGATCTTAATTGACAATGGCCATCTATCCGCTAACATTAGCGCCCCTCAAAATTATTGAAGATTGCCCTATATGAACGACCAGACCCTGCGCCATGACTGGCGTATTGATGAGATTGAGCAGATGCTTAATCTCCCCTTCAACGATCTGCTGTTCCGTGCTCAAAGCATCCACCGTGATAACTTTGACCCCAACAGTGTGCAGGTGAGTTCGCTAATCAGCATTAAAACCGGCTCCTGTTCGGAGGATTGTGGCTACTGTTCGCAGAGTGCCAAACACGGCACTGATCTGGAGAAAGAGAAGCTACTGCCGGTAGAAGATGTGGTCAAAGCGGCGCAGGCAGCGAAGGATAAGGGATCGACAAGATTCTGCATGGGCGCCGCTTGGCGCAACCCAACCGATGCCAATCTGCAACATGTAAAAGAGATGATTGTCGCGGTGCATGACCTTGGTATGGAGACCTGTGTCACGCTGGGTATGCTGACCAGTAAGCAAGCTACAGAGCTGAAAGAGGCGGGGTTGGATTACTACAACCATAATCTTGACACCTCACCTGAGTTCTACGGCAATGTGGTCACCACCCGCACCTATGAGGATCGACTGAAAACCTTGAGCCATGTGCGTGAACAGGGTATCAGCGTTTGTAGTGGCGGCATCCTTGGCATGGGTGAGTCACGCCGTGACCGCGCCTCCATGTTGCGTGAGCTGAGCAATATGTCGAAACACCCCGAATCTGTGCCGGTCAATATGCTAGTACAGGTCGAAGGTACGCCGCTCTATGGCACGGCGGCGCTCGATCCATTTGAGTTTATTCGCACCATCGCAACAGCACGCATTTTGATGCCGAAATCACATGTCCGGCTCTCTGCCGGTCGTGGTGAGATGTCGGATGAGATGCAGGCACTCTGTTTCTTGGCAGGTGCCAATTCGATGTTCTATGGTGATCGTCTACTCACCACTGACAATAGTGAAACCAGTAAAGATGTTGAGCTGTTTGAACGTCTTGGCATCTCCTTTCAGTCGAGTGAGGAGCTACAGGCGACACAAGCGGCCTGTAAGAATAAGGGTGAAAAAGCGCTGGCCTCTGCCACCTGATTTATATGAGAGATCTTCAACCCGCACTGGAGAATCGACGCCAGCAGCAGCTCTATCGCCGTCGGCGTGTGGTTGAAAAGTGCCAGGGAACAGCGCTGCAAATTAATGGGCAGCCACTCATTAACTTCTGTAGTAACGACTACCTGGGGCTGGCCGGTCATCCCGATGTGGCTGCGGCGATGCAACAGGGGATTCGTGATTGGGGTGTCGGTAGTGGCGCGGCCCATCTGGTGACGGGCCATACGGCTGCGCACCATGCGCTAGAGGAGGCGCTGGCCGACTTCACCGGCTACCCGCGTGCCTTGCTCTTCTCCAGCGGATATATGGCCAATCAGGGGGTGATTACTGCCTTGATGGGGCGGGGAGATACGCTGTTTCAAGACCGCCTCAACCACGCCTCACTGATTGATGGTGGCCTGCTGTCACGAGCCAAGCTAAAACGTTATCCACACAACGAGACCACCACCCTGGCGGAACAGATGGCATTGGCCAGTGGTGAGAAGATGATCATTACCGATGGTGTCTTCAGCATGGATGGTGATCTTGCATTGCTACCAGCGCTGGCTACTATCGCCGCTGGCCAACAGGCGTGGTTGATGGTGGATGATGCGCATGGTCTCGGTGTATTGGGCGAGGAGGGGAGAGGGTCTGTTGATCACTTCTCCCTTGGGCCCGCTGAGGTGCCGATTTTGATGGGCACATTGGGCAAGGCGTTTGGCACCTTTGGGGCATTTGTGGCTGGATCTGAAGCGTTGATCGAAACCCTGATTCAGCAGGCACGAAGCTACATCTACACCACCGCTCCCCCCGCCGCTGTCGCCGAGGCGACCCGCGCTAGCCTGCGTATTGTGCGCCAAGAGTCATGGCGGCGTGAGCGGCTTAATGAACTGATTGGCCGCCTACGTGAACATGCCCTCAAGCTTGGTTTACCGCTGATGGATTCACCAACCCCGATCCAGCCGATTGTTGCCGGTGATGCGGGCAGGGCACTGGCTTGGAGCCAGCAGCTTGAATCAGCAGGTATTTTGGTTGGTGCGATTCGCCCACCCACCGTGCCGGTGGGGAGTGCGCGACTGCGTATTACCCTCTCAGCAGCGCATAGTGACCCGCAGTTTGAACAGCTGCTCAGCGCCCTATCAAGGTTACAGTCATGAAGCTCTATAGCGAAACATTCGGTAACGATGGGCCTGATCTACTGTTGCTCCACGGTTGGGGTATGAATGCAGCGGTCTGGTCCAATATCCGTGACGCCTTGGCGCGTCACTATCGCGTCACTCTAATTGAACTACCCGGCCACGGTGCCAGTGAATATGAGGCGAGTGAACGCTTGCTTGAGGCCTGGGCTGAGGCGGTACTGGCGGTCGCCCCTGAAAAAGCGATCTGGATTGGCTGGTCACTGGGCGGGGCGATCTCACAGTGGGTCGCGTTGAACCGTCCTGAACGTGTGACTAAATTGGTGGTGGTGACCGGCACCCCACGTTTTGTCGCTACCGAAAATTGGCACGGCATGGATGCCGCTGTTTATGAAAGCTTCAGCGCTGCACTGGCAGATGATCACAACCAAGCGTTGGGTCAGTTTCTATCGCTACAGGTGCAGGGCGGAAGTGATGCCCGAAAGACCCTGCGCCAGCTGCGCCAAGAGATCAACGCCCGGCCTGAACCCAATCTGGCGGCACTGAAAAATGGCCTGGAGCTACTACAGACCATTGATCTGCGTGAAGCACTGCCCAACCTGCGCTGCCCCAGTCTCTGGATTTTTGGTCAGCGTGACACCCTGGTCTCTGTGAAGATTGCCGATAAGATAGAAGCGATGCTACCAACGGCAGAGATTCAAATTCTACCTCACTGCGCCCACGCTCCTTTTATATCGCACCGTGATGAGACTCTTGTGCGACTCCAGCACTTTATTGGAACAGATAATGAACAGTAGTAACCAGTGGGCGATGATCGACAAGCAGCAGGCCCGGCACTCATTCAGCCGTGCTGCCGAGCACTACGATGAGGTGGCGGTACTACAGCGTGAGACCGGCCAGCGGTTGATTGATCGGATGGATATGATCAAATTCCAGCCGACGACCATTCTAGACCTTGGCGCTGGTACGGGTGTCGCCACCGCCGCACTCGCAAAGAAATTTAAAAAGGCACAGATCTACGCACTCGATTTTGCCCTGCCGATGCTGATCCAGACCCGCAAACGTGGCAGCTGGTTGCGCCGTCCGCGCTGTATCTGTGGTGATATGGAGCAGCTGCCGCTGGCCGATCAGACTGTCGACTTTATCTACTCCAATGCAGCACTGCAATGGAGCAATGATCTGGAGAAAACCTTCCGCGAGTTCAAACGGGTACTGAAACCGGGTGGTTTGTTGATGTTCACCACCTTCGGCCCCGATACGCTGCATGAGTTGCGCGCCAGCTGGGCGGCGGTTGATGGCACCACCCATGTCACCCCTTTTCCCGATATGCACGATGTGGGTGATGCGATGATGCGCGCCGGTCTCGCTACCCCGGTGATGGATGTTGATCGCATGGCGCTCACCTATGAAAGTGTCTCTGCTTTGATGAAAGATCTAAAACGTCTTGGTGCACACAACGTCGCTCAGTCACGCCACCGTGGTCTAACCGGCAAAGCGCGTATGCAGGGCATGATCAATGCCTATGAATCGTTCCGTAAAGATGACAGATTGCCCGCCACTTATGAGGTGGTCTACGGCCACGCCTGGGCACCGACTGAAGCGCAGACAATGCAGCGGCGCACCGTCTCCGTTGATCAGTTGCGCCAGAGCCTGAAATGAGCGTAGAGCGGGTTTCAACCCGCCATCGCACTTCGTTGTAACCACAATGGCGGGTTGAAACCCGCCCTACAGGATGAAAACGTGCCATCGTCTGAAACAAAAGGCCTATTTATCACTGGTACTGATACCGGGTGTGGGAAAACCGAAATCACATTGGGTCTGATGTGGTGGTTACAGGCACAGGGTTTCAATGTGCTGGGTATGAAACCGATTGCTTCCGGTTGTGCGATAACAGCAGATGGTCTGAGAAATGATGATGCCAATCGTATATTGGCACAATGCAGTGGAATGCCCACCTACCCACAGATCAACAGCTACAGCTTCCAACCCGCCATCGCCCCCCATATTGCCGCTGCTGAAGCGGGTAAAGAGATTAGCTTCCAAACCATTAAAGCGGCAGCTGACCAGCTCTCTCAACAGTGTGACTGGCTGGTCGTTGAAGGGGTCGGTGGTTGGCGTGTGCCGCTAGGAAAGGAGGGCGCACTCTCTGACTTAGCGCTTGCCCTGGGTCTGCCGGTGATCTTAGTCGTAGGCCTCAAACTGGGCTGCATCAACCATGCGCTTCTGACAGCGGAGAGTATCCATGCCTCAGGTGCTCAATTGGCCGGTTGGGTTGGCAACCATGTTGACCCCGCAATGCATGTAGCCGTGCAGAATATCCAAACCCTACATACGGAGATTGCCGCGCCCTGTTTAGGTATTATTCCGCATCTCGCATCACCAACAGTACAGCAAATTGCTCAACAGCTTGATTTAAGCCGCCTCTGATTAACTCCCTTAGAAGCTATAGACCAGCGTCACTGCCGTTTCAGTATCTGTCTCCTCTACATCGTCGGGCACGTCAGAGCTATTCTTGATGGTGTAGGTGATCTTCATCGCCAAATTGCCAACTATTTGGCTTTTAAGTCCGGTGACCGATTTTGTGATAGTCGCATCCTCACCCATTTCAACGGTTAACGCCTCAGTAAAATTTGCGGAGTCACTTAATTTCCAATCCAGCAGACCTGCTAGATAGAGCGTACCTTCTCTTTCACTCTCATCCGCATCATCAAGCTTGCTTTGACGGAGTCCTGGGCCTGCTTCAACATCTAAGGTTAATCTCTCACCCTTAATGGCGTGATAACCCGCACCGAGTGCCGCATTGGCTTGGTATTCATAACCGCTAAAACGATCATCTTCATAACTCAACCGAGCAAAAGCATAGCTGCGCTCAGAGACCTTGTAGTCGCTTTTTCCCGTTACAAAGTAGCGTTCAGCTGTTTTAGTGCCTGAGGTTTTAGCGCTGAGTGTTTCCAATGTCGCCGTGTGGTGCCACTGAAGTCGATCATTTTCTACCTTTGCCTTACCTGAGAAGGTTTCAGTTTCAGTATTGCCTGTTGTGGAGACTAAGCCGAGTTCGGCTTCACCTGTCCAACTGTTGTTGTCTGTAGCGAAAACGGTGCTGCTGAGTGCCATGCTAATTAGCAGAGCGGCCAATTTTATTCTTTTCATGAGTCTTGCCGAAGTGGTTAAGCCCAATGCAGGCCAATAGAGAGCGAGTGCGGAATTTACGTGGTAGCAGCCGATGTTTCAAGGGTGGAGTAAAAGAGTGAATGGGATGCTTGCAAGACCTGACTCTTTTTTCTCACCTGCTCTGTAAGTCTCTGAAGTACCATGAACGGTCATTCACGTTTATCAATCAAAGCTAGTGCTACGTGCCAACGCTGGCCATTTGATTTTCATGTAGCCCGGATGAAACAAAGTGGAATCCGGGAGTGTTACCCAATACCCCCCGGATTACGTTGCACTCCATCCAGGCTACCTTGCTGGCTTGGTGTCGTTCTTACAGGTTAATCAATAGGGCGTAGGGTGCGCAATGCGCACCACGTCCATCTCCCCGTCGTGCGCGAGCGCCAGAGGGGATATGAAGTAGGCATCCGAACACAGCGTCGAGTCAGGTTGGGAGCTGGCACGGAGCTGCAACAAGCAGAGCGAAGTTGTAGCGTAGAGCCAGTGACCAGGACGTCCAGGGCATAAAAGCTGTCGAAGATCGATTGCAAAAGGGTGACTGGGATGTCCCGTTTTGTATCATGAGATCAAGACTCACTTGGATTGATAGAAATGACCGGATACGCTGGACACCGGGCAATTGCAGACGCTGGCATGGAGCCTTACAAGATCGAAATCTGAGGATCTTGCCTGAAATGCCTTCTGCATACACTTTCCCCAAATTCTGAGACGCCCTTAATTTTTTGATATTACTCTGCCAGTCGGTTTGTTTCTGCCTTTTCCACTCGTTGTAGGCTGGCTGGTGATGTTGCCTCAACACCTGCACTATCTTTGAGAACAGTCATGATCGGTTCAGTGGGTTTGTGGTTTGGGGTAGGGTGCTTTCAATCAGTGCAGGCAACATTTCTTATATTTCTTACCACTCCTGCAAGGGCATGGGTCATTGCGCCCTACCTTGGGTTGTTCGCGTGCATAGGTTTCAACCGCACTGGAGTGGCAATTCCGCCACTCATCATCTAATTCATAGTTTTCTCCACAATCCAGACTTTCATCTTCGCCATATGCTTGATCATCAAACACTTCTGAATGCCAGCGCTGTTGTCGCTCCAGGATCTTCTCTGGTTCATAGAACTCCCAAGGGCTGTCAAATCGTTCCCACTCTGGCGTGCTTTTGCCTTGACTGTAGGCTTGATTAACATCACTCCTGACAAAAACGGCACCAAGCCCAATATTGCCCTGTTCATCAGCTATTTTTTCCAGCAATGGCCGATGTCGTTCTGGTACAAAATCTAGCAGGGTGCAGCCTCCCATATAACGAAAATATTCATCTCCATCTTCAACGGTAATAAAATCAGCTAGCCAGTCTAAAGCTTGCTCCAGAGTCTCTTGGCCTTTCGAGGCAGCATAGGCCAATACACACTCTGTGGCTTGGTGTCGGGTATACCAGTCCAGCTTGGTATCTTCTGCCATGGCCTGTAATGCTTGGTGAGTTGTCTCAAATTTGTTGCGAAAAAGTGCTGGCCAGTAGCCCGCTAACCAATCCCAGAGGGGGTCATCTTTCTTATCAGGCATACGGCAGAAAGCACTGATTAGGCCCTGACCCGCTATTTCACCAGGAATTCCACCCAATATCATGATGGCATGCAGCCGAGTCCACCAGCTGCCCCCTCCGAACTCTTGCTCTTCATCCCAGTGCAGATCATCAGCCAGATATTGGTTAAGCATTTCTGCCATTGAGGCTTCACGCTGCATGCATTCATATATGACTTCACGAGGCAGGGCATCATCCAGTATGCTGAGAAGAAGGAGCAGGTCATCGTTACTCTTATTTGTTAACTCTTCTTCGCTAAACTGGGGCAGGTCTTCCATTATGGGTGGTTTTACATCAATATCTTCAGCGTCTGACTCCATGAGCACTTGATAGTAGGCTTCTATAGCAGAGCCCAGCAATGGGGCCTGTTCCGCAACAAACACTTCATGCTTCTCTTGTGGAATACTGAAGGCGACTTCTGCAATTTCCGGCTGAATAAGCGCAGCAATAGTCATAGTTATGAGAGCAGCATCGGGGTGTTTTTCATGAAACGCCTCCCATTCGGACTCCGCAAGAAGAACGGCCTGCTGAAACCCTCGACACCAGGCTTTGAGGCTTTCATTATCTGTATCAGGCTTTTTGATTCGCGGGTAAAAACACTCAGCCGCCAGCTCATCAAATACCTGATCAAAGACGAACGTTGCAGTAATTTCAACTTCGTCCATCGCTTCAGACAGTATTGTCTCAGGGGGTATATTAAAGATAGCTTGTGGCCAGGGTTGCTCCATGGCCTCATCCGGCCCAATTGCCAATGCCGTAAGAAAACCATGAAGCGATGAGGTGTCCATGGCATTGGGGTATGCATCAAGTGCAGACACCAGTTGATCAAAATAATTGTTCATAGGGGGATGGTTCCTCATTTTATACTAACCAATGGCTGAGGTTTCCTGATTACACATAACCTTCAGCCAATTTTATCTCGTTCCCATGCTCCTGCGTGGGAACACCTAACTACCTGAAACATACTTATGCAGAATGCTGGTCACCAGGGTTTGGTAGGGGATACCTTTTTCTAAAGCTCACCATTGAATTGCTGACAAGTCTCTTCCAGACAATCTGATATTGATTCTTTTATCTTTCTTAAAAATAGCTGCAGCTACCTGTTCAATTTCTTATTTTCGCTCATCAGTCAGAACAGACTCAAATTCACCGGCCTCAAAAGCCTCTAGAATTTCCTGCTCGTCTTTATCTAATTGACCTTTTTTCATGATCTGTCTCCAAGATATTGTTTAGTCGCTTTCCGGCTAGGCACCACCGTTTTAAGAAAAATCTCTTCGTTATTTTCAACATAGGGTACCAAATATGCGTACTCGTCCATTGCTACAACAAAGACTCGTTGATGCGGGTATTTCTCCCGGTTTGGGTGCGCAATATCATCAAGCAAATAACCAGATTGAAGAGAAAAAACAATCTCTTCGAACGAAATCCCTCGCTCCTTGATGAGCATGTTGTGGTCAGTGTTGGGCTAAAGAGAGTGATGGAAAAGCCTGTGAAAGTCTCAGTTTGTGATTGACATTATCCTGGTGGAGGTTAGCTATAGGCCAGAAAAAGTACGTTTGTTGTAAAGATCTGGGTTTGAGTCAATCAGTTTGATTTTGCAGCATTCTGGATGCTGTGGATTGACGACAGCGGATCTTTCAAGCCCTCCTGGAACCGCTGCGCTGGGTACCAATAGTACTAGTTCACTTCCTTTATCGAGCCAATCGCCACCTAATGTTTGAGTGGAGATAGGATATGGATACTCTGCCCAATCACCGGGGAGTTGTTCCTCTGGGAGTTCAAAAAGTGATATTGCTTCAGGCGCCTCATATATCCCTAATCGGTAGCTTTCTGGAACTAGTCGAGGCGATGGGAGATAGTTAGCCATTTCAAGCAGTGCTGTTGCGGGGGAGAGCGCAAAGTAAATAACAGGCTGTCCAGGTCGATTCCAGCGAGCCCCATCTTGATAGCTGGCCCCCAGCCCTCGTAGGTCGTTTAAGTATTTCTCAGGCGATATTCTATATAGTTTCATTAAGCAAATTCGCCATATTCAATTTTACGCAGGAGCTGCGCTACCCACCGCCGTCCCTCAAACGTATCAAATAGAGCTTCTGGTGATTCGCCAGCAAGGGCAGGAATCGGGAATTTGATCCATTCAATAGCCTTTTCTTTGCTTCCAAAGACCTGAATTGCTTGCCTATATATTCGGATCATATCAAGAACCTCTTCGCTTACCATGCGATTCATGTGCTTAACTCGATAGATACGGCTCAGGTTTGCGCTAGAGGTATTGAGGATGCGAACTATAAGATCTCGATTGTTAAAAGCTTTGACCACGCTTTTAACAACAAGCCCTGGTACTCCCTCACGCACGGTGCGGATATATGCGGCCTTGTCGGTAAATGCCTCAGTGTGAACGCCTAGAGACTCAATGACGTCATTAGCTTGGGTCATGTATGGACCTCCAAATAATCATAATGATTAAAGTATAGCGTCAAATTGACGCAATGATATTTTTCAATAAGCCATGCTAATTTTTCCTCTCAAGCGAGTCTTTGATCTCATGACACTACTGTCCGGTTAAAAAAGCCGAGGTGCTCTGAAGAGCCTGATTTCCTTGGTTTGCGGTAAAATAGCGGTTTACGAGACAGCAATTTCACCCAAAGAAATCAGGCATGAAGCATCCTAACAGTA
>JAKITT010000062.1 GCA_021647945.1 Candidatus Polarisedimenticolaceae bacterium
TGAGCAAAGCGATATTGAAGCGTAGAGCCAGTGACCAGGACGTCCGGGGCATATAGGCGTCGAAGATCGATTGCAAAAGGGTGACTGGGATGTCCCGTTTTGTATCATGAGATCAAAGACTCGCTTGCTCAATAGAACTGTGATGGAGTTCAAATTCTTTATCATGAGCTAATCTGTTGTTATTTAAGAGCTAAATACTGGAAGTAATGCGTGATCACTACTATACCTCTGGCATTACAACCTACTGTTTTATAACTTTGCACAATTGTAAAAAAAATCGACAGACAAAATTTAATCTGGGTATCTCAAAGAATACTACCCCTCTTTAATAAGTTTTATTTGAATGCTAACCATATGTTTTTGCTTCATTAAATAGTCGGTATGTCATGCCGGTACTTATATTGGCATGATTGCTGCTTTCATTAATGAAGAATTATTTTGTTAACTTGTTGGAACCTAAAAAGATGCATAAATTTGCAATAAAGATTGTCATTATCACTTTAACGGCCCTATTTATTTCCTCAACTGCTAATGCCAGTTTAATTTTAGAGCAATATGCGAGCGGTACTGCAACGCCAGATGTAATTGGCGGCTATAGCATGACTGATTTTGCTTGGGACAATGGGGTCTCAGTGGACAAAGTAAACTCTCCTTTGAGCGGGAGGCTTAAATTTAAAGATAAGAATAGAGATCTTTTGCCTATGACCGTTAGCTCAGCTGATGAGTTAAGCTGGTGGAATAATGGTGAACCCACTAACTACAGCACTTACATTACAGATGAAACTTGGATTAGAATCATTCTCCCTAATAACACTCGAGCCTTCTCATTTAATGTTGGGGCAAATCTAACATCTACAAATGATAATGCTTGGTTAAAGGCTGTATCAAATGATGGTGCAGGAACACTTAGTAAAACTGACTTTAATGTAAATAAGAGCAATACTCCTGGCTTTGGTATTTATGCTGATAATACAAGCGGGCAATGTCATTCAATCAAAAGCGTAATCATTGACCCAGAATTCTGGGGGATAGGGAATTTCTCAATTAACCAGTCAGATTGCACTACGTCTGTACCAGAGCCATCCTCAATTTTCTTACTTGGAGTAGGGCTGGTAGGATTATTGTTCGCAGGCCGGAAATACCCTATACACAACAACACCTGTTCTTAATTAATACTATTATTCTTCGCTTCACAAAACAGGTTAAACCACTTCATTATCTAACAGCTTTTCAATAGACCGTGGCCCTCTAGCCAACTAACTAAAAACCGGGCCAGAGAGCAATTTTTGTTAATATTATAAACAATTGCTCTCTGGCTCGCATTTCGCATGTCCCCGATCACATCAAGCAAACATTTAAGGTACCATATCCAAATTATCAATTTAAATTGATATTGGTAATACACCGTTACCACGAATGGTGCGTCGTACGCACCCTACCTGGCTACTTATCGATATCACTTTCGACGTAATATATTACGTCACTATTGATGTATATAACATTGCCCATATATATAACCCATTGATTTTTCTCATAGGCTGAAATATGAGCCTATCACATCTGACATATATACCAAGGAGCCTATGATTAAGCCATGGTTGTTTTCTGTGGGTTAGATTTGCCGTTTTATTCTATATCTACAGCAAGCGCCACACTTCCTACGATAGCAGCTACTTGCTGAAATATGTTGTAACAATTTTCTTGCTAAATGAAGTGGTTAGAATAGCCATAAGTTGTTCTGGTCTTCCTATACTTGAAGTTAAGAAACCTCTGATCAAGTCATGACTGCTTTAGTGCAATCAAACCTAATCAGAGACTCTTTAAAGTGTCTTAAGGAGATATAGATCATGAACCGTCTCAAGATTTCAATGGCACTGATTCTAATGGCTGGGGTGGCTGTCACAGCGCCCTTGGTTGCGGCGGAGTCGGAGAGTGTTCCAACGCGTGGTCCGACACCTTTTGCCACCTACGATATAGATAATAACCAGTCGATCAGTGAGCAAGAGTTCTATCAGATTCGTAGTCAGCGTATGGGTCTTCGTGCGACTGAAGGTCGTCTGATGCGCCGTGCAGCTGAAGCGCCCTCTTTTGCACAGTTTGATAGCAATGGCGATGGTCAGCTGAGTCGACAAGAGCTGATGGCTGGTCAGCAGTCTCAAATGCAGAATCGTCGCGGCAGAATGGGCATGGGAGGTGCACCTGGTATGGGGCGCAGTATGAGAGGCAACATGCCAACCTTTCCTGAGTTTGATCTAAATGGCGATGGTCTTCTCACTGAAGAGGAACTCTATAAAGCACGAAACCAACGAATCGGTGAACGGGCTAAACAGGGTTACCTGATGAAAGGTTTGGGCAGTGCTCCCTCTTTTGCTGAGATGGATGGTGATGGTAACGGGAGGCTAACGCCAGAAGAGTTCAGCGCCGCGCAGGCCAAGCACAGGCAGGATAGACGACAGCAGTAGGCTTTACAGAGCACCATTGATCCTGGAGAACTGCCCCATTCAGGTGTGCCTGCATAAAGGGAGATGGTATTGAACGAATTTGCTGATGCCAAACAGATTGTTCTGCTGGGTATCGCACTTGCTATTGGCCTGCTGATTGGGGTTGAGCGAGGCTGGAGATCACGTAAGGAAAAAGAGGGTACACGGATAGCAGGCCTGCGTACCTATGGTCTTACTGGGCTTCTAGGTGGTGGGGCTGGCGTGCTCTCCCAATACCTTGGGATGAGTGCATTTGGCTTTGTCTTTCTGGGGTTCACTGCCGCTGTGACCGTTGCCTATGCTATGCGGCAGCGTGTGAATGGGGATGCTAGCATTACCAGCCTCATTACGATGCTGCTCACATTCATATTGGGGGCATTGGCGGCACTGGATCACGTAAACCTGGCTGCTTCTGCCGCAGTCGTCACCGCCATATTGTTGCGCTATAAGGATGTGCTGCACGGTTGGTTAAAAAAGCTGGAGGAACATGAGCTGCGTGCGGCCTTGCAGCTTCTCCTGATCTCTATTGTGCTCCTGCCTGTCCTTCCTGATCGTGGTTACGGCCCTTGGCAGGCACTGAATCCCTATGAGATCTGGTGGATGGTTGTCCTTATCGCTGGCATCTCATTCATCGGCTATTTCACCATGAAGATCGCTGGGCCGGGAAAAGGGGTGATATTGACTGCTCTGACCGCAGGGATGGCTTCATCCACGGCTTTAACACTGCATTTCTCGCGGCTGTCGCAAAAACAGCCGGAGATGAAGAGCCTGCTGGCCGCTGGTATCTTGGTGGCCTGTGGCACCATGTTTCTACGCATTCAGCTGATCTCAAGCCTCATCAACCCCGCACTGTTTAATGCGCTGATTCTCCCCATGATGGTGATGACCTTGCTGACCCTGTTTTCAGCGGTTGTCATTTGGCATAAAAGAGCTGACCATCCACCCAGTGAGTTGACTCACTTGATCAATCCTTTGGAGCTGAAGTCTGCACTGTTTTTTGGGGCATTACTGGTGCTGGTGATCCTGTTAGGAAAGGGGGCGATACATTTTTTTGGTGATGCCGGCCTTTATCTACTGGCAGCCGTGTCGGGTATCGCTGATGTTGACCCCATTAACCTGACCCTCTCCAGGATGAGCATCGCTGATCTGTCGCTGGATGTGGCTGTTTTGGGTATTGTGATTGCCTCTGCCTCGAATACGCTGGTCAAGGCCATGCTTGCGCTGTTTGTTGGTGCTCAGGGCCTGGGAGTGAGGGTGTTGCTGCCATTGTTGATTGCGGCTGTAGCCGGACTGGCCACGGCCTGGCCGATGTGAAGGGAGTGTACTGATGAATTCAGAAAGTTGGCATGCCGAAAGCTCAGAAGCAGCCTTAGAGGCACTCGAAACAACAGCAGATGGCCTATCCAAAGAGGAGGTCACTAGCCGGCTGGCTAAATATGGCTTAAACCAACTTCCTGAGCCGAAGACGCGTGGCCCACTGCTGCGGTTTTTCTGCCAATTCCATAATGTACTGATCTATGTGTTGGTCGCTGCGAGTGTCGTGACTGCTCTGCTGGGACATTGGGTTGATGCCAGTGTGATTCTTGCGGTGGTTTTTCTTAATGCGCTGATTGGCTTTGTACAGGAGGGTAAGGCTGAGAATGCCTTGCGAGCCATCCGCCAAATGCTCTCTCCCAATGCCATGGTGATGCGCGGTGGCCGACAAAAAACTATTCGGGCTGAAGCGCTGCTGCCGGGTGATATTGTGTTGCTGCAATCGGGTGATAAGGTGCCGGCAGACCTGCGGCTGCTCCGTATCAAAGGGTTACAGATTCAGGAGTCGGTGCTGACCGGTGAGTCGTTGGCGGTGGAAAAGAGCATTGAACCGGTGGCAGAAGAGAGTGTGATTGGTGATCGCCGCTGCATGGCCTATTCAGGCACCTTGGTGACCTACGGTCAGGGGATGGGGGTTGTGGTGGCAACCGGTGCTTTGACTGAGATTGGTCACATCAGCAGATTGGTGTCAGAAGTGGAGTCGGTAACCACCCCATTGTTGCGCCAAATGGCTCAGTTTGGTCGTTGGCTGACACTGACTATTCTGGCTATTGCCATCATCACCTTCGCGTTTGGTTCATTGGTTCGGGATTATGCACTGGCTGAAATGTTTCTGGCAGCGGTAAGCCTGGCGGTGGCCGCGATTCCTGAAGGGCTGCCTGCCATCATGACCATTACGCTGGCGATTGGTGTACAACGCATGGCGCAACGAAATGCCATTATCCGTA
Organism: Candidatus Polarisedimenticolaceae bacterium; assembly: GCA_021647945.1. GTDB lineage: Bacteria > Pseudomonadota > Gammaproteobacteria > Chromatiales > Chromatiaceae > JAKITT01. Next base: position 4,742 of record JAKITT010000062.1, read on the forward strand.
GGCTTCCCGCCGTTGAGACGTTAGGGGCGGTCACGGTTATCTGTTCAGATAAAACCGGCACCCTGACCCGCAATGAGATGACCGTACGTGCCATTGCGACTGCTGATAATCTCTATGAACTAGGCGGCACAGGGTATGACCCTCACGGGGTGATACGGCTGTCGAACAGGGGTGTTATGCCGGATGAGTGCCCACCATTGTTGGAGGTGGTTCGGGCGGCAGTGCTCTGCAATGATGCGTCGTTGGAACAAAAAAAGGGTGAGTGGCGGGTTCACGGTGATCCCATGGAGGGGGCGCTGTTGGTGGCGGGTATGAAGGTTGGGCTGGCGATTGAGGTGGAGGCCAAACAGTACCCGCGCACCGATCTTATCCCGTTTGAATCAGCGCATCGTTTTATGGCAACGCTGCATCACAGCCATACTGGCGAGGCCTTTATTTTTCTCAAGGGTGCCCCCGAACACCTGCTGGATATGTGCTCTTTTCAACGAACCGTTGATGGTGATCGGCCACTGGATCGAACCTGCTGGTTGAAGTGCATTGAAACGATGGCAGAGCAGGGTCAGCGTGTGCTGGCCATTGCTGTTAAGCCGGTGAGCCATGATCAGTTGGAGCTAACCTTCAGTGATGTAGAGGAGGGGCTGACCATGCTGGGTCTGTTTGGCTTGATTGATCCGCCACGTGAGGAGGCGATTGGCGCGGTGCAACTGTGTGCTCAGGCAGGCATCCGGGTAAAGATGATCACTGGCGACCATGCCGCCACTGCCCGTGCCATTGCCGGTCAACTCCAACTTGTTAATACCGATGATGTGCTCACTGGGCAGGATATTGATCGGATGAGTGAGGCTGCGCTGCGCCAACGGGTGTTAGATGTTGATATCTATGCGCGGGTCAATCCTGAACATAAGCTGCTATTGGTCAAACTGATGCAAGCGTTGGGTGCCGTGGTGGCGATGACGGGTGATGGTGTCAACGACGCGCCTGCATTGAAACGTGCCGATGTTGGCACGGCGATGGGTTTCAGTGGTACGGAAGCGGCCAAGGAGGCGGCTGAGATGGTTCTGGTGGATGATAATTTTGCCTCGATCACCCATGCGGTGGAGGAGGGGCGTACGGTCTACGACAACCTCAAGAAGGCGATCCTGTTTATTCTGCCCACCAACGGCGGTGAGGCGCTGATTATTCTTGCCGCCATTCTATTTGGCTTTCATCAACTGCCATTAACGCCGGTGCAGATACTCTGGGTGAATATGATTACTGCGGTCACGTTGGCACTATCACTGGCCTTTGAACCACCTGAACAGAATGTCATGCAGCGCCCACCACGTGATGTGAGTGAGCCGATGCTGACCTCCCACCTTGTTTGGCGTGTTCTATTTGTCTCCATCATTCTAATGAGTGGGACATTTGGGCTTTTTCTCTGGGATATGGCGCAAGGAGCCACCATTGAACATGCACGAACGGTGGCGGTGAATACGTTGGTGATGTTTGAGATTTTCTATCTATTCAGCGCGCGATATATCACCGCCTCGGTGTTTAGCTGGGCAGGATTTACAGGCAACCGTTATGTGCTGATGGCCATTGCTCTGCTGATCATCTTTCAGCTGGCTTTTACCTATCTTGCACCGATGCAATCCCTGTTTGGCACCACAGCCATTGATTTCACACTCTGGTTGCGTATTCTGCTTGTCTCCTCCTCTGTGCTATTTTTGGTTGAGTTGGAGAAGTATCTTATGCGGTATAAGAACCAAAATAGGTAGTAGAAGACGGTATGCAGAGATTTAAAGATATTCATTATGTTCTTGACTGTTCGGCACACACGGTCAAACCGCTGAGGTTTGTAACACCAACAAAATCAGGGGCAGAAAGAGGCACTGAAGGGCCAAACAGATGACCCCATTTTTTTCGGCACTCTGCTGGCTTAGTGTCTACCTTGTACTGGTATTGGCACCGCTATTCGTGCTTTTGACGGGGTCAGTGCCAGCCGGTTCCGGATTCTGGTGGGATTTCTCCATGGCGCTGGGGTTCACTGGCATGGCGATGATGGGTGTCCAGTTCTTCCTCACTGCCCGTTTTCGGCATGTCAGTGCACCTTTTGGCATTGATATCATCTACTATTTCCACCGTTACCTGGCGCTAATGGCCTTCGGCCTCATTTTTCTGCACTTTCTCATCATCCGTATTGATAACGTGGAAGCCCTGGGGGTGATTAATCCTCTGCAGGCTTCCTGGTACATGACTGCAGGTCGTGCCTCCCTGATGCTGTTTGCACTGCTCATTATCACGTCACTATGGCGCAAACCGTTGCGTATTCATTATGATGAATGGCGCATGCTGCATATTGGTTTGGCGGTGGCTGCCTTCCTGCTAGCACTGGGGCATATTGAGGGTGTGGGTTACTATATCGATGCCCCCGCCAAACGTTGGCTGTGGAGTGGTTACACGCTATTCTGGGTGCTGCTCATTGTATATGTACGGTTGATCAAGCCCTGGCAAATGCATCACAGGCCCTATCGAGTGACGGAGGTGCGGCAGGAACGCAGCAATAGCTGGACTCTGGCACTGGAGCCGGATGGCCATGAGGGGATGCGCTTCAAGCCGGGCCAGTTCGCCTGGCTCACGTTGCGGGAGTCACCCTGGCACGTTAAGGAGCACCCTTTCTCTTTCTCTTCCAGTGCCGCCCGTCAAGACCGGCTAGAGTTCACCATCAAAGAGCTGGGGGATTTCACCCGCACTATTAAAGAGACTCAGATTGGTGAGATCGCTTACCTGGATGGCCCCTATGGAGCCTTCAGTGTGGATCGATACCGAGGTGCTCCGGGCTTCGTCTTTATTGCCGGAGGGGTGGGTGCTGCACCGATTGTCAGCATATTGAGCACCCTGGCAGACCGGCATGAGCATCGACCACTGTGGTTTATCTATAGCAACAACTGTTGGGAAGATGTGATTTTCAGGGAGGCGTTGGAAACCTTGAAGGAGCGCCTGGATTTACGTTTGATACATGTGCTGGCTGAGCCACCAACTGGCTGGAAAGGTGAGACGGGCTTCATTACACAGGCACTACTGCGGAAAGCCCTACCCAGTGATATGAAAAAGTATGAGTACTTCCTGTGTGGGCCTAAGCCTATGAGTGATGCAGTACAGCAGGAGCTGCACACCCTTCAGGTGCCGCTGGGGAAGGTTCACTTTGAACTCTTTGATATGGTTTAGGAGGAATTAGATATGCGCGAACAATGGGCCAGACGAATTGCACTCCTCACCGGGCAGCTGGTGCTGCTGCTGTCCATCGCATTTGCTGTCATTCAAAACCCGGGGGAAACCTCGGATACCACAGAAAGCAGGGGCCAGGCTCCACCTCTGGAGCGCCTGGAATCCATCACCCTTGATCCAGAGCGCATCGAAGCTGGGCGCCAGATTTATAAACGACAGAGCTGTGCGCGCTGTCACTCCATCGCAGGGGAAGGCAATTCACGTAACCCGCTGGATGATGTGAGTGTGAAAAGCACTGCTGAAGAGCTACGTGACTGGATCACTGGGGCGGATGCGCTACAGGGGGTGCTTCCCGCGCATGTCTTCAGACTGAAGCAGAGATATAGTGCACTGCCAGGTGATGACCTTGATGCCCTGATTATCTACATGCAGAGCCTGCGTCTGTAGACCACCGCAAGTGGAAAGCATTTGCCTGAGATTAATTTGAATGTGGAGTACTAGGTAAGAATTCTATGGATTTTGCATGGGTTGCTATAGCACTGGGTGATGCTGCCTGGGTCACTCTGGCTTTTTTTCTGGGATTCCTGGCAAGGCTGATAAGCCTGCCGCCATTGGTTGGTTTTCTGGCGGCTGGTTTTATGCTCAATTATCTGGGTATTGCAAGCGGAGAGATGCTACAGAAACTTGCTGATCTGGGTATCACTCTGCTGCTGTTCACTGTTGGTCTGAAGCTGAATCTTAAAGTCTTGCTAAGGCCGCAAGTATGGGCGGTGACGGTGCTGCACATCTCAACCATTATTGCCCTCTTTGGTGCAGTAATCTTTGGCCTGGCTCTGATGAGTGTGCCACTCTTTTCTAGCCTGGATTTCAAATTTTCACTGATGCTTGCCTTTGCATTGAGCTTTTCCAGTACCGTTTTTGTAGTTAAGTCGCTGGAGGATAAAGGTGAGATGAAATCGCTGCATGGACGGATTGCTATCGGCATTCTGGTGATGCAGGATCTGGCGGCGGTTATCTTTCTGGCAGCATCTACAGGCAAGCTCCCTTCGCTCTGGGCGCTGCTGCTGTTTCTACTCATCCCACTACGGCCGCTGCTTCATCATCTATTACAGAAAACAGGTCATGGTGAGCTGTTGATTCTTTATGGCCTGGTTCTGGCGCTGGGTGGAGCTGAACTGTTTGAAATGGGCGGAGTAAAGGATGATCTGGGCGCACTTATCATGGGGGTATTGATTTCAACCCACCCCAAATCAACGGAGATGGCCAAATCAATGCTGGGCTTTAAGGATCTGTTTCTGGTGGGCTTCTTCCTCTCCATTGGCATGTCAGGCCAGCTCTCGCTAGAGGCATTAACGATCGGGTTGCTATTGGTACCTTTTATTTTCGTCAAATCTGCACTCTTTTTTGCACTGATGACTCGCTTCAGACTGCGGGCACGGACTTCACTGTTAGCGACCTTGAATCTGACCAACTACAGTGAATTTGGCCTAATTGTTGCCGCGATTGGGGTAACCAATGGCTGGATGGATGCTGAATGGCTGGTTGTTATTGCCATTGCACTCTCCCTCTCTTTTGTTGTTGCGGCACCAATAAACAGCAAGGATGACAGAATCTACAGCGCGTACCGAAATTATTGGCTGAAGTTTCAACATAAAGAGAGGCTTCCAGATGACATGGTGTTGGATACACAGGGTGCAACCATTGCCATCTTTGGCATGGGTAGAGTGGGTAGTGGTGCCTACGATAAGATGCGTGAACTCTATGGTGAGACGGTGGTTGGCATCGACTTTGATGATGAGTTGATCAAGGAACAACAGATAATGGGGCGCAAGGTTTTGCATGGCGATCCAAGTGATGCGGATTTCTGGGACAAAATAGAGCAGGATCACAGCATTGAACTTATCATGCTGGCGCTGCCAAATCTGCAAGCCAACCTGGATGCCTTGGAGCAACTGCGAGAGATATCTTTCCCTGGGCGTATTGCTGCAACGGCTAGGTATTCGGATGAGGAAGAACGACTACGTGAGTCAGGTGCAACGGCTGTGTTTAATATTTACACCGAAGCCGGTGCCGGGCTTGCTGAGCACATTGAGGCTCAAAACAAAGTTTGATTAAATATAATCATTTCCGCCTGAAATGCGTATGTTCCACGGGCTGAAACGACTGTATGAGTGGCGGTATCTTCGGCAATACGTTTTCAAGCGAATTTCAGTAGGTGCTTCTATACTGTATCACTGCTGTCCCGTTAAGGTACTTAACTTGTTGAATTCATTAGAAATCATTTGCTCATGTCTCAAGCGAAATATGATGGGTAATTTATCTGTCAAATCAATAGGTTACAGCACTCTATACTGGCCGTTAACGGGGCACTAGTGATACTGTATAGTAAGGAGAGAAGGGGTAGTCGAGCGGTTTAGTTCTTCATTAATATCAGGAGATTGACCGTGAGCAACCTTAAAAAATCAATTGCACTTTTCTACCCCGGTTTAGGGTGTGAGTCGTAATCTGCAAAGAGCATAACTGAATCATGACGCCTGTATTTAGTGATGTCTTTACTGAAATAGCGGTGCTGCTGTTGGTGGCTGCTGTCATCGGCGCCATTGGTGTACGGTTGCGGCAGCCACTGATTGTCGCCTTCATCGTGGTAGGTATCCTGGTGGGGCCGTCCGCACTTGGCTGGGTGTCGGCTGATGATCAGGTTGATCTGCTGGCTAAACTGGGTATTGCATTGCTGCTGTTCGTGGTGGGGCTCAAGCTGGATCTCCGTATCATCCGCACCATGGGGCCGGTGGCGTTGGCCACCGGTTTGGGGCAGGTCTTCTTTACCTCTGTCGTTGGTTATTTTATTGCCATTGCTCTGGGGCTGCTCCCAGTGTCTGCTCTCTATGTGGCGGTGGCGCTGACCTTTTCCAGCACCATCATCATCGTCAAGCTGCTATCCGATAAACGCGAGGTGGATGCATTGCATGGACGCATCGCCATCGGTTTCCTGATTGTTCAGGATATCGTGGTGGTGTTGGTGATGATTGGTCTGACTGCATTGGGTGAGGCTGATGATGCCACCAGTCTGGTTTGGGAGACGATTGAGGTATTGCTCAAGGGTGGCCTTTTCATTGCCACCATAGGGTTGTTGATGCGCTATGTGTTGACACCACTGTTGCATCAGCTAGCCCGTTCATCGGAGTTGTTGGTTCTATTTGCCATCGCCTGGGCGGTGGCCCTGGGTGCGGTAGGTGTATACCTGGGTTTTAGCAAGGAGGTGGGTGCCTTTCTTGCCGGTGTGTCGCTGGCTTCCACGCCTTACCGAGAGGCTATCGGTGCACGCCTAGTGAGTCTGCGGGATTTTCTGCTGCTGTTCTTTTTTATTGATCTGGGTGCCGGGCTGGAGTTGGCGACACTTGGTGCTCAGGTGGTACCGGCCATTGTCCTTTCGCTGTTTGTGCTTATCGGCAACCCGTTGATCGTAATGGTTATCCTGGGTGCCATGGGATACCGCAAGCGCACCGGCTTTCTGGCCGGTCTGACGGTGGCCCAGATCAGTGAATTCTCCTTGATCCTAGGGGCGTTGGGTCTGAGCCTGGGGCATATCAATGCTGACACCATGGGTCTCATTACCTTGGTGGGGTTGATCACCATCAGTGTCTCTACCTACATGATCCTCTACTCCCACCCCCTCTATGAGTGGATCTCCCCCTGGCTGGGTCTATTCGAGCGTAAGCGGGCGCATCGGGAAGAGGCTCAAGAGCTGCCTACAGAAGAGAGTGGGGTTGATGTCATCCTGTTTGGTTTGGGGCGGTTTGGTACAGGGATTGCACGGGAGCTACAGCAACGAGGCCACCGGGTGCTTGGCATCGACTTTGATCCTGATCGGGTGCGTCAGCATGAAGGGTGCTGTTATGCCGTGCGCTATGGTGATGCTGAAGACCCTGAGCTTCTTGCTACTCTGCCGCTGGGGCAGGTGCGCTGGATTTTGAGCAGTGTGCGAGAGATGCCTATCAATCTTGCGCTGCTGCACGGTCTACGCGGTCATGGTTATAAAGGGTGTGTGGCGGTAACGGCCCACACCTTTCCTGATGCTGAGCAATTGAAGCAGGCCGGCGCTGACCGGGTGTTAATCCCTTATGCCGATGCTGCCACAGAGGCTGTCAATGAGCTGTTTGGTGTAAGTGGTGAGCCGTCACCTGGGGTAGGTGACAGGAACAATGCTGAAGGTGTGATATGAATAATGAAAATGAAAAAGACCTTGTTGGTGAGCTTGGCTATGGATTGGCGGATAAGCCAGAAGACCCGTTCATGGGTTTTCTTCACCAGATTATACGTGTGGCCGTAAAAGTGCTGGCGGTATTGATGGTTGCAGTCATTGTCTGGGGTATCGGTGATGTTATTTATGTTTTGTATCAGCGTCTTATGGAGCCGCCATTTTTACTTTTAAGTATTAGCGACATCCTGGCAACATTTGGTGCCTTTCTTGCGGTGTTGATCGCCATAGAAATCTTTATAAATATCACACTTTATCTTGAAAAAGATGTTATTCCGGTGAAGATAGTTGTTGCGACTGCGCTGATGGCGATTTCACGAAAAGTTATCATCTTTGATTTTGAAAAGGTTACACCGCCGTTTGTGCTGGCAACAGCGGCTGTTGTCTTGGCTTTAGGGATAACGTACTGGCTTATTACGAAGAAAACCTGATTGTTGTTAATTGCATAGTCATTTAGCGAGGGGATTAGTTACAAAGCTCAGTGAAGCGCAATTGTTTCTCATTCCACGGGTTGGTATGAACGCAGGCAAATAACAATCTTGGAACCATCTCCGCCAGATCAAATCTACGATTAAAGCGGTACTGGACCTCAGCGAGATACCGCTGAGCATATTTTTTGACCTTAAAGCCGTGATAGGTGCCTTGAGTCGATGATTTAAGATTGCTAAGCATCGTATTGATCCAGTGAAAACAATTTAGTTCTGAGCTTTTTCGTTCACCAACAACGACATATTGATGGTGATTGACTAATTCCCCTGCAGCTGCAAAACAGGCAAGCCCATCTGAAACCAGTAATGTTTCAGGTTCTAATGCCTGTTCAGCCCACTTAATAAGCGCTTTGCGTGTAAAACCAGGCAACGCATCTAAACGAATATACTTGGGGTGAGTGTTGCCTGTTTTTTGATCTACTTTTGTTTCAACAGCAATGACCATAGCCGCTTTACCTTCAGCACCACGTCCTCGCTTGCCTGCACGAATGCCCCCTAAATAGGCATCATCCACTTCAACCCGCCCGCGTATTCTCCCGGTTAGCCATGACATGGAGAAGCTTATGTTTTAGCAGCCAGGCTGTCTTGTACGACACACCTAGCGTTTGCTTCATCTCAAGTGCTGATATATTGTTTTTCGACTGCGTCATCAAATAGATCGCCATAAACCAAACTGTCAGTGGCAGCTTACTGGATTGAAAAACAGTGCCAACACGTAATGAGGCTTGATGCCTACAGCGCCTGCATTGTCGTAGGCGCTGGTTTCCTTGGTGCACCAGCGTGCATTCAGAATGACCACTCTGAAACCATTCGGCCAGCAGAGGCGCCCCAATGCGGTCTCACATTGAGACTCCAAGCCAAACTGTTTAAAAAACTCAGGTAATGACATCCCAGGTTGGAATTGAAATTGATTCATGGGCATAACGACTCTCCAAGACATTTCACTGTCTAGGATTATGCGCCACCTAGAGGCTCATATAGTGAGCTTGCCGAGCTTTGTTACTTTCAGAGGTGGGTGCGTGAAACGGGCTGGGATGCTAATCACCTTTAGCGATGAGTAATGGGGCTGTGGATTGCAGGAAGAGGCTCAGGATCGGAATACGCAGCAGAGTGGATATGATATTGTCCTATTTGGCCTGGGGCGGTTCGGTGCTGAAATTGCATGGGAGCTGCGGCAACGAGGTCACCGGGTGCTCGGTGTGGATTTCGCCCCCGAGCTGGTACACCGACATAAAGAGGACGATTATGCAGTGCGCTATGGTGATGCCGAAGCCCCGGGGTTTGTCGCCACTCTGCCGTTCGGGCAGGTGCGTTGGGTCTTGAGCAGCGTACGAGAGATGCATGTCAATCTCGCACTACTGCATGGCCTGCGCGGTTATGGTTACAAAGGGTGTGTGGCGGTAACGGCCCACACTACCTCCGATGCCGGGCAATTGAAGCGGGCTGGCATCGGGTGTTGATGTCTTATGCCTATGCGGCCGCAGAGGTCGTTGACAATCTGTTTGGTGCAAGCGTTAATTAGGAGACGATATGAATCGATTTAAGAACATTCTTCTGGTTTGCAATTTTGATGTGAAACAGCACATGGCTGTGGATCGTGCCGTGTCGCTGGCCAAGCAAAACGAGGCGTGTCTGACGGTGTTTACTGTGATCAACGAGCTCCCTGCGGATGCGCGCATGGACATCACAATTATGCCGCCTCAGGAGCTTCTTGAACTGGTGATCAATGATCGCCGGAAAAATCTCAATGCACTTGCCGCCGACATGGGGCAGCAAGGGGTTGATGCAAGAGTACTGCTGGTTACCGGCACGCCGTTCCTGGAGATTATCCGTCAGGTGCTGCGTGACAAGCATGATCTAGTGATTCTGGCTGCGGAGGGAAAGGGCGGTCTTAAGGAGCGGTTATTTGGCAGCACTTCCATGCATCTGATGCGTAAATGTCCCTGCCCGGTCTGGGTGGTCAAACCCACAAAACGTGCAAAATACAAGCGGATTCTGGCTGCTGTTGATACCACAAGCGATTTCCCCGATTTTGAGCGGGACTCGCTCAACCCGCTGATCATGCAACTGGCCAGCTCCCTGGCACATATGGACAATAGCGAATTCCACGTCGTTCAGGTGTGGTCGGTGTTCGCGGAGGGGTATATGGAAGTGCGCGGTGGGCTGAGTGAGAACTCCATCCACAACTTGCGCAAGCAAACCCGACAGCAATATATGTCTCAGCTTGACCGCCTGCTGGCGGGTGTTGACCAGAAGGAGGTTATCGCCCACAGGCATCTGCCGAGAAATGATGATGCTCCCAAGGCCATCATAAAACTGGCGAAAAGCAAAAAGATCGACCTGCTGGTTATGGGTACCGTTTGCCGCACCGGGTTGGCGGGTTTCTTTATTGGTAACACGGCGGAGAAAGTACTGAGCGAGGTGAACTGCTCCGTGCTGACGGTCAAGCCGGAAGGTTTCGTCACCCCTGTTACGCCATAGAAATATTTATAAAAATCACGCTCTATCTTGAAAAAAATGTTATTCCGGTAAAGATAGTTGTTGCGACTGCGCTGATGGTCATTGCTCTGCTGATCATCTTTCGTCTGGGTTTTACCTGCCTTGCACCAATGCAATCCCTGTTTGGCATGACCGCTATTGATTTCACCCTGTGGTTACAGATTCTGCTGGTCTCCTCCTCGGTACTCTTTTGGTTGAGTTGGAGAAGTACATTGTTCGGCAGATGAGGGGCCTCTGAATAAGCTAAATATTCAGAGGCCCCTAAACGCGCTACCAATTCTCGCTCAGTAACTCAAAATGCGCTTGAGGGTGTAGGCAGGCCGGACAAAGTTTGGGTGCTTCAGTGGCCTCATGCAGAAAGCCACAGTTTCGGCAGAGCCATGTCACTTTGTCACCTCTTTTGAAAACACGCCCCGCTTTTAAATTGTTGGCAAGGTCTGAATAGCGTTTGCCATGCTGTTTTTCCGCGATTGAGATCGCCTTAAATGCAGCAGCTACATCGTTAAACCCCTCCTCTTCAGCCACTTCGGCAAACTTGGGATAGAGCACCATCCATTCATGCTCCTCCCCTTCGGCGGCAGCCTGGAGGTTCTCCAGTGTGGTGCCAATCTTGCCAGCAGGGAATGACTCTGTGATCTCAACCTCTCCCCCTTCAAGAAATTTGAAGAACCGCTTGGCATGCTCTTTTTCCTGATTAGCGGTCTCCTCGAAGATGTGGGCGATCTGCACCAGCCCCTCCTTTTTGGCTGCACCCGCAAAATAGCTGTAACGGTTCCTCGCCTGTGACTCCCCGGCGAATGAGATCAGTAGGTTTTTCTCGGTCTGAGATCCCTTAATGCTTTTGCCCATTTTCTCTCTCCAATGTGGCTCTGTTGATGTTCAAAGTATGGAGCGGAGTATAGATGTTAGAAATAAATCTATCTAACCGATCTTTTGGGTGACTCTATTCGATTTTTTCGATTTATAACTTCTCCCGTAATAGCTCCCTAAAGTGGTGTGCCAATAGATGGAGATCATCCTGGCGAAAGTAACTTTTTCGCCAGACCAGTCCAATCTGCCGATGTGGCCCTGGCTCAGCTAATGGCAGCAATACAATCTCGCCACTGTGCATCAGTTCTGAGTTAGCGGCCATTGCGGGTAGGAAGGTGATGCCCAGCCCACCCGCGACCATCTGAACCAGGGTGTAGAGACTGGTGCCTTGGAAATGGGCGCTGATTTTCAGCCCCGATAGCTTACAGGCGGCGAGTGCATGACCAGAGAGACAGTGCCCCTCCTCCAGCATCAACAGCTCCTCTTTGGGGAGTGCATCGCTGGAGAGGGTGTCAGCCGATGCCAACGGGTTTCCTTTGGGCAGGGCGACTAGGAAGTTCTCCTGCCAGAAGATCTGGCTCTGCATGTTGCCGATAGGGTAGGGGAATGCCATCACGACGGCATCCAGTCTGCCCGCCTCAAGCTGTTTTAGCAGTTGATCAGATCGCTCCTCTCGCAGAGATAGTTCCAGTTTGGGGAATGCGTGACGGATGCCCGGCAGCACCTTGGGTAGTAGAAAAGGGCCGATGGTGGGGATCACGCCTAACCGTAATGGGCCGGAGAGAGGAGTGCCATCATCATGGGCTATCTCAACCATCTCACCCGCTAGGCTGATCAGCTGCTCTGCTCGCTGGCTCAGCTTAATGCCCAATGGTGTTGGCAGCACTTTACGCTTGCTCCGTTCCAGCAGTTGGGTGCCAAGCAGGCTCTCCAACTCCTGAATGCCTGCGCTGAGTGTTGATTGTGTGACAAAGCAGCGTTTTGCCGCTTGGCCAAAATGCCTCAATTCAACCACGGCTACCAGATACTTGAGTTGGCGTAGTGTGGGTAGATTCATAATTGCTCTTCTCAGGAGTTTTGCAAACACCTCTTAGTTTATAGGTTAAAAAGATGATTAGGTACAAAGCTCAGTATGTCGATGTAAAGAATCTGTAGGAGCGGCGCCTCGCCGCGATTGGGCTTGGCAGCGGGATTCAAAGCTTCCGCATCCTGCTCACGCTCCTTACCTACATCCATGTAGGCATCGCGGCGAGGTGCCGTACAGTGAATTATCTGAATGACTGAGCTTTGTACCTAATTACCTAAAAAATAACAGGATTGCCATTAATTGGCCATGTCAGTTCAGGTGGGTGGGGCTTGAGAAAAAGAGCTAGCTGCCTGCTCATATGAAACATGTTGTAACACTTTTCCCATGATATGAAATGGTTCTGGCACTAAATTCCATTATCCTTATATAACTAGCGCTAATGATGTGATGCTGCTGGCTTTAACCTCTGTCAGAGGGTCTCTGCAACAGCTAATGTTGTGACTGTATGAACAGGCTCAATAGAGCTGCGTGCCGATCATTTATTTCGGCTAAAACTGCAAAGATGGTGGTGTTATCTATCTGTGTGGCCAATGTAAAGAAGGAGAGGTATCTATGAGTTCACTTTCGGCTAAACGGTCAGTTTCGCTCTGGGCGGCAACTGCGGTGGCAGTTCTGTTTGGGCTGCTGACCATTAAATCGGGTGGTACGGTGCTATTTATTGATGGGGAGTTTAGAGAGCAGGCGGGAAGTTATGTCCCCTTTGTTGTCTGGTTCAATTTTATCGCTGGATTTGCCTATCTGACTGCAGGAATCGGTCTATGGCTACGGCAGCGGTGGGCGGCATGGCTGGCACCGTTCATTGCACTGGCGACCCTGACGGTGTTTGCCCTGTTTGCCCTGCATATCTTCAATGATGGGAGTTATGAACAACGTACAGTGATGGCGATGAGTGCTCGCTCACTGGTGTGGATATCGATAGCACTCTTTGCCTATAGAACAGTGCTTAAAGCTCCCCCAGCGGCCAAGATTGAAACAGTTTGAAACAAATATGCCTCTCTTCTGAAATACCGCAGAAACTAATCTCTCATATCCTTATGGATGAGTGTGTTGTAACGCAAAGAGCTGCATGGCAGATCATCCTTAAGATTACTTTAGAGAGAGATATATGATGAAAAATCGTTTTATAGTTAGTTTTGTCATGGCAGCGTCAATTCCGGTGGGTGCTGTTATTGCGGCTGAGGATTTCAGCAGCTACAGCAATGAGAACCTGTTTCAGATGCAGGAGCAGACCCGCTACATGAGTGATGAGGATAGAAGTGCCTACCAAACTGAACGTCAAAGTCGGATGGAGTCGATGACGCAGGAAGAGCGTCAGACGATGCGTAGTTCAGAGGGTTTTGGTAGCCGAAGAAACATGTCGGGTTCTGAGCAGAGCCAGGGAAGTGCTACCCGCTCCCGACTGCGGTATGGCTCCGGTAGT
>JAKITT010000005.1 GCA_021647945.1 Candidatus Polarisedimenticolaceae bacterium
CGATGGAACATCACGCACGGCGTACCTTTCTACAACGCATCGCTGGCAGCAGCCAACGTGTCGAGCTGGCGTGGCGTGACGAGGAGGCGCTGATCCTGCCATCAGAGATCGACTACTTCCCTGAAAGCAGCCTCAATCGAGACCTCTACCTCTGGCTCGCCGCTTTGGCCGTTGCCGAAGTGAGCGATGAGAGCGCCTGGTTTGGTCGCAACCAGCAGTTCACACTGCAAACCATCAAACGTTTCCCAGGTATCCATGCACGTTATAAACGGCTGGTCGATGCCCATCTCAGCCAGCGGGGCGATATAGATAAACTGCCCGCCGATGAGGCCGCACAGGAGCAAGCCATTCGCCAAGCACTACGGGATCCCGGCAGTGTCAAGCAGCTACCCATCGCCAACAAAGCACCTCAGCCGGTGCCACTCTGGCTGCACCCATTCCCTCCTGTGCCACACCCCGGCACACCACGTGAAGATTCAGATAATGATGAACAAGAGCGGGGGGAGACTCTCAGCCTGGATGATGACAGACGGCGTAAATCAGAGCGCACAGAGAAACCCGAATCAGAGGATAAAGGGCTGATCACCATCCGCATGGAGAGCATCTTCGGCTGGGGTGAGTTTATCAAGCTCGACCGCGCTTCAGATGATGAGGATGATTTGGAGAGCGCCGCTGATGCAGCAAAAGATATGGATATGATTAGCGTCAGTCGTGATGACAAACCAAGCAGCGGGGCGCTACGTTTTGACCTCGATCTGCCCTCCGCCGACAACGATGACCTCGTACTAAGCGACGGCATTCTGCTTCCTGAATGGGACTATAAAAAGCGCGAACTGCAAGTTGATTACTGTCGTTTGCTACCCATGATCGCCGCCGATGCCACCGCTTGTGATCTACCCGACCACCTACGCAACACCGCCAAAAAACTACGCGCCCAGTTTCAACAACTCGCCCCAGCCCGTTTTTGGCAGCGAGGTCAGCAGGAGGGGAGTGAGATAGATCTCGATGCTTTTTTACGTTTCAGCGGTGATCGTGCCGCTGGGCAAGTCGCCGCCTTTGATGGACTCTACCGCGATCTACGTACCGGTCAACGTGATCTCGCCTGCCTACTATTGGCCGACCTCTCTCTCTCTACAGACACATGGATCAATGACCACATGCGTGTCATTGATGTGATCCGTGACTCACTCTTTCTATTTGCAGAGAGTCTTGCCGCAACAGGCGACCGTTTTTCGATGTACGGTTTCTCGTCTCGCAAACGCGATCCCATCCGCTATCACCAACTGAAGACCTTTGACGAGCCCTACAACGGCCGCATCCGTGGCCGTATCAATGAGATCAAACCTGGCTACTACACTCGCATGGGAGCGGCAATTCGCCACAGCAGTCAACTATTGAAAGATCAGCCCGCCAATCGGCGTCTGCTACTGATTTTGACAGATGGTAAACCCAATGATCTGGACCGCTATGAGGGACGTTACGGTATTGAAGATACTCGTCGAGCGATTCACGAGGCGCGTCAACTCGGCCTACAGCCCTTCTGTGTCACCATCGACACCAAGGCAGCCGAGTATCTGCCCTACATTTTTGGCAATGGCAGTTTTGTGGTCATTCACAAGCCATCGCAACTGCCCAAAGAACTACCACTGCTCTACGCCAGCTTAACCGCTTAATTAAAGGCCACCTCTATTAATTCATAGATGAGCCCTAGAGTTTGAACTGATGCACTAAATTGGTTAGATTGGCCGCCAGTTCAGCAAGCTGCTCACTCGACGCTGCACATGATTGGCTATCTGCCGAAGCGTGTTCAGTCAGCTCATTGATGCGAGAAATACTGCAATTCACATCTTCCGTCATCGCCGCCTGCTCTTTGGCACTTAATGCAATTTGAGCATTCATATCATTGATAGTGATCACTGAAGCGGTAATCTCCTGCAGTGAGTTGCCTGCCTCATTGGCCTGTTCAACACTCACTTTGGCCTGCACCTGACTTTTACCTATCACTTCCACAGCCTCTTTAACACCGGCCTGTAGGCGAGAGATCATCTCATTAATCTCCTCGGTCGCTTGTTGTGTACGGCCCGCTAACGAGCGCACCTCATCGGCCACCACGGCAAAACCACGACCACTCTCACCCGCACGGGCTGCCTCAATCGCCGCATTTAGCGCCAGAAGATTGGTCTGTTCTGCAATGCCTCGAATCACATCAAGCACACCTCCAATATTCTGACTATCCTCACCCGCACGCTCAATCGCACTATTGGCGGCTTCAACACCCTGCGCCAGATCATTAATACTTTTTGCCGTATTGCTCACTACCGACTGGCCGTTAGTCGCCTCAACATTGGCCCTTTGCGCCGCCTCAGATGCTGAGTTGGCATTTTCAGCGACCACATCCACCACAGCCGTCATCTCATTCATTGCTGTGGCAACATTTTCAGTCTGAACTTCCTGATCCTGAATGCGCTGACTTGCGGCCACCACGGACTGCTTGAGTGTCTCGGCAGAACAGGTCAGCGAAGCGGAGGATTCATCCACCTGCAACATGATCTCCTGCACCTTATCAAGGAGGTAGTTGAAGGCTTTGGCAATATCGCCCACCTCATTGCTCGCAGAGATATCAACCCGACTTGTTAGATTCAGTGTTTCACTAATCTCGGTAATCTGCTGAGAGGTTGAGACAATGGGACGAGAGATCAAGCGACCTAAAAAGACCGCGAACAGCACCGTAATTAACAATACTGGTAGGGCAACGAAGAGTACCGATTTAATCGTTCGCATCACCGAACCTTCCAGCGCGCGCGCTGAAAATATGGCCACCACTTTGCCACCATTAACTACATCAGGCAGCTTCTGGTGGACGATCAATAGCCAACGCTCCTCATCAATTGATAGCGCATCTGTGGTTGCAGCCATCGACTTGAGTTTGGCAGCATCTTCATTCTCACCAATAAAACTATAGGTAACAGGCTTGGGGGGCATGGCACCTGCAAAGGCTGTTTTTGGCATCGCTTTAGACATACCGTCAATAGAGAGATACTTAAGACCAGATGATTTGTAGAGCGCTTGAGCATCAGCACCACGCAACTTCATTACATTGCCACCATTGATACCCCGAGTGGCCAAATTTGCAATAGGATGCATCACAGCGTCACTAATGTTAATCAACTGATCACGCTCTCCATTCGTCTGTACACTATAGAGCAGAACACTAAAGACAATGAGGCTGACCAGCCCTACAGCCAACATACCTAATAGCATTACACTTCTTAAGCTTAAGTCTCTTTTTTTCATTATCAATGCCGCCTTCATTACACTCACTACTATTTTAATGTTCCACACTGACCATTGACGCAAAATGCACCATATCCGGTGTGGCATACTCTGCATGTATTAGCACTCAGAATCCCATCTGCACCTGTGGCATCAGTGCCATCTTCTTTGAACACCGCATAGGCAGGCGCACCATTATTAAGACCCGTGACAAACAGCAGTTGGAGTTCCTTCAAATGTAGAATCATATTACTGCCCTCCACCAATTTTCCGTCACGTTTTGTGTAACTTGCCATCGCATCAGGCTTAACCAACACAGCCACCGCACCTGGGCCTTGAGGGCGCACCGCACAGTAGGTCTCGACTGTCTCCTGATAGATGGGCGGAAAACTGCTAACATCGGCATCACAACCTGGCAGTGCACCAATAGTGGTCAACGTGGTCGTCACCGACGTCCAGGATTTCCAATCCGCTGGAAATGGTGTCTCACCTGCTGCATATGCGATCTGTGAAACAGAGAGCGATAACAGGCAAGCACTAATAATCTTGGTGATATTTCTCATTTTTACTTCCTTCAATTAATTAACCCTTCACTCTGATTTCGGCCATATACCTCTCAACTTTAGGTCTTCTATTTTTCAAGCATTAAGTAGACTCTAAACAGAGGTCAGCCCTGCATATAACACGATGGAAAACACATGATCAGCATCACTCACAAACTGGCAATATATGGGCTGCTTGCCATCCTGTTTTCACCCCACCTATTCGCCACTAGCTCACTGGCAATGGAGCATGAGGAGACTACCATCCTGGCACTCTCATGCAGTGGTTGCCACGGCCCAGATGGCGTCAGCCAAGGCCCGTCAATACCCTCCATCGCAGGGTTGCCAAAAGAGTACTTCACGGAGGTCATGCTCGGCTTTAAACTCAACCAACTCCCCTCCACCGCCATGGGACAGATTGCAAAAGCCTACAGCCGATCAGAGTTAACAACGCTTGCAGAGTACTTTTCAAAAAAGAGATTTCAACCCAGCAAACAAGCCTTTGACCCCTCTCTCGTAAAAAAAGGGGCTAAATTACACGAAAAATTCTGCGAAGAGTGCCATGAGAAGGGCGGTAGCTCCGCTAAAGATGAAGAGGTTTCAATTCTCGCCGGGCAACACCTACGCTATCTTCTCTGGACACTCAATGACTTCAAAAAAAACAAACGCAAAGCGAGCAGAAAAATGGCTAAAAAAATGCGCAAACTACTCAAAAAAGAGGGCAATGCTGGACTTGATGCCCTTGCTCACTACTACGCCAGTCAACAATAATGCATATTAGCCGCCGAAATTTTATTACATCACTGGCCCTTGGCTCCGCTGCTGCGCTGCTGGGAATTTCTGACCGCGCCTTTGCGACAGGTCGAGGAGTGGTTGTGGTGGGTGGCGGTAGTGGCGGTGCCACTGCAGCTAGATATCTACGTCTATTCGACCCAACTCTCCGAGTCACGCTCATAGAACCCCAACGGCAACACCAGAGCTGTTTGATGAGCAACGAAGTGCTGGCAGGCATGCGCAAGGCGAGCAGCCTACAGTTTGATTACGTGAAGCTGAGTCAGCTGGGCATCAACGTAGTTCATGACAAGGTGGTTACCATTGATGCAGAGAAGCGCCGAATAAAGACTCAGAGTGGTGATACCTTCCCATATGAACGCTGCATTATTTCACCGGGCATAGATTTCCGCTGGGCGGATATTGAGGGTTACGATGCACAGGTTGCGGAGACCTTTCCACATGCTTGGAACGCTGGCAAACAACTCATCACGCTGCAGCAACAGCTACAGTCGATGCAAGATGGCGGTACGGTGCTGATCACCACCCCCAAACCACCCTACCGCTGCCCAACGGCTCCTTATGAACGGGCCTCACTGATAGCCCACTATCTACAACAACAGAAGCCAAAATCAAAAGTCATCATCCTGGACGCCAATCCAACATTTATCGACCAGAGAGGTTTCAAACAGGCTTGGAGAAGGGCGTACCATTTCGCTACAGAGAAGAGTCTGATTGAGCGGCAATCTGGGGCTGAGGCGACAGTGACCGAATTTGATGCGGCCAATAAAACGGTAATTACACAGACGGGCCAGCGCATCAAAGCAGATGTGATCAACATCATCCCCCCCCAACAGGCGGGCAATATCGCCGCTACATCTGGCTTAGTAGATGAGAGTGGCTGGTGCCCTGTCAATCTGCTCACTTTTGAGTCCCACCAGAAAAGCAACATCCATGTTATCGGTGATGCGGCCATCGTGGGTGGGATGTCAAAACTGGCCTCATCCGCCAATGCTCAGGGCAAAGCCTGTGCGGCGGCGGTCGTTGCACTGCTTAATGGGAGAGCGCCAACGGCAGCCCCATTAATCGAGACCCGTTACTCCATCATTGGCCATGAGCTTGCACTATCAAGTAACGCTATTTTTAAACCAACGGCAGAGGGCCATCAGCTCACTCAAATACCCGAGGAATCAACCAGAAAAAAGGTTAAACCGCGCCCTCTGCGTGAGTTCTACAATGCGCACAGTTGGTACAACAATATCACCCAGGATATCTTCGGTTAAAACTGGATATTAAATCGACCATAGAGTGAAACTTCGCTCATGCAATCAATACCATGACGACAAAAAACGCGGATAAAGGCATTCACTACATCAGGATCAAACTGGGTACCTGCACTATTTTTAATCTCTTTTAAGGCTCGATCTAGTGGCATAGGTTGGCGGTAAGGGCGCTCAGAAGTCATCGCCTCGAAGGCGTCTGCCACCGCAATAATTCTTGCGCCAAGGGGTATCTCTTCCCCCGCTAGCCCCGTCGGATAACCCTCACCGGAGTAATGCTCATGGTGATGTTTGACGATCACTTTCACCCGCTCCATCCCCCCCATTTTTGCAAGAATATTCACTCCGATCTCAGGGTGGTCTTTGATCACTTCATACTCATCCACGGTCAATTTCCCCTGCTTCAGCAAGATATGGTCGGGGATACCAATTTTGCCAATATCATGCAGCAGACCTGCTGTGGCAATAGAGCGCAGGTAGTCATCCTCAACCCCCATCTCTTCAGCAATCAAGACGGCACAACGCGCCAACCGTGCAGCATGATCTGCGGTGTAGCGATCTCGCGCCTCAATCGCACTAGCCAGCGTTGATATCATTGAGAAAAACTGGCTCTCTGTGCGCTCGTGCAGCCGCGCATTCTCTATCGCAATAGCGGCTTGTCCACACAGCACCGTAGTCAGCTCTAAATCAGAGTCAGAAAATTTTCTGTTGGTGGAGAGATAGTAAAGATTCAGCACACCGATGCATTCATCTTTTAAGACGATGGGGATGCACATAACTGAACTGATCTGCTCATTGAAGCTGCTGCGTTCAAACGGGACATCTGCCATTGAATGTCCATCTAACAGAAATGGTAAGCTATTTTTTACCACCCAATCAGCTAAGCGATAGCTGCCGCTATACGGGTCTTCCTTATCGACCAGCTCACCGCCACGGGCCGTTTTTACTGAGAGCACACCCTCAGAATCAAGCATCATCAATGAGGCACTATCAGCGGCCGTATATTTCGCCGCCTCTTCAACCACCATCTCAAGCAGGCGACTAACATGTATCTCTGCGATCATCCGCTTACTCACTTCAAGTAGCGGAATCAACGCCTTTAACTTTATGTTTTCACGAATGATTCTGCTCTTAGTGATCACCTGTTTTACAGAGCCGCATATCTCATTGGGTGTAAAGGGCTTCAGTACAAAACCCTGAGTTCCATGACGCATGGTCTTGATGGCAGTATCAATCGTGCCATGGCCTGTAATAACGATAATAGGCAGCTCAGAGGAGATCTCTTCCCGAATCATTTTAATAAGATCAATGCCCGAAAGCCCCGGCATTTTAATGTCGGTAATCACGAGGTCGTACGATTTTTTTAATAGCAGTTGAAAACCATCTTCAGCACAACATGCCGTTTCGACAATGTAGCCAACACTGGTCAAAATTTCGGTACCTACGCTCCGAATAACCTCTTCATCATCTATCAGTAGTATTTTTTCATACATCTACTTTGCCGTTTCTCTTCTATTAATCTGGTAAATTTGCACTGGGCCTATCTCATGATATGGGCAAATTCTCCTTGCTCATAGGAAACCTAATAGTGAAGGTCGTCCCTTTACCCTCTGTCGTATCTACCTCAATCACCCCGTCATGCTCTTTAATAATACCAAGACTGACTGACAACCCCAGTCCGGTCCCTTTGGTCTCAGGTTTAGTGGTAAAAAACGGATCAAATATTTTGGCCAACACATGCGCAGGAATTCCAGGCCCATTATCGGAAATATCAACCTGGACATATGCATCATTGGCTGATGAGGTTACTTTAATCACCCCACCTCCCGTCATGGCATAGACGGCATTATTAATGATATTGAGAAAAACCTGCTTGATCTGAGTCGAGTCAAGATAGAGAAGCGGCAGACGATCAACGCAATTATCCTCAATTTTGATATTAGCCGACTCGGCATGATGCGAGACCAACTCAATGGTCTCTTTTACCACCTCGTTCAAATCCGTTGTTGAGCGCTCCGTTTCACCTTGGCGGGAAAAATCGAGCAGATTGCGTACAATCTTCCTAATCCGCATTGTCTCATTATAGACAATATCCAACCGCCTCTTATCGCTCTCCTCCCACTCCCGCCCATCACGCAACAGACAGGTATGAGTCAAAATTCCGGTGAGCGGATTATTCACCTCATGCGCCACATTGGCCGCCAATTCACCAATCGACGCGAGACGGGCAGAACTAATCAACTGAAACTGTGCATTTTTGGTCTCTTGCAACTGCTCTTTCAACTGCTCATAAAGTATTGAGTTCTGCACAGCAAGACCAATTTCATCACGAATAGCGAACAGCAAGTCAAGCTCATCCTCGGCAAACTCATACTGCTCAAATGAGGCGATATAGATAACACCATCTGCTAAATTATTTTGTGAAATTAATGGGATACAGACCAACCCCCGAAAGCTACCAGCACAATTTTTTAGCTCCAGCGCAACATCTTTGCTCGCATCTTCAATAATGACGGCATCCCCTGCAACCTGCTCCGTCTCCTCCATATGTTTACTGATAGCGATCAACTCATCACGCACCACCCTAGGGTTATCTATAGGCTGAGCAGCAACCAAAGCCATTTTTCCACTTTCAGATGAGCGCAGACAGACCCAGGCCGCATCCATACTGGTCACATTCAACAATTCAACCAGTGCATCTTGTAAAATTTGTTTGATATCGAGCGAGCGACTTACCACCGATGCAATATGATTAAGTGCAGAAAGACGCTGCATATTTTTCATAATCTCAGCATCTTTTCTCTTCAGTGAACTGGCCATCTGATTAAATGAGGCGGCAAGATCACCAATCTCATTGGTATCTGAAACATCTATGGGTTCAAAATGCCCACCCTGCTCAAGATTATGCACCCCCTCATTAAGCTTCAGTATCGGGCCAGTGATGCTGCGTGCCATAAAATAGGTAATGAGCAGCGCTATAGGTAGGAAGAAAAGCGTAATAGAGAGATTTGTCATCATCAAATCATTGAGTCGGGTCGCAATGCGATCTTGTGATAGGCGTACCAACACCACCCCTATCACCCGACCAACATCCGCCAACTCCTCAGCATCTCCCTCTTCAAGGAAATCACTGTCCAAAAAGATATCTTCATCCGTCACCCTTTTTGAGACGATAACGGGTGCCCAAAACTCAATCACCTCAATATCTTTCAACCACCTCCGTGCATTAAAAGAGCTCTTCTCATCTAACAGACGATTGAGATCTACAGCATCAACCTCATTTTTAATAGCAAAGCGATCACCCTTTGTCTCTGTTACCAACAATTGCCCAGACGCGGTATAGACAGCAGCAAAGACAACATCCGCCTCCTGCAATATCTTCTTAACCATGGGTAGCAAAAAATAGGGATTTTCGGAGAAGACACCCAGCTCAGAAGCTGTCGCCATATTCTCCGCATAAGACAAACCACGTGCAGTTAGATCTTGATTGAGCAACTCACTCTGACGGCTGATATGAATCAGCGTAAAAAAGGCAGATAGCGTCAGCACAAAAACGGAGAACGACCAGAAAGTTCTAGCAAAGAAACCTGAAAATAGCTTCTCCAACATATCAGTTTAGCCTACCGCGACACACTTGAAATACGTATGGCAGAGTTCATGCAACACAAATATACCCATACCATATGGTTAGGAACTCTCTAGATTTAGGCTGAGAGGAATTTAATGATGGCCCATTAATTTCAGATAACAGAACCTGGACAACGCGCTCTCTGCTCCGCACATCATGCCTCCTAAGCATCTTATATTGCTGAGATTTGAGTATCCTTCCAATGGAAAATTGAGCAGCACGCTAAGGTGCAAAATCGTGTCAAATCAGTAAATTTTATCTGCCATTTGCATCAAGCTTTCAGGCACATTCAGGCCAATCTTTTCAGCCGTTTTCATATTGATCGATAGTTTTAATAGCCTCGGGGCATAGATCCCTAAGGTACTCCTTGTCTCGCCATCAAGAATTTTTCCTGCAATTTCACCCGCCTGACGTCCAATATCTTCACTATCAAATGATAGGGCGAAAAGGGCACCACTTTTTACATATTTTTCAGAGAGACCGATCAGCGGCAAACCATTCCTGAAAGAGAAGAGCAGTATATATTTCATCGATTCACGGGTTATCGCCGTTGTATCTGGCACCATCCAAATGGCATCTACTTGACCTTCCAGACGATCGATCGCATTAATTGCCTCTTCAGAAGATGAGATCTTCTGGGGAACAATTCGCATACCCAGCTGTTCCGCAGCTATCTTAGCTTCAGCCACTTGATGCCCTGTTTTCAATGGGTCATAAACCACACCAATCCGCTTTGCTTCCGGCACCGCTTGCTGCAAAATTTTGAACTGTTCAACAGATGGGATATTCATGCTAATACCCCTGAGATTAGAATTATTATTAATCCACTCGCCGCCAATCACTTGCGCAGGGTTCAGCACAAAAGAGAATATGACCGGGACATCAGTGAAATTATTTTTGACTAGATCAAGCGCTTCCGTGCCGAGAGTGAAGAGCAGATCAGTCTTCTTGCCATCAACCAATAACAGCAGTTTCTCTCGATCCTCACCATTAGAGCCTTTATACCTGAGTACATACTCCGTTATTTTTGTAGGTAATACCTCTTTAAATCCTTTGATAGCACGCTTATAGGGCTTTATATCGACACTTTTCACTGCCGCAATGTTTTCAGCAACTGCCGGCTGAACAGCAAAAAAGAGGACGCAAAAGATCACTGGCCCCAGTAGAGAGAGGGCCAATAGAGACTGAATTCTAAAAATCATCGCCAACTTAAACAGACTCACCTAATCCAAATCCAATAGTAGAGAGAAGCCAACACACCCTTCCCCATATCGATATGCTCTATCGTACATCTAGCCACTCATGAACACCATTATTTATTTTTAATGTCCACACAATAAAATCCACGAATAATCAATATCATTCAATGACTTACTTAGCATTCTTGCCTTATCCATCTAGCCAACCGGCGTGCAAAAAGAGACCTCGTAATTTAATAGGGGCCTGATCAACTTTTAATGGGTCAGTTAGTCACCGAATGATTTTATATCTTCCCATCAAGACTCAACTTCTCAGTGCAGCACGTGGTTATACAGGCGCAAATATCCATTTTTTCTGGCACCCTTCATTAAAGAGCGAGCACAGCAATGGAGAAAGTTAAGTAATCACATCTATTTTAGCTCATGAACAGCATCTCCATACAGTCAATCTATAAATAGTGTCAGGCGATAGAACCACTGATTGTCACTCAGCTACAAAATATAACTCGACTAACTTGTTCTTCTCTAGGTAACACGCTAACCTCTTCGATTTGGCTATTTTAGGCAGCAAATAGGAGCCCAAGCCGTGTTTCGCGAAGAGATAAAAGTACTCGACTGCACCATCCGTGATGGTGGATTGATCAACAACTACCACTTCACTGACGATTTAGTAAAAGCCACCTATAGAGCCGCATGCGACTCTGGCGTTGACATCGTTGAACTCGGCAAAAAGCTGGCTGAAAGTGATGAATATACCCGTGAGAAATATGGCCGCTGGAACTTCTGTGATGATGATGACCTGAATCGAGTCATTGATGCTCATGACAGTGAGCACCGCCCACTCATCGCCGTGATGTATGACGTTGGCCGTGCCGATATCGATGCACTGCAACCAAGAGAGCACAGCCCATTTGATATGGTGCGTACCGCCTCCTACGTCGCCGATATCGACAAAGGACTGGATCTCTGCAAACGTTCGAAAGACCAGGGTTACCTCACTACAATCAACATCATGGCCTGCTCTGCCGTGCCACATGCCGACTTAATTGAGGCGCTCCAGCAGGTCAATGAGACCAAAGAGGTGGACTACCTCTACCTAGTTGATAGCTATGGGGCCTTCTACTCAGAACAGGTCACCTCATTCCTGAAACTCTATCGAGAACATGCGCCTGATAAAGCGCTGGGCTTCCACGCACACAATAACCAGCAGCTCGCCTTCTCCAACACCCAGCAGGCGATCATTGATGGCGTCAACCTGCTGGATGCAACCATCAATGGCATTGGCCGAGGTGCCGGTAACTGCAACCTTGAACTGCTGCTCAACTTCCTGAAAAATCCAAAGTTTGATGTTGCCCCCATCTACAAAGCGATTCAGGAGCAGTTCGTACCACTGCGTGAGGAGATTGAGTGGGGTTTCAATGATATCTACGGCATCAGCGGCCACCTGAACCAGCATCCACGTGAAGCGATGAAATTCCGTAAGGATAAAGAGAATATGGATAACTGCTACGACTTCCTCAATAAGTCGTTAAAGCTGGATGGCTAACGCCAAAATAGATGCGCATTACACGTTTCCTCGACATGTCGGGGGCCATCAAGCTAGGTATTGAACGCAACGATGCGCAGGCAGAAATTCTGCAAGGCGAGCTGTTTGGCGATCTTATTTCAACGGGGACGTTGGTTGAGATCAAAAAACGGCTCGCACCACTCCATCCCGTCAATATCTTCTGCATCGGCCTGAACTACCAGGATCACGCCGACGAAACGGGTAAAAGTATCGCTAAAAACCCTATTATCTTTATGATTCCCACCAGTGCTGTCACCGGCCCGGAAGAGGCGATAAAGCTACCCGTTTGCTGCACCCGCGGTCCAGAGGTCGACTATGAGGCAGAGTTGGCGGTGATCATTGGCAAGGCCGCGCGCGATGTTAGCGAGGCTGAAGCACTCGACTATGTCTATGGCTACTGCTGTGCTAATGATGTCTCCGCCCGTCGTTGGCAGAAACATGGGGGCGGCGGCCAGTTCACTAAGGGCAAAGGGTTCGACACCTTCTCACCTCTGGGGCCAGTACTGGTGACCGCTGATGAGATTGGTGATCCACAAAACCTCTCGGTACGCTGTTTCGTCAATGGTGAGTTGAGGCAAGATGGCAACACCCGAGATATGATCTTCCCGGTCGCTCGCCTGATCCATCTAATGAGCCAAGATACTACCTTACTACCCGGTACGGTGATCCTCACTGGCACCCCATCGGGTGTTGGTGTCGCACGCAAACCAAGTCAATTTTTAGCCGATGGCGACCAAGTCACCATCTCAATCGAACATATCGGCGAGCTGACCAATCCTGTCATCAATGCCATTGAACAGTAATGACCATACGCCCCCATGTCTGCATCTAAAGAGAACGAACCCCTCATTGAGATCAAGCTCAAGAACGGCACTATCACCCTTCTTGGCACAGCTCATGTATCCAAAGCAAGCGCCGACAAGGTAGAGGAGCTGATAGGCACGGGGCATTATGACTCCGTTGCCGTAGAGCTCTGCCCCAGCCGCCACAACAGTCTGGTCAACCCAAACGCGCTAGCTAAGATGGATCTATTCCAAGTCTTCCGCGAGGGGCGGGTGACAATGGTGATTGCCAATTTAGCACTCGGGGCCTATCAGCAACGTTTAGCGGATCAGTTCGGCATTGAGCCTGGTGCTGAACAACGCATCGCTATAAAACTGGCTGAAGAGGCTCATCTGCCGCTATTGCTGATCGACCGGGAAATTAGCACCACCCTAAAACGAGTGGCGGGCAACCTTCCTTGGTGGCAGAAGTGGAGCCTGTTTGCCGGGCTACTGGCGAGCTTGGTCTCACGCGAAGAGGTCTCTGAAGAGGATATTGAGCGACTCAAAGAGGGCGATATCCTTGAGGCGACCTTCGCTGAGTTCGCTGAAGAGCGTAAAGATCTCTACGATCCACTGATTGATGAGCGCGACCGCTATATGGCCGCCCGGCTGCTGCAAGAGATTGAGCACAGCGACCACGGCAATCTACTGGTCGTTATTGGTGCGGGGCATATGAAAGGCATCACACGTTACATTGATGAGATGCAGCAGCCCCCTGCTGAGGTGATTGAAGCACTGGATCAAATCCCCCCTCCCAGCCGCTGGCCGAAGATAATCCCCTGGTTGATCACCCTACTAGTATTGAGCGGCTTTGCGATCGGTTTTATGCGCAGCCCAGAGTTGGGCTGGCAGCTGGTGCAAGATTGGGTGCTGATCAACGGCGGTCTATCGGCACTCGGTGCTCTGCTCGCCATGGCCCACCCATTGACGGTGATCACCGCCTTTGTTGCCGCCCCACTCACCTCACTCAACCCCGCCATCGGCGCAGGCATGGTGACCGCCAGTGTCGAGATCTACCTACGTAAGCCACAAGTGGGCGACTTCAGCAAGCTACGCAACGACACCACCGAGCTAAAGGGGTGGTTCCGCAACCGCGTCTCCCGCACCCTGCTG
Organism: Candidatus Polarisedimenticolaceae bacterium; assembly: GCA_021647945.1. GTDB lineage: Bacteria > Pseudomonadota > Gammaproteobacteria > Chromatiales > Chromatiaceae > JAKITT01. The sequence continues at coordinate 14,198 of JAKITT010000005.1, forward strand.
ATCTTCTTCTTCAGTACGCTCGGTTCAGCCATTGGCACCTATTTGGCTGGGTTTAAGATATTTGGCCAGTTAGCCGGGTAGGGGGTTTTATCCTTTTGCTGCATCGCCTCTAGGCGTTTGCGATGAACGGCCGCCTTGATCTTCTCTGGGTCACGCTCATTCGCGGCAATCGCACCACAATCGACACTAGCAGCACGACCAAACAGGGTCAGCAGTCTGCCCGCCTGTCGATAGGGACGATCAAAGAAACCGGCACGACCGCGATAGTCTGACTCACAGACCAGAATAAACTGTGCCAACCGTTCAGGCCGACGAAAGGCATCAAGCCCCTCCAACATTTTCAGAACCGTATCATCACGCAGCTCCTCTATATGGTGCAGCCTAGTGTGGTAGCGAGCCGCTAAGCAGGCCAGCTCACAAAAGCGTTTTGGGGCTTTTAGGCGATCACACAGCTGTTCAATCAGCACAACCCCTTTCTGCTCATGTCCATGATGACTCGGCCACTTCTCTGGCGGTGTCACCCCTTTACCCAGATCATGCACCAGCGCTGCAAATCGCACCTCCACTTCATGCGAACGTTTGGCCGCACAGGCCAGCACCATCATGGTGTGATCACCCGTATCGATCTCTGGATGCCACTTCTCAGGTTGCGGAATACCCCACAAAATATCGAGTTCAGGTAGCAGCCGTTTCAGTGCACCACAGCGACGCAGTACATCAAAAAAGGGGGCAGGCAATGGCTCGGCCAACGCTCGTTCCAGCTCCTGCCAGAGGCGTTCAGGCACCAGCGCATCCACCGCTCCCGCTTCAACCATCTCACTCATCAACTGCATCGTCTCTTTGGCGACGCGAAAACCGAGATCTGCATAGCGTGCAGCAAAACGGGCAACCCGCAGAACGCGCAGTGGATCTTCGGCAAAATCTGCGGAGATGTGGCGTAACAGGCGATCCTGTAGATCCTGCTGACCACCACAGCAGTCAATGATTTTGCCTGTCTCATCCTCTGCCAAGGCGTTAATCGTCAGGTCTCGGCGCTGCAGATCCTGCTCTAACGTCACCTCAGGGCCAAACTGGCCTATCTCATCTCTACCACGACGCGCCAAGGCGTACTCTTCTTTTGTTTCAGGGTGCAGAAAAACCGGAAATGCCTTACCCACTTGTCGATAACCTGCCGCGACCATCTGCTGTGGCGTTGCCCCGACCACTACATAGTCTCGCTCTGTCACTTCACGTTCTAACAGGCGGTCACGCACCGCCCCACCAACCAAATAACTCTTCAAATCTACTTCACCTTAAAAAATGTAAAGGGGCATCCACTTCATTGACCTAATATGGCTGTAAGTGCACATTGACCTCCATGGAAGGAGGGAATGCAGAAGGATTGTTGGGAACAATCCCTGTCATGTGCATGTTTGCAGGTTCGGCTGATCGCATAAATGCGACCCTACACGAGCACTAAGGTGCCTGGGGTGGAAAAAGGCCAATGAAGTGGATACCCCCTAAAATGTATATAGATGATCACTATCTCAGGCGTTTTTTCGCCATCTCATACTCCGCTTCAGCTTTTTTTACCCGCGCAAAATATTGAGCATTTAGATGCCGTCCACCCTTGGCTAAAAATTGCCAATCACCCTCCAAAACCACCTTAGCTTTTCGCAGCTTCTCCTCTGCCTCCGCCAAGTTACTGACCTCGCCAGCGGCCGCTTTGTTACGCTTTGGCCGCTCTTTTTTACGCTGATGACTCTTTTTTATCGCCTGCTGTAGTCCACTTGCACGCCGCTTTGCCGCATTAACATCTGCTGTTGATGGTGCCGGTGCAAGCAGAATCGGCTCTACATGTGTGGCACCCTCCATCGGTTTAGATGAGTAGACTACATCACCCTTTTCATTCACTGATCGATAGACTTTTTCTGCAAACACACTGCCACTCAGCAGCAGCATCTGTAAAAACAGTAAAGAAACACCCAATAAAATCGTTTTAATCACCATTTCACCTCTCAATCCTTTCTGTTCTAGCTATCAGAAGCGTACTATAGTTTGATTGATCCAAGCCGATATAGTGCGAAACTTTTTGTTAATTCTTCTCAAAATAGGGAGTAGTCCAGAATGCTTGATTATGCAGAAAAACGTGATTTCCAGCGCATGGCCATGGAGTGCCCCGCTCGTTTCAGAATGCACAATGCCAAAGAGGTCAATGGCGCTATAGTCAAAGATCTCAGCAGCGGCGGCATGTTACTCTGGCTTGAGCAGAAGATCGAACTGGGTGAACGTCTAAATATTGAGGTGATGCCAGCTAAATCAATCACCCCCTCCCTATCTGCCGAGGTCTCCATCATACGTTGCTACGAGTTGGAAGATGGTGTCTGGGCGGCCGCCTGTTCCATTGAGAACATATTTAGAGAGGACGAAGTAGGCGCCAGCTTCCCTTAAACGTAGCACCACACTATGGATGGCGCAGATGCTCATACAACGAGCTGACATATTTGATAACCAGCATAACCAGAAGGCGTTGTTAAAATCTGCGCTCGACAACTCCCCTGTTGGCATTATTCTAACCGACATTAACGGCCAACTGCATCTCATCAACCCAGCCATGCTTGAGATGCTTAGCTATCATGATGTGGAGTCACGTCCCCCACCCAATATCTGCGACATCATCTGGACCAAAGATAGAGTAAAGTGGCAAGAGGCCATTCAACAGCTGCATAACGGCGACCCTAGCCAAAAACGGCGAGATATTAATCTAAACAGCCAGAGTGGCCAGCAGATTCCCTGTGCATTCTCATCCACAATAATCTGCGATTCCGCCGGTAATCCTGAGCAGATTCTGCATCACTTTACAGATCTACGTGAACATCAGCAGGCGGCCAAGCATCTCCAGTTTCTCTACGTCATGGAGATGATCAATCTCACTATTCGCAATGAGCCTGACCTTACGACAATGATCAATAGGGTGCTGGATGAGGTGCTCACGATCTTCTCCTGTGACCGAGCTTGGCTGGTTCACCCTTGCGATCCTGACCAATCCTATTGGCGCGTTCCAATGGAGAGAACCCTGGAGAAGTGGCCTGGGGCAGGTAACCTCAGCAGCGATATCCCAATGGATGAGGAGACGGCAAGCCTCTTCAGAAAGGTACTAGAGACTGATGGCCCGCTCCGTTTTGACCACAAACATAACCCACTGACAGAGCAGATATCTAAAACCTACCAAATCAAAGCTCAGATGGTTGAGACGATACGCCCCAACAGAAGCAGGCCTTGGATTCTCGGCATTCACCATTGTGAAAAAAACCACCTCTTCAGCGCTGCTGAGATGGAGCTTTTTGATGGCATCACCCGACGAATCGGCGACGCACTCAACAATCTGCTCTCTCTACGCGACCTAAAAGAGAGTGAAGAGCGCCACCGTCTGCTCTATGAAACGATGGCAGAGGGAGTTATTTACCAACAGGCCGATGGCAAAATTATCGCCGCCAACCCATCTGCTGCCAGAATTACTGGCCTACCAATAAAACAGCTGATTGGTCTCAATTCAATCGACCCATATGGCATGGCCATCCATGAAGATGGCACCCCTTTCCCCACATCTGAACACCCTAACAAGGTTGCGTTACAGAACGATACCCCGATGAAAGGGTGTGTGATGGGCCTCTTCCATCCACAGACAAAAAAGTACCGCTGGATTCTGATCAACGCCATGCCAAAAGTCTCCAGTGACGGCCTGCCAGCCGATCACGTCTACACCACCTTTACCGACATCACAGATCATAAGCGAACCCAACAAGCACTCTCCTCTGAGAAGGAACGCGCACTGGTCACGCTGCACTCCATCGGTGACGGTGTCATATCGACAGATGCCACTGGTCGAATTGAGTATCTCAATCCGGTAGCCAAGCTACTCACCGGCTGGGACACCCTCGGGGCAGTGGGCCAACCACTTGAGAAAATCTTTCGTATCGTGGATGAAGAGAGCGCAGCTCCCCTACCCAGCCCCGCCATTCACTGCCTCATAGAGGGTGAAGCGATCACTTCACAGAGCCATACCGTACTGGTCAGCACCTCTGGCGAAGAGTACGTCATCAAGTACTCCGCAGCCCCCATCCGCAATGATGACCAAAAGGTGAAAGGTGTTGTACTCACATTTAGTGATATGACCGATGCACGTCGCCTAACACGCGAGATCACCCATCAAGCCACACATGACTCCCTAACCAACCTCATCAACCGCGCAGAGTTTGAGTCTCGGGTACGCCGAGTGATTGAGTCCGCACAACTTGAGCAGAGTGAAAATGCCATCTGCTATCTTGATCTTGACCAGTTCAAGCTGGTCAACGATGCCTGTGGCCACATCGCCGGGGATGAGTTTCTACGTCAACTCAGCAGATCACTGCAACAGAGTATTCGCCAAACTGACACACTGGCCCGCCTAGGGGGGGATGAGTTTGGCCTGCTTATGGAGGGGTGTTCACTCGACAACGCCATTAATGTCGCCAAAGAGTTGCTGAGGCAGGTTGATGAGTTTCAGTTTAATTGGCAAGGCAAACAATTTAATGTCAGCGTCAGCATTGGTTTAGTGCAGATTAATGAGGTCGGAGATAGCTACACTAATTTATTAGGTGCCGCTGACACCGCCTGTTATCTCGCCAAAGAGCATGGTGGAAACCGCATCCACATTCACCAAACGGATGATAAAGAGATGGCCGAACGGCATGGTGAGATGCAGTGGGCCAGCTACATCCCCTTCGCACTTGAAAGGAATCGATTTCAACTCTTTGCTCAACCCATTATCCCACTCTCTCCAGAGGGGAGTAATAAGCTCCACTATGAGATCCTTCTGCGTATGGAGAGTGGCGAGGGCAAGCTTATCCCACCCGGGCTCTTCTTACCGGCTGCTGAGCGCTACAACCTATCCAGCCGCATCGACCGCTGGGTAATTGAAGCCACCTTCAAATGGTTATCGGAACACCCCGATCACGTCGACAATCTACATCTCTGCGCCATCAACCTCTCTGGTCTATCACTGGGTGATAACGCCTTCCTACAGTTTGTTGTTAAGCAGTTGGAGCAGTCACGCCTACCGGCTGAAAAAATCTGTTTTGAGATCACCGAAACGGCCGCCATATCCAACCTGATGAATGCCACCATCTTCATAAGCACACTCAAAGAGGCCGGTTGTCTCTTTGCCTTAGATGATTTTGGCAGCGGCCTCTCTTCGTTTGCCTACCTGAAGAACCTACCGGTCGATTTTCTAAAGATTGACGGTATTTTCGTCAAAGATATGTTGGAAGATCCCCTCGATTTTGCCATGGTCAAATCGATCAATGAGATCGGCAAGGTGATGGGTAAACAGACCATTGCCGAGTTTGTTGAAAGCGCCGAAATCCTGGAAAAGTTACGTGAAATTGGGGTTGATTGTGCTCAAGGCTACCACACAGGCAAACCGGCACCCATTGATGAGATGCTCTGACTCAGACGACTCTGTTCCTCGCCTCATCTGCTAGAAAAGCCTGAATATTCTTTGCCAACTCATCCACCAATCGCTGACGCGATTCACGGCTCGCCCAGGCAATATGCGGTGTAACAATGAGATGCGGCACACCAGAGGCCAACAACGGATTATCTTCTGATGGTGGCTCACTACTCAACACATCCACACCAGCCCCCGCAATCTGCTCCTCGCGCAATGCATGGGCTAGTGCCACTTCATTGACCACACCCCCACGCGAGGTATTGATTAGAATCGCATCAGACCGCATCAACGCCAACTCTCCAGCGCCGATTAAGTCTTGTGTCTCCTTAGTTAGCGGACAGTGCAGGCTCAGCACATCCACCTGTGTCAGTAACTCATTCAGTGGCAACCGCCCATCCACCGGCTCGCCCGCTAGAGGCTGACAGATCAACACCCGCATACCAAACGCCTCGGCCACCTTTGCCACCGCCCTGCCCAGCGTGCCGTAACCGACAATACCTATTGTCTGTCCCGACAGCTCGGCAAATGGATAGTCCAAAACCGTAAACTGTGGACTGTGCTGCCAATCACCACATCTGACTGCCACATGATGTTCAAGCAGCCTGCTTCTCAGGGCCAACAGGTGAGTGAACACCCACTGCACCACAGATGGCGTTGAATAATTGGCCACATTAGTCACCGCAATGCCCAGCTCTGCTGCCGCCTCAAGATCAACATTATTGGTGCCGGTGGCAGCGACACAGATCAGCTTCAAACAATCTGCCTGCAACAACACCTCTCGATCCAACTCCACCTTATTGGAGACCACCACCTCCACATTCTTTAGATACTGCATCGTCTGCTCACGGCTATCGGTCGCGGCGTGGTATTGCCACACAAACGGTAATCTCTGCAGATGTGAAAAATCAATATCGTTACAATCAATGGTTTCCGCATCCAGCATAACCGCTTTGGCTTTAGGCATGATTTTTCCTGTAGGTGAGTAAACTGGCGCTAGCATACCGTCATGCGTCAATATAATTGAATCAAAATAACGTCATTGCCCATTTTATGTCGCAATATGCGAATGGACTTCTGGAACGCGGCAGGCCATTCACACATTCATTCAAAAAGTACCTATAAACAATGGGGGTTTGTAACTATTCAGCGTGTTTAGATTTTGCCTCAAATCGAGGCATTTTCGCACGGAAAGAGGGAGCATATAGGGCATATGTGACCGACTGAGTACGAAAATAACGAAGAGTTGAGGCAAAAGATGAATACACTGAGTAGTTACGGTGTTTTGCTGCCTATCTAATGCGCTACAATAGGCTTCACCCACTTTTCAAGCCTTGGCATCACCACGCCTTAATCTATCAGTACAGAAAACATGAGCGAACAATCGGCACCGCGGATTCGCGAGATCCCCTATAACTACACCTCTTTCTCTGATCGTGAGATTGTCATCCGTTATCTCGGTAAAGAGATGTGGCAACTGATCGAAGAACTGCGTGGCACACGCCGCACCGGTCGTTCTGCGCGTATGCTGTACGAAGTGTTGGGCGATATGTGGGTGATCAACCGCAACCCCTATTTGCAGGATGATCTGCTGGCTGACAAACAGCGTCGTAGCGCACTAGTGGGTGCTCTGCGCCATCGCCTGGAGCAGTTTGAAGCGCGCACCGATAACAATGAGTTGGCGATCAAGCTGCTCACTGCTGCCCGCCAGGCGGTCAATAAATTTGATAATGAGTTGGAAGCGGACATTGAGCTGCGCGCTCGCGTCACGCGCAACCTGCAAGGTGTCACACGTCAGGACAACGTCGATTTCAGCGGACTCGCTCGCGTTTCACACGCCACTGATGCCACCGATTGGCGCGTTGAAATACCCTTTGTGGTGATCAATCCTGACAATGAAGCAGAGGTCGCAGGCATCGTCAAAGCCTGTATTGAGTTAGGACTCACTATCATCCCAAGAGGCGCAGGCACGGGTTATACCGGCAGTGCTGTGCCACTTGACCGACACAGCGCCGTGATCAACACCGAGAAACTGGACCAATACGGCCCGATTCAACATATCAACCTACCGGGTGTTGATGGCAAGGTGCCCACCGTACATGCCGGTGCGGGCGTAGTGACACGCAACATCTCCGATCTGGCCATCACCGAAGGGCTCGCCTTTGCGGTCGACCCCACCTCACAACACGCCTGCACCATTGGCGGCAACATCGCCATGAATGCCGGTGGCAAGAAGGCAGTTCTCTGGGGCACCACGCTGGATAACCTCGTCTCATGGCGCATGGTGACGCCTGAATCGGACTGGTTAGAGGTGGAGCGCCTGAACCACAATCTGGGCAAGATTCACGATCAGGCGCTGGTCAGCTTCCGCATCACCCGCTATGGCCACGACGGCATCAGCCCCAAAGGGATACCAGAGATCCTTGAGATACCCGGCAGCGCCTTCCGTAAAAAGGGGCTCGGCAAGGATGTCACCGACAAGGCACTGCACGGTCTGCCCGGCGCACAAAAAGAGGGGTGTGACGGCCTGATCACCTCCGCCCGTTTCGTATTGCATCGTATGCCGGTACAGGCACGCACCGTCTGCCTCGAATTTTTTGGCGTTGATCTCGGCCTCTCCGTACCGGCCATCGTTGAGATCCTCGACTTCTTTAAGCAGACCCCAGGGGTCAAACTGATCGGCCTTGAGCATCTGGATGACCGCTACATCAAAGCGGTGAAGTACGCCACCAAGGCGGCCCGTCCTGATCTGCCAAAAATGGTGCTGCTGGCCGATATTGCCAGTGACGATGAAGCGGCTGTTGATGCCGCTGCTGATGAGATGGTACGTCTCACCAACCTCCGCAGTGGCGAGGGTTTTATCGCCACCAGCAAAGAGGCACGCGCCCGTTTCTGGGCCGACCGTTCACGCACGGCCGCCATCTCGGCCCACACCAACGCCTTTAAAATCAATGAGGATGTGGTGATCCCGCTACCCAAACTGGGTGAGTACAGTCGGGCGATTGAGAAGATCAATATCGAGCTATCTATCAGCAATAAGATCGCTATTGCAGGTGAGACGCAACGCTACCTTGATACCGGTCTGGCCGATATGCTGCCGAATCATGACTATGAAAATAGCAGCGAAGGACAGGCGATTCTGCACAATAAACAGCAGGCCGCCCAGCACACCCTAGAGCAGGCAACTCTCCGCTGGCAGACGATTCTCGATAATCTCGAGAGCAGCGCCTATAGCCACCGAAAGCAACTGACAGAGGCTGAGCAGAGCAAATTAAAAAAGGGCGACAGCCTGCTTGATATGCTGTTGCGCCATGACCTGGTCATCTCATACCGCAAAGAGGTGGCCGCTTCGCTTGGTGAAATCTTCTCGGGTGAAGAGATGGAACCTGTGCGTGACCGACTGGATGAGATCCACGCGGCAGCACGTGAATCGCGCCTCTTTATTGCCCTGCATATGCACGCAGGCGATGGCAATGTACACACCAACATCCCGGTTCATTCACAGAACTACCAGATGCTACAGGCCGCCGACAAGGTGGTGGAGCGTGTGATGGAGCTGGCCCTCTCATTGGGCGGTGTCATCTCTGGTGAGCATGGCATTGGCCTGACCAAGATCCATTTTCTGGATGCTGAAAAGCGGGCAAGCTTCAGCCGTTACAAAAAAGAGGTCGACCCCAACGGCCACTTCAATCGCGGTAAACTGCTAGCAGGTTCTGGCCTGCACAACGCCTACACCCCATCACTACGTCTGGTGGAGCAGGAAGCGATCATTCTGGAAGAGAGTGAACTGGGGGCGCTGAATGATGATGTGCGCCACTGCCTGCGCTGCGGCAAGTGTAAGCCTGTCTGTCAGACCCACATGCCACGCGCCAATCTACTCTACTCACCACGCAATAAGGTGCTCGGCACCGGCCTGATGATCGAGGCATTTCTCTACGAAGAGCAGACCCGTCGTGGCCTCTCAATGCGCCATTTTGATGAGATGAATGATGTCGCGGATCACTGCACCGTCTGCCACAAATGCGTCACCCCCTGCCCGGTAAATATCGACTTTGGCGATGTCACCATACGCATGCGGCGCATCCTGACGCAGCATAAACAGAAGCGCAGCAACATCGCCACTAAAGTGGCCATGTCATTCCTCAATACCACCGATCCGCGCCAAGTCAATATCATGCGCAAAGGGGTGGTTGAGTGGGGTTACAAGGCGATCACTGCTGGCCATGATGTGGCCCGCAATCTAGGACTGCTCGGGCCTAAAAACGAGCTACCGAAGATCACGAGCGGCAATACCGAGCTGAAGGCGCAGTTGATCGATAGCGTGCGTCGTCCACTCCGTGTTGCACTGCCGAAACAGACCATGCGAGCCGCTCTCGGCTTAGAGGATAAAACCTCGGTGCCGATCTTGCGTGATCCCGCTCAGCTGAATGATGACTCTGAAGCGGTCTTCTACTTCCCAGGCTGTGGCTCTGAGAGGCTCTTTAGCGACGCCTCACTGGCCACCATCGCTATGCTCTACCGCAGCGGCGCACAGGTGGTGTTGCCTCCCAGTTACCTCTGCTGTGGCTACCCACAAACTGCCAGCGGCCAGGCCGATCTTGGGCGCAAAATCACCACCGATAACCGCGTGCTGTTCCACCGTATCGCCAATACGTTGAACTACATGGATATCCGCACCGTGGTTCTCTCCTGTGGCACCTGCATGGATCAGCTGCAACAGTATGCATTTGATAAGATTTTTCCTGGCTGTCGGCTGCTCGATATTCACGAGTATCTAATGGAACAGGGTGTCGAAATCGAGAGCAGTGATAACTACCTGTTCCATGACCCCTGCCACTCCCCGATGAAAAGTTACGACCCGATCAAGGTGGCGACAAAACTGACCAACAGCAAGGTGCTTCTCTCCGACCGCTGCTGTGGTGAAGCGGGCACCTTGGCCACATCCCGCCCCGATATCGCTCGTCAGATACGCTTCCGTAAATCGGAAGAGCTACAGAAAGGGCTGGAATTATTGGGCGGAAAACAGGGCACCAAACTGGTCACCACCTGCCCCGCTTGCCAGCAGGGGCTGAGCCGCTACAGCGATGAGACAGGGCTGACGCCAGAGTACTTGGTGGTTGAGATGATTCGCCAGCAGATGGGCGACGGCTGGCAGAAGAAGTTTATCCAAGAACTAAAACAGGGCGGCATTGAGCAAGTACTTCTATGATCAATCCATAGGGTAGAGAGATTGTTGCCTCTCCACCCTGCCAGCAACAGCCATTGGTGGGCACAAACAAGGTGCCCGCCCTACAGCCGACAGGTAGATGCATCACAATAACCCACATCACAGCTGGATAGGCCAAATAGCAGCAAACGTTAGGCTGCGCCTATCACGTACCGATGGCCTGCTACCACTCTCAGTGATCGGCCTGTTCACCGGCCTCGTGGCAGGCGCGGTGATCATCGCATTTAGACTGCTGGTTGAGGGTAGTCAGGCGAGCTTCCTGCCCAGTGGCCTACCCGATAATTACGAAGAGCTGCCTTTAATACTGCGATTTGTGCTGCCCATTATTGGCGGGCTGGTGATTGGCATTGTCTTCCAGTTCCAGGCAAAAGGGCTCTATATGCTGGGCATCTCCCGCCTGTTGGAGCGGCTCAACTACCATCAAGGCTATCTAACCCTACGTGAGTTTCTGTTGCAGTTTTTCGGTGCCGCGGTAGCGATCATCAGCGGCCACTCCGTCGGTCGAGAGGGACCCAACGTTTTCCTCGGTGCAGCGAGTGGCAGCCTCATTGGCCAAGCCCTCAAACTACCCAACAATGCCATCAGAACATTGGTGGGCTGCGGCACGGCAGCAGGTATTGCGGCCTCTTTCAATACACCACTGGCAGGGGTTATTTTTGCCCTGGAGGTGGTGATGATGGAGTATTCACTCGCCAGTTTTATGCCGGTAATTTTGGCCGCCGTCAGCGCCAACGCGCTCTCAATTCTGGTCTTCGGCTCAGAACCCGCCTTTAACCTGCCGGAGCTGCATCTTGGCTCACTCAAAGAGATACCACTACTATTTATTCTGGGTGTAGTCATCGGCTCAGTCGCCGCGTTATATAACCACTTACTACAGCAGTTCACGCTGCACAGTCGGCATATGATCTTCTGGCAACGTACCACATTGGCCGGCCTCCTAGTCGCTCTCTGCGGCTTGGGCGCACCTGAGGTGTTAGGGCTCGGTTACGACACGGTTAATAGCGCACTATTAGGTGAGCTAGGCCTCGGCCTGCTGGTATCAATTATTCTCTTCAAACTACTCGCCACCGCAGCCAGTATCGGTCTAGGCATCCCTGGGGGGACCATCGGCCCTACCCTGGTAATCGGTGCCTCTATTGGCAGCCTGACAGCCCTACTAGCTACAGAGTACTACCCTGAGTTCAGCTCAAATATTGGCCTCTACGCGTTGTTAGGCATGGGGGCCACGATGGGGGCTAGCCTACAAGCACCCTTGGCGGCACTCACGGCGATCCTAGAGTTAACACAGAACCCACAGGTGGTTATGCCGGGCATGCTTGTGATCGTTGTTGCAGGGCTAACCAGCAGTGAGATATTTGGCAAAGGATCACTCTTCCTCGGCATTCTAAAGGCGAGTGGTCTCGATTTTCGTACAGACCCTATTATGCAAGCGCTGAGAAAGGTTGGTGTCGCCTCCACTATGGATCGTAGCTTTCACCGTTTGGACTATATTGCCGAACGTGAGAAGGCAAATAAGCTGCTCTCCCAAGGCCCTGAGTGGCTCCTGATCAGCAAAGAGGGTCGCCCCATTGCTGTCATGCCTGCGGTTGATTTGGCTCGTCATCTGCAAGAGAGTGAAGAGCCTGAGATCCATCTAATGGATATTCCAGCACGCCGCCTTCAGGTCACATCAATCCACCTCCAAGCAACACTTCAGGAGGCGCTCAACAAACTCAACAACAGTGGGGCAGAAGCGATCTACGTTGAACACTGCACTGCTCCTACTATTTCACATATCTACGGAATCTTAACCCACGAGCATATCGAATCTGCCTACCGTTATTGATCTTGCTTAACTAAACACCACTAAACCCCGAACTCTCCAACCCCACGGCGTATAATATAGAGATACCTTCTCTAGGGTACCTCTATTTATTCTGGGTGAGACAGATTGAGATTCAAAATCTTCAAGAGCAAGGCGCTAAGTGATTGTAATAGTTATTCTATTACAATCACTTAGCAACACAGCTATTGGATATTTTGGACTCAATATGCTCATTCATGAATTAATAGAGGCGCCCTCTACTCTTCATAGGACGTCAAAATGACTCAGCCAGAAAATCCAGAATTCCTCAAAATTGATGGCACTCAGGTAAAAACCTCTGATTTTATTGAAGAGTTCCAGAGCCTTATTACAGAGTGCAACAATCTAAAAGAGGAGAATCGCAAAGCGATAAAACGGCACAGACGCGAAACCTCTCTTAAGCCTTATCAAGCTGAAATCATCAAGCTTCAGCAGTATCTTGAGCAAACAAAAACGCGCATGATTATCCTCTTCGAGGGGCGGGATGCAGCGGGCAAAGGTGGCACCATTCGTCGAGTCACCCGCTATATGAATGAAAAGCACTACCGTGTAGTAGCACTTGGTAAACCGACAGAGACGCAAAAATCACAGTGGTTTTTCCAAAAATATATTGCCCAATTTCCCCGCGGTGGCGAGGTCGTTCTATTTGATCGCAGCTGGTACAACCGCGCCATTGTTGAGCGTGTTTTTGATTTCTGTAGTGATGATGAATACTACAATTTCATGATGGGCGTGAGTGGCTTTGAACGAGATCTAATCCGCCACGGCACACTGCTGGTCAAACTCTACTTCAGCGTTACTCAGGAGGAGCAAGCGCGCCGTTTTGAGCGCCGCAAAACCGACCCATTACGCCAATGGAAATTGAGCGAGGTCGATCTACAGGCACAAGATCGCTGGGATGACTTCACCAATCAGAAGTATGAGATGTTGAGAAAGACCAATACGACACATGCGCCCTGGGTGATCATTCGTTCAAATGATAAACACCAAGCCCGTCTTAATGCGATGAAGGTGATTCTTAATGCCGTTCCGTATGAGAGGTCTGATCCCGATTTAGATTTTGTGCCTGATCATGATGTGGTGGTATCAGGCTCGCGGGAGTTGGAGCTGATGGAGGCGCAACGACTGAGAAGTGGTAAGTTTGTCGGATAGGAGCCCCTCTTCAAGCAAACCAACAAAAAACCAGCTCAAGTAGCTGGTTTTTTGTTGGCTCCCAGAGCGGACTATTACGGCACCCAAGTCATTAAAATTGAATCTTCATATCCAATAAACTGATCGACATCTAGCCACATCATAAAACGTACACTGTCACCGTAAGCCACGGCATCTGCCTTAGTTTGATGAGTACCGCTACCTATTGCCCCGGTAATAGTATATCCACCCATATATGGCCAAAAGAAATTATCCGCGAAGGACAATTCAGCCATTGTTGTGACCTCAACATAACCATAATCGGGATGATAATAACGACCATTCATGGTCATGGTGTCATCACCCGGCTCCTGAGCGGTAAATCTAATGGCCATCGATTCAAGCTTCTCAACACGCGTATCAATATTGTTCAATATTGATACATTAAAGACGCTTATCTCAATCGGACTAGATGTGAAATCCGAGCTAAATGAGCCATTTATCGTGAATGAACCCGCATCATTGCTGAAGGTGAGTGCTGTAAATGTGCTCACCGAAGTAAGTGTCGTCTCATCTGAGATATTAAGCACCCCTGTTTCATCCACATGGCCACTAACCGCCCCTCCACCATCGTCACAACCGTAATAATCATTTGACGATGTAAATGATGGATATGCCGTTGTGTCATAAACGCTGTCATATGTACCACCATATGTGCACGGCTCCCCTAGTGAAATATCAACACTCAGTGCAACTGATCTGGTCTCTACTGCCATACTGGTCGGTTGTTGTCGTAGCGAAGAGATTTGCCGAAGCATGATTGGAAGCGCTGCTCCCGTTGAAAGAGTACCGCCAACAAGACTATTCCCTACACCTGATGATGGACTACTTCCTAACGCCCCACGTAATAGCTCAGCCGCATTGCTTGAGGTTATGGTTGCCTGATCAGTAAGACCTGTATATTTAATAACAGTGGCGGTATCGCTACTGCTGCTCCCCCCTCCACCACAAGCAGCAAGAAAGAGAGAGAGGAGAATAACGGGCATCAATTTATAAAGTGGCATCATGATCTCAAATACAAAAAAACACTTTTCATCTAGTGTTAGCGGCATAACCGCATAAAAAGTTTAGACTTTCGCCGTTGCTGGCTCTGGATATTGATCACAATCCCACCCGCCTTTAACGCGCTAACGGCTCTGTCATAATCCTCATAAGAGATTTTTACCTAGCCTGTATAGCGGATATATCCTACTATCTTTGCTTATTGTTGGTTATATCATCAGGAGACAATTTTGCCCCATTTACATCATCGCTGTCTCATATCCATTATCACCCTCTTTTTTTGCGCTCTTTTTGGCACTAATACGCTCGCCGAAGAGAAGGGGCACGAGGCGTGTATCAACTGCCATGTCGCAGCAGATCCAGATAAGAGCGAAGGCAATATTTCACTACTCTTCCCACAACTCGAACTCTGCCTAAGTTGCCATAAAGATAGAAGTGGCGATAGAGATCACGCCGTCGGCATAGAACCAGGCCCTGATGGCACGGGTGAGCTACCACTGGTCAATGGTCTTATCAGCTGTACAACGTGTCATGACTCACACATAAAAACAGCTGGCCTGCTGAGGTTACCGAAAGCTACTTTTTGTCTCGCTTGTCACAAGCTTTAGTGGTGTCTTGGAACCAAGAGGAGCGTAACACTCGCCTTCATCTCAATAGGTGCAGCACTTCGTTAACAACGCCACAAACCGCTTGATTTTCGGCGACGACGGATAGATTTCCTGTACAATAACGACCACTTAGCACGCGCTTACTTGTCCCTATCTCCTTACAATTAGCAGGTAAGCAAGAGAGTGCCATGATCTTAAATTTAGCATTCGCCCTCCCCACTAAAAAAACAACTCTGAGATAGACCCACAATGCTTAACTCTTTGCGTACTTTAGCGGATCAAATCAATGAATCGGGAACAATAAAATCCCGCAGCCCACTTCTGGCACTGCTGATCTCAGTGTTTCCTGGGCTTGGTCAACACTACGCGGGCTTCATTTTACGTGGCATTGTGCTCTATGTGGCTCTCATCATCATCTCTTGGCTCGCTGCTGTCGCTTTTATGTCCGTTGACAGTCGACTCAGCACACTCTTCTTAGCCATTCCAATGCTCAGTGCCATCCTCATCGCACTTGATGCATGGGCCTGCGCCGCGAAACAGGAGAGTAATTATCGTCTCAAGTGGTTTAACCAAGCATGGATCTATATTGCTGTTACTCTATTTTTGATGGTTACCATCAACCCCGCCATGGATCTTCTGGTCGGTAAGCACGTCGTAAGGGCCTACTATATCGATAACGACAGTATGTCGCCCACCGTTCTCAATCATGACATCCTGCTAATCAATCACCTCACCACCCCAGGCCGAGGTGATCTGGCGATCATCAACTTCTCCCAAACAGAAAAGCCATCTGGCCTAACCAAAGTGATGGATGGTCAGTTGATCCGTAGAGTAATTGCTGTCGCTGGAGACCGTGTCGAGATCAAAGGCCAAAAACTCTATATCAATGACCTACCTCTGGATGAACCCTATATAGGCCATGACAATCGCTTCCAACCAACCACCTTCGGCAATAACAATCTGGATATGGCAGCAATAGAGGTACCTGACAATGCGGTTTATATCCTCGCCGACAACCGTAGCGCTGGACTAGATAGCCGTGTACTCGGCACTATCAACAGTGATCTTATCGATGGCAAAGTGACCAAGGTGTTCTGGTCATGGAACTTAGACGAGGGACACTTCCAATGGAATAGAACGGCCTTGGGGTTATAGGATTCCGAAGAACTTGCTTACTGGAGCAAAGTAACACTACCATCTTGGGTCACGACAACAATTTTTCCATCAACAATGGCAGGCTGCGACCAAATAGAGCCGCTCATATACTCCTCCCAAAGAAGCTTGTGCTGCTTTAGATCAACACCGATCAGACGTCCCGTTAGCGTTCCCAACACGCCAACCCCGTTGGCATCCACACTAAACCCGTGGCGAACGCCTTCATTCAGTGCCTGTTGCCAGAGGATTTTTCCCCACTTCTTATCAAGCCCATAAAGCGTCCCACGCCGACTGACCACCGCCAGTACACCATCTATCAATACGGGGGAACCCTGCGGCCAATCATCCAGTTTTGTTGTCCACTCTATTTCGCCACTATCTGCCTGAATAGCATAAACATTACGGTCATATACACCGAGATAAATCATCCCCTCGTCCAACATTGCAGCACCATAAACCGCCGAGCCCAGCACGCTCCTCCAGACAACCTTACCATCCTCTCTGTTAACGGCGTGCAAAACACCACTCTTAGTACTGAAGTAGACACGCTGGTCATCTACGGAGGGAGATGTATAGATGCCGCCATATTTATAATCCTTAGTTTGATACTTCCATATGAGTTTGCCGTCACTCAAATTCAGCGCATAGAGGTAGAGGTCATTGGAACCGATATAGATAACATCATCAACAATGACAGGAGAGGAGAGGATCGTACCGCCAGTTTTTACCTGCCAAATCTCTTTACCACTCTCGGCATCAAGCGCAGTAATCACGCCATCTTTTGCTCCAACAATAACTACACCAGCAGCTAAAGCTGGCGTAGCAGAAATTGGCGCACTAAGCTTCGCCACCCACTTAACCCCCCCATCTTTGAGCTTGATAGCAGAAATTTTTGCATCGTGAGCAGCAATATAAATTAGCCCGGCCGAGATAACAGGGGAAGCGAAGACCGCTGCACGGTCAACCTCAAGCTGCCATTTAATCGCCGGATTTTTTGTTAATTTTGAGGTCGATTGTGAACGATGATCAGCTGTGGAATTAATGTTCTTCCACTCATCTGCAAAACCCACACTTATGGTGTTGATTGAGATAAACAGAAAAATAGCGATATGAAGTTGAAGCGACATTCTCAATAGACCTGCTAATCACTATAAAATAGAAACTGTTGTTACAAGCATACTCAATGCTCACCACAACACAAATTAGTATCTATCTTTAGAACCTGACACCAAAATATCGCTGTATCTCGATCGTAATTGTCTGATTCTCATAATCATCAGACCCACCGGTACTGCTATTTGAGTAGGCGTATTTGAACGAAGAGACCCATCTGCCCAGTTTATAATCAAGATTAAAATCAGTATCGTATCTTTTATCACGATCCATTTGACTACCATAGCGCTCCACGTACTTTGCATTTGCGCGAAAGCGCAGGTTTCTCAAACCAAATGGAGATGTATTATAAGTAAGTCGTGCCGTTTTTGACTTATTCTCATTAGAGGGACCGCCTGAAGTTGTGTTGTCACTCTCTGCGTAACCAGCTGATGCAATGAGTGATGAATAGACAGCTAGCCTATGTGTCCAGCCTACGTTAGTACTTGTAGAGCTGGCCTCTCTCTCTACCTTAACACCAGTGATCGAATCACCTTCAGAATCAGAATCAGAACGTTGCTTATAATTTACGGTGAGTTCTACATCATCTCGAATTGAAAAGCGGCTTTTCGCCCGATACAACAAACCATGGCTCATACTCGTCCGAGTTTTTCCATCAGAATAGCCAAAACTGTACGATATACCATCCCTCCACAAAGGAGATACACTTTGACTTAAACCAATACCAAAGCCATGACTTACTGTATAACCATCAGATGATTCACTAAGCACAGAGCCAATACCTAACGAATAACTTGAGGAGAGGTCATATATCCCCCACCGCTGCCCATAAGATAGACCGCCAGCTGCACTTGAGGCAACTTCACCGGAGCCCGCTGCTGATGAAGATGACGTTATTGATAGCGAAGCATTTGAATTCCATCGCTCTGAAATTCTGTAATTCATAGAAGCACTGCCAGATGCTGAATTACTGTCATATGAATCTGACGTTGAAGCACTTACAGATAAACCATAGTTGGTGTTAAACGCCTCTGTCATCCTTACGCTCAAGCTAGACGAAGCACGCAGTGATTGCATAGAGAGTTGCCGCCCTCCTCTGTCATCCAGCCTGTTAAAGTAGGATCCTTCTGCGGTTAGACCTATTTCAGGCGTTAAGTTAGTTCTATTATTTATGTACAAGCGGTGTTCTGATGATTGGCTATCACCCACTCTATTCTCTTTATTATCAAAATGGTAACCATAATTCAGATCAGCCCCGACACGATGACGCTTCGACTTGAACCTACGCTTGCCGATAACCTTAAAGGAGTGATCTAATTGCTCTCTATCTGTCGACTCACCGGTCGATACAGCCTTTCTCATTCCATAGGTAAATCGAAGAGCTCCCAAAGTGCGCTGACTAAGCCCCCAGCGCATTCCAAGAACATCGCTAACGAGCTCATACGTAGGCGCGTAACTAGAGCTAACTGTCGTCACCGAATGATTCATATGCAAGACAAAGGGATTTCTGCGTTTAGGCAGCCATGTAGTATAGAGACTATATTGAAGCGACCTAGGCCGCGAACTAACCTCGCTCCCTGTACTGTTTTCTGCCTGTCTGAAATTTAAACCCGCTGTAAACACCATAAAGCGCGGGTCCCATACGAAGCCCTTTATGCGGTTATTTATAATTGTGCTAAAGCTTTTGCTCTTTATCACACTGGATTGATTCCCACTGCGACGATCTATCTGCCTGAGCGTCACTGAACCCGTAAAAGAGAAACTTCCTCTCGTGTACTCTCTGATCGACAGCGCACTTACATTTTGAGGAAAAAGAGTTATTAATAAAAGTGCCAGCAGGCCTATAATAACTACTCGCTCATACTTAGGCATCTCAATCATGAGCATTTTATTCCCCAATTTATTAACTAGGGAAGCATTTAGATGTCTGGAATGCATCAATAAATCGTCAAAACAGAGCTGGTGTAGTAACTTAATCAAAACATTTATTATCATAATAATGATAAACGTTTCAGGCACTTAATGCATTAAACGCTTATCATGAGCCTGTTGCTGAACTGATTAATCACGAATGTAAATACAAATAGAAACATCGATAAATATAACATTAACCGCACCCTATCCTCAATTAGGGTTTATATCCTGCCGACCCGGCCAACACTGTTTTTGAATAGTTTTAAGCCAACAAAAAAGGGGAGGTTTGCACCCCCCCTTTCTCTTCAAGTAAGACTAGTCTGTTTTAGTGCTTACTTCTGATGACACATCAGACACAATGCACTGCCGTCCATAGACATACGCAAGAATGGCTGTTCACCATCGGTATCATTGTGTGGATCATGGCACGATGGGCACTGAATATAACCCGCAAACAACTTAACATTAGTCAGAGATGAAGCTTCTCTCAGACCACCATTGTCGGCACCATCCATTGATTGTGCTTCTATATAGCTAAAGTTAACAGGATGGTCATTTTCCAGAGTCCCGTCTGAGAAGAGATTGGTTGACCAATCAGCCCCCAAACCTCTACCTGCCCCGACCGCATCGCCACCCGTCATAGTGATGATAGGGTTGCCATTTGATGGATTGTTGACCGCATTGATCGCAATGGTACCATCATGACAAGAGAGACAGAGGTTACTGGTCACTGCTGTCGCTGCAGTCACACCACCCAGATCTGCTATGCTAAGACCTTGATCGCCAGTTTGCGAGCCATCACCGAAGGTAGGGCTGGTGTATACCCCGTAAGACGCTACTGTTGAGAGATCATGATTCCATAGTGGAATCACGTCATTTTTGATCGCGTTATGCGGGGTGTGACAGTAGATACAAATTTCAGGATTGTCAGTTGAATAGATTCTATTCGCACCATTCACACCAGTAATTGGCTGGCCTATAGAACTCAGATTATGCTTGGTGTTTGTAATACTAGCTGATGCCTGAAACGACAGGCCCAGAATCGCTGCGGTCACCGCAACTGTAAAAATTGATTTATTCATAATAATACCCTCCAGGGTCTCCTCCAAATATTTAGATTCAAGTCATGGTAGTGCGCATTAATTTATTATCTTTAGCGCCTTTTGCCCACGTCTCGAACCAAAGACTCTCACATTTTTTTCGATGATTCAAGTATTTTAACCAGCCATCCAACTAAGCTGATCGACAATAAACACTCTCATTCGCCCTACAATATTAAATTATTTGCCTTCAGCAGACTTACCCTCAGCAGACTTACCCTCAGCAGCCTCACCTGCTTCCGCTTCCACCCCATCTTTAAGGTATTGAAAAATCTGGATACGTGCATTAATTGAGTCCGCAACATAAATTTTATCTTTTGCATCGATAAATATCCCTGTTGGCAGCCAAAACATGCCTGGACGCCTACCTAGCGCGCCAATAAAAAGCATCAATTTCCCCTCTTTATTGAATATCTGGTAGTTATTAAACGCCGCATCAAGTGCATAAAGATTCTCTTCGCTATCCAGTGCAATACCCTTAGGTCGTGCCAGTGAGCCATATGAATCGCCCAACTTGCCTACACTGCGGATAAACTCACCCTCAGGCGAGAAGACCTGAATACGAAAATTACCACTATCAACGACATAAAGGTTGCTCTCTTTATCCAACGCTAAGCTAATGGGGAAATTCAGTTCACCGGGTGCACTCCCCCGCTCTCCCATTTCATCAATAAACTCACCATCCAAGGTATAGATCAGGATGCGATGGCTCGGCGTATCACTGACATAAAAACGGTTGTTTTTCTCATCAATTACTAGCCCTGTTGGACGCTGTAACCCCTCGCCATCGCCCAACGTTAGCAGTGTCTTCCCCTCTTTTGAGTAAATATTTACCCGACCTGCAGCAGAATCAGTCACAAATATCCGCTCCTGACTATCGATACGGACCTCAAGCGGAGTCGTCAACCCGCCCATCGCATCGGTAGGGAATGGGTAGACACTCTTTTTTTCAAAGTCAAACACTACCAGTGCATGTAATTTAGTATCTGTTACATACATCAGTTTTCCATCACGACTGGTTGTTACGCCATAAGGCTTCAATAACTGCAGCCCTTTCTGGTCGATTCCAAGCAGTGCTGCCTTAAAGCTGGTCGTGTCTGAAAAATCTGCTTGGCCTGAATATGAGTCAATATATCGTATTCTTGGCTGTTCTGGCGGCGCTGGCCAGAATAGATCAACCACCTCTTTTTTAGCTGGCCCACTGCTACAGCCAACTAACGTCAACGCACAAACAGATATAACAGCCCAACTCATTACACTAAAGACGCCTTTGCATCTTTGCATCGTATTCACCTTTTTTGTTCTAGTAAGCAATTTAACTCTCCGCAATTCAGTATTTAAAGTCTGATCACGAACTGACAACTGAAACCTTGTTTTGTTCTGAATTCTGGCAACAGAACTGAAGCATCCGGCCAATAGTACCCTAGCTCTTGCAACAGAAAAAGTGATGGATATTATTTTCATGCCGAACCACACAACATTTACCCAAATTTCAGGAATCAGAATCAACAGCATTTCCAATAACCCTCCCTCTGCGTGATAATCACCCCATATTAATAATGAGGTATGGTTTTACCGCCATACATTAAGGAACTTATCCAGCTTTCTGCTGGTCGCACTCACCATATAACATCAATAACCTGGAGTTTTTCATGACGCCATTGATCACCCTCTCACTGCTCGCTGCAGCACTTACTTTATCTACCGCAGAGATCAGTGCAGGTGCGCCAATTGGACACCCTGAAGTCAATGAGGCTGATCGCGCGTTGCACTCAGCTGCAGCCAAATATCCCAATCAAGGCAAGGCGCTTGAGGTCTTCCAAGCTGGCGAATATACCTATATCAACATTGAGAAGGAGGAGGGGTCAGAGTGGATCGCCGTAGCCACGCTGAATGCAAGCAAAGGCGACATCATCAAGTACAGCAAAGGCTCGCTGATGAGTAATTTCCACAGCAAATCCCTGGATCGGACTTTTCCAGAGATTCTTTTTTCAGGGGCGGCTGATTTCGTCAGTGGCAAACATCCATCAATGGCTGAAACAGCATCCATTTTGAACATTTCTGGTGATACAACCGAACTTTCCAATCAGGGTAAGGTTTTAAGCACCATACCCACCTCAATGTACACCTATATTGAGGTCTCTCATGATGGCGCAGAGCGCTGGCTGGCCGTTCCATCAGTCGAGTTAAAAGTAGGTGATGAGATCCAATACGGTGATGGCGCGGCTATGGCTGACTTCTACAGTAAATCGTTAGACCGAAAATTTTCAACTGTCTTCTTCATCTCAAAGGTTGTCATCGTTAAATAATAGAGTTTCATTGGGCAAGGATGCCCCCTCCCCCAAGCAGAACATTAATTCCAAGGCCTGAGGCGTCGCCTACTCTTCTTATCGCTTCGTTCCGAATGGAAATATTTATAGCGTCGTAGACTCTCGATCCCATGGCAGTCACTACAGACGTTGCGCGCACTCTTAAAGCGCAAGAAGCTACTGCGGTTATTTCCTTCCAACTGCCTGCCCGGCCCCTGCCGATCATTCTCCGGCGTCCATGAATGCGGGTTATGGCATGTTGGACAGGTGATAATACCGGCATTACTTTTTTGCCCACTCGGATCATAGAGAGGAACATAGTTCTTTGATTTTTTTCTTGTTGCCTCACCGACAAGCACCGTTTCAGGATGACTAAACTCCTCTACGATTTTGTCATGCCCTACTCTGCCTTCATCATGACAATCAAGACAGAGCCGCTCAGGCAGCATCTCGCTCTTGTCACTCAACCCTCTTGCCCATAGCTGATAACCGCCTTCCATCGAGTCATGCGGTACATGACAAGCACTACAGACACCGCTCTCTCCCACAGTCTGTTTCAGGCGATTCTTCTCTTCTTGACCAGTGATACGCATGTCATGTTCGGTATTTACCACGTTGGCCTTTTGCGTATGGCACGTCACACATAGACCCGATGTCGGAAGATTTGATCTCCGAAGAAAACTATTACTGCCATCTCCCTCTAAATTCTTACTCGCCCTGGGCGCCCCTTTTTCAGGGTCCCATCGGTGAGGGTTGTGGCAGGTAGAACATGTAATATCACCTTCTGGTGAACGTTCACCCTCATTGGTAAATAGTGGTAACTCTGTATCAATTTTACCCTTGCCATAAAATCTTGCCGTCTCCAGCTTTAGTGTCGCCTTTGCCTCTGAGACCTTTTTATTCATCGGGTGTTTAGGGCCGTGCAATCTCTTTTTCGAGGCTGATTTTCGCCTCGCGTGACAACCATTACAAAGCGCCTCATTTCTATTTTTTCCGGAACCTACACCTCGACTCCATAGTCCATCACCCCAAGCGTTATGTACCATGTGGCACGCCCCACAAACGCCGGTTTCATCGGCCGTTAACCGTTCCATATTAATCTCACGGGGTGCTGAAACGCGCAGATCATGATCGGAGCCAAGAATCATCGCATTCACTTCATGGCACGTTGCACACAGCGTTGCATCATCATCGTTGGCTTGTCGTAAAAAGCTATTGAAACGATCGCCCTCAATCTTTTTCTCACCTGGGCCGCGTTCCGAGCCGGGTGACCAGCTATGCAGATCATGGCAGGTGGCGCATGAAACCCCGCCTTGCCGGCTTCTTCGACCATTTTTCTCATAGAGAGGCAGCGTATGCTCTTTGCCCACTTTAAATATTGGTACACCACCCATCGGGTGTGACTCATCCCCCGTCATCTTCTCTTCAGCGAGATGCCCTCGACTATGGCAGGCGTTACACATCTGCTCAATGACATCTTCACCAACGCCGAGGTTACGTCCCCACAACTTATCACCATCAGCATTATGAATGAGGTGACATGCCCCACACACGCCTGATCGCTCAACCCCCTGACCATGGCTGTTTTTTGATCTATCCGCTTCCAAGCTGAGGTCATGTTCAGTACCCAGAATGGCCCCCTGCTTCTGATGACATGATCGACACAACGCCTGCTGCTTGGTTTCGCTCTTTCTCAGAAAACTGCTGTTGCCGTCACCATCAACATCCTTCCCCCCGCGCTGATCTGACGCTACAGCCCAGAGGTGCGCATCATGGCAGGTGGCACAAGAGACCTTGCCCGCCACATCGACATCACCTTCAACATTAAACAGCGGCAAGCCGCTCTTCTCGCTCACCGCTTGATCAACACCAACACCTGTTGGATGGCTATGCTCTCCAGTCAACGCCTCTTCCGCCATCTCACCTTTGGCATGACAACTGATACAGAGCTGATCTAAACTTTCACCCTCAACCTGCCTAGCCCACATCCTTGGGCCATACCCTTTATGCATAAAGTGACAGCTCTTACAAACACCTCCATTTGCCGCCGCCTCACCATCGGCAGATGGCTCTTTTGAGTTAAAGCGTGGGATATCATGTTTGGTGCGCAGGATGGTCTCTTTTGACGAGTGGCAGGTCATACAGAGCTTGTCACCACCATCGTTTACTACCAATAGATGATTCTTTTTAGTGCCATTGTGTGGTGAATGGCAGGTTCGGCAGTTAACCTTTTTACCACCGCCTAAATAGGGTTCTTCACCATTATCCCACCGCGCGGGGAGCTTGGCATCGTCCGTAATATCAACATCTACCGGATGCGAATGGCGACGAAGCACTCCGTCACTGCTCATATCTGGCGAGAGTCCATGACAGGTCTCACACAGTTTCGACTGCGGCACCCCCTCTTCACTATTTGGAATGATCAGAAAGTTATCACCGGTGCTGCCATGTGCGGTGTGGCATGTTTCACAGATGACTGTGTTCTTCACACCCACCTTGGCACCGGCATCTAGAATCTCTTGTGGCAATGCATCAAACTCAACATCAACTGGATGCATCCCCTCATCAGCGCCATCATCTTTATCACGATGGCAACGCTTACACATGGATGAGCCTACATTGGCTTCACGCAAAAAAATGGCCGATGCCATATCGACACGCGTATCCACGCCATGCGAGGTGTGACAGGTAGCACATGTCATTTTACCCTCGGCATCCAGCGGAAACTCTTCTGGTATGGTCACATTCTCAGAGGGTTTGATGCCTGACTTATGTTTGCTGGTCTCCCACACTCTAAAGCGAGAGTCGGCGATTGAGCCGTCATGACAGCTGTAACACATCATCTCATCAGCAGCGACACGCGCTTCTGGCATCTCCATCAGGAGATCTTTTTTCTCTTCATTGATGAAGTCATCCATCCAGCGAAGGTGACACATTGAACACTCTTTAGATGAGTTCTGACCACCTTCGGGCGCAGCAACGGCACTGATCGGCAATAGGAGTAGACAGAGAAAAAACAGACCACCCAGCACACGATAACTATTCATCGCCCAATCTCATAAAGCGTCACCCGATGAGCAAACATCTCCACCACGTAGAGAAGCCCTTTTTGATCAAAATGAAGCCGAGTGGGGGTGATAAACTTAAGCAGCTGGCCCTCTTCATCCAACAGTACTGAGAGAAACCGGCCTTGATTGTCGAAGACCTGGATTACACCGAGGAAAGAGTCCGAGATATAGACCTCATCTCTGTCGTCGATGGCGACCCCTTTGGGGCGAAACAGCTCTCCCCGCTCTACACCCCACTTGCCAATACTGGCATCAAAATGGCGTTTCTCATCTGGCAGGTAACTCTTCACCGTCGTATTAATCACATCAACAACAAATATCCGCCCCTGCCGGTCAAGCTTTATCGAAAAGGGCCAGCGCAACTCACCCCCCTTCATTCCCATGCCGCCGATATAGCGTTTGAAGCGTTTCTGTTTTAGGTCATAGACCAGCACTTTGTGGTTATCATTGTCCACCACGTAGAGTTTGTTACGCACGTCGTCAATGGCGACATCGGTGGGATCAGGTTTGCGGCCATCACCGTCATGCGGCAGCTCTATATGGTGCAGGTACTGTCCGTCAGATGAGAAGAACTGAACCCGTGAATTGCCCGTATCAGCGACATAGAGGTTCCCATCACGATTCATCGCCATGCCCAGTGGGTTGTTAAACTCACCCGGCTTGCTGCCACCTTTACCAAATTGGTTTAGATATTGCCCTTGGGCATCATAGTGAACGACTCTGTTATTGACGCCATCCAATACAAATATTTCACCACGGCTGTTGACCAGCACATCACTGGGGTGGCGCAACTCCGGGCCTGAGCCAATACCAATAGTGGCAATTTTCTTGGCCGTTATCGCACCTACGGCCTGCAATGGCATGCCGACGAGAATAAGGGTGAGGCAGAGGAACCACGGCACAGATAGATGATAACTCACAAGAGAGACTCAGTTAGGCGCTGCTGCATGTAGTCGACTCAATCTCAGCAAGCGTGAAAATTAAGGTGGTTATAGAGAACGCTTGGCCATTCGGATTGACTCCTTGAGCGGTAAAACCATAACCAGTGATTTCATTGCCCCTATAAATTGGCAGCAGGCGATGGTTCTTTATGGCAACTGAAATTTCTTGAGATCCTTGGTGTCATGACAGCCCAGGCAGATTTTCGAGTTATCTTTGCTAATTCTCAAACGCTTATGGGCATCCGCACCAATGTTGGCCTCATTCCTTGGCTGCACACCCAGCTCATGCGGGTTATGGCATGTGCCACAAAAAACATTACCCGTCACCAATTCCAACGGAAGAATCGCCGCGTCATCTCGCTGCCCCATCCTTTTTACCATCTCTGCATCAGGTTTTTTGGCATGGTATATCGGGCTGCCATTTTCCTCAAAGCCCATCACACAACCGGCCGCATAGGCGTCATTGGTATGGCAGCGTAGGCAGATTTTATCTACACGATCAGAGTCGAAGGTAACATCTGCAATGCTCTTTGCGGTTTTACGGTTGGGCACCCGATCATGACAATAGGTACAAACTTCTGTATCGAGCTCACCCTCATCATTAATCTGATTGTGCGGGTTAAACTTTTTATATTTATTCCGCTCATGGCAGTTGTAACAGAGATCTGTCCGCTTCTCATAGGGGGCACCACGGTGAAATAGACGGTTCTCCTTCTTACGATCGAACTCTTCACTAAGGCACTGGTATTTCATCTCATGACAGACTGCACAGGTAATCTTGCCCTCTTCATTCAATCCGCTAAGAAAACTCTCTGGCATCTTCTCCAGCATCGGCTGCGTGGGCAACATGCCACTTGAGTGGATATATTTATCTTTTGAAATGGTGATATGGCAGCGGTTGCAGAGTAGATTGACATCACCGTTGTATTTCAGCGCTAACTCCTGATCATCTTCAGGCACCTTGTCATGACACTGTAGACAAGATGACTCTTTGTCAGACCAATGCGGGTTCACATATGAGAACCAATCATCAGCCGCCATCAGCGGGGCAGCACTGAGAAGAGAGATCACCCCGACCATTAAAATCTTTACCAGCAACTGCTTCATCACGCCTATTCCTTACCCCAAGCAAACAGATAACCATTCAAACTACCAATATAGAGCTGCTCATCGACTATGGCAGGAGATGAGTGAAATGCATCTCCCGGCACCTCCTCTTTCCAGAGGATATCTCCATCCTCCAGACCCACGGCATAGAGCACGCCCTCTTCTGTCGCAACATAACCAATACCTTGAGCGATCGCCATGCTCGAACTGATTTTAGAACCCAAGTTTTGCTGCCACTCAATGGAACCATTGTCTGCATCAAAACTGGTCAATTTTCCCTCTTTATCCCCGACATAGACCTGCTCACCATCTGACACCGGCGCGGCAAACACCCAATCACCCAACGGCACCTTCCACTCAAGCTCACCATCTTCAGCATTTAATGCATAGACCATTCGGTCATAGCCACCGATAAAGAGCCTCCCATTATTCACCGTGGGGGTTGAGTAAACAGCGGAGTGGGTCTTAAAGGTCCAGACAATCCGGGCCAAGGTGATATCTATGGCCGATACTGTGAACGATTTTTCAGCCACATATGCCATATTCCCTACGATTGCCGGTGATGAATATACGCCGCTGCTATTTAGGCTTTTAGAGAGGGCCGTCTTCCAAATCAGATACCCCTTCTCCATATGTAGTGCATAGAGATAACGGTCATTCGAGGCAAAATAGACGATGCCATCAACCACCGCCGGTGATGTGGTGATTTTTCCGGCTGTCTTATATTTCCAGATCAGTTCGCCACTCTCAGCATCTAGACAGTAAAAGTGACTATCCTTGCCACCAAAAAAAACGCGCCCGTCTTTGACGGCCGCAGATGAGATAATTCCAGCTTCTGTTTCAAACAACCAGCGCTCATCACCGCTCTCTCTATCTAATGCGTAGAAAACCCCATCAAGCGAACCAAAATAGATGGTTGATTGGGTCACAGCGGGGGAGGCGTAGATGGCATCGCCAGCACGATAGTCCCAAAGCAGTTCTAATGGTGGGGAGAGTTTTGACCCATTCTGCGCACTGTGTGTAGGGTCGGCAAGAAACATCGGCCAACTTGATCCCTCTTTGCTGGCCGCATCAAGTGTCATAGGGAAGAGAATCAGCGCTATTAGCAGTGGTGGCATAGTCGCACTCAATGAGCGGGCCAACCGGCTTATCAGGCCAGCAAAACCGACACTACCGCCCCCCTTGACAGAAGGGGTATGGGGAAACCAATTTGAGTCCATTTTTTCGGTCATTAGAGACGAACAATTACCCATTTTGTTTAACAACAATGAGCGGAAAAAGAGGCCATATCACTCTCTCCGCACGACGATACGGAAGCAGTGCAACGAAGAGGCGGTGGCTGAGTAGGAGACCTATTCTCAGCCACCGCCCTTAAGAGATTTTACTCTGCTTCACGCCTTCGTTGACGATCACGAAATCTCGCATCTGGATCGAACATTGTTGGCAGATAGAATTTCTTATATTTTGTAATCATCGTTACAACTTCACCACTCTCCAATCGGTTTACCACAACAGGAGAGTACTTCAGCTTTGCAAAATCAAGAATACCATCTTTATCGTGGCATTCATTGCAGAAGATTGGTTTGGTTGAAATTTCTTTATGAATTCTGACCTTAGCCTCGGCCTGTTGATCCGCATTAAAGGTTGCTCGCAGCTCCAAATACTCTTCTATAAACGTCTTATCCGCAGACTCATCAAGCCGTCGACTGACACCATTTTCCATCCTAAAGGGCACAATCATACCGCCGTAGTTACCCGGCTTTCCCTCCAGCGTTAACAGCTCTTGGCCTGTTTTGTTATCTAGCCATTTATAGGTTATTTGATCCTCTTCAGCAGGACGAATATGACACACCTCACAGGCAGTGAAGTAGGCATGTGCATTAAGAAATGCTCGCACATCGGGTGCCTTAGAATGAGGATAATTGCCATGGCACTTCAGACAGAGCGACGGTGATTCCGCCCCGGCCCTGACAGCAGCATCAAGATTGTGGAAATGCTCATTGCCAACCCCAACGCCCAATGCAATTCGCTCCATCTCCGTCTGATCCAGTGCCGTATTAGAGAAGCCCGTATCATAGATGCCGCGAAAAAAGGTGAGCCAAATCAACCACAATGCAAAAGCCGCAAGTAATAGGAAGACCCCCCCCATCAAAAAATCGATAAGGAGCCGCTTTACTGGGTGTATATTTCCGTGATCATGCATCGTCGCGTTTCTCTACATCTTTTTCTGTCGCAGCAGCAGTGGCTGTGGCCTCTTCTGCCTCCAATCTATCTAACCAGAGCGGATGCTCTTCAAGCATGATCTCTTCAGAGATCTGGCCATCAATAAACGCCTTATTCATTGGATAGACGTGCGGGTTATAGTGAACGGTGAAGATGTGTCCAACGATAATCGCAAGTGCAGCCAGCGTCGCCTCCCCCAGATGGAGAGCATCTGCCACATCAAGATAGAACTTAGGCCATAGCCACTCTGTCCACATCATGGTTCCAGTGAGAATGACGATAAACATGCCAAAATAGACTGAAAAATATTCGAGCTTCTCCATATAGGTGAAACGATCCATTTTAGGCCGCGCCTTTCTAAAGCCGAGCATAAAACTAACATTCTGACCGGCATCCACACCATCCTTCAGCCGTGGAAGCATATCTCTAAGCCAGCTCCGCCCCTCTTCTGAAACCACCACGTAGACCATGTGATAGAGGCAGACCAGCGTCACCGCAACACCTGCAATACGATGCACCACACCACGCCAATAGAAAATGGTATTACCTGCTGAACCAAAGAGGTCAATCGCCCAACGCTCACCCAACAGCATAAAGCCGGTAAGGATCAGCAGCCCTGTTGAGGTGAATAAGATGACATGCTGAATACGCTGGCTCACCGTCAGCCGCAGAAAAGTTCTCTGTTTTTTACCATGATGACTCATCAGTGATGCCCTCCCATCTTACTTGCACGGCGTGATGCATAGAGATCAAGCAGCCGATGCATACCGAGACCACCAACCACACCGACAATCAATATCTTGTAGATCAAATTTATCAGGTTTAGAACCCAGGTCTGAAAGGCCAACTCGGCCTGTGAGACCTCCTCGCCTGCCCGTGCCTGTCGTCCCGCACTCTGCAACGATGCATGCACCTTGCCTTTGCTGGCAAACTCCTCTTTTGCACCCGCATGACAACCCTGCTGAGCACAGGTCTCAAGCTTATGTTCCGGGCTCACTGGCGATACATCATCTCGACTAGATTTCACTCGATGCGGAGAGAAACCAAGCCCATAGGGGGCATGACAGTTGAGACAGTTAGCAACCTCTTCATCACCATAAACAATCGCCTTTCCGTGGAAGGTATCTTTAAAACCCACCACGACATCCAGATCATGGCGTTCCATCATCGCCTGATCTGCGTGACATTTACTACAGAGCGCGACCACCTCTTTAGAGGAACGGCGTGTTGAAGCCCGATAGAACATGTGGCGGTAGAAGCGTTCAGTCCACTCCTTTGACTCGTGGCACTCCAGACAGATTTTTATGAATTTCATCGAAGCTATCTGTTCATCCATACCGATTTGGTAGGCCTTATTACTATGGCAATCCTTACAATTGGGCAGATCTTCCATATGCTCATCAGTGCGTGACCCTTTATAACCATGCGCACTGAAATCGAGATCTTTCTTGATCGCTTTATGCGAGAAGTCGCGACCTGTCGAAGGGTCTTTTAGATGGCAATCTTTAGCACAATTGACTGCCTCAACGTCGGTATGTGGAATCTCCTCCACACCATCATGACAGCTCTTACAACGTAATTTTCCATGGTATGAGGCCTTATACTGCTCCTCATTCACATAGAAAACCCGTTTCTTGGCATTCTGATTCTCATCTTTGCCATACCGCCCCAACCCTGCGTACTTATGACACATGAGACAGTTCTCATCATCGGTTGCGTAGACTGAGTTCGGCGCACCCAACAGGATCACACCACTCAATATGCAACAGACCGTAAAATAGACTCTATTTATCATTTTCAATATTCAAACCCGACCTTTCATCATGCAGCGAACAAAATTCCATACCACATCCACCGCCTCACCAACGCGTACGAACAAACCTCAATACCACGATACTACGCTAAAGCACTAGGGTATACCCTTGTTTATTGGCATATTTATCAGGGTACTCACTATGCCTAATTTTTCTCTGATCAGTATTGACCTCAATCAATTAAACAAAATTGATTGTATCCCCATAAAAACTCAGAACAAAGATTCCCACTAACAGTATTGAATTTAGACCGAAATTGACCCAATCTTAATAGGCAGTGGTACTAACTTAAGCCAATGCATTATGAACCCCCATCAGAGAGTAACTATGACAAGAATAATGATCATTGGTGGAGGTGCTGGCGGAACATCATTGATTCCCATTCTTCATGAGTATAATGAGATCGAGATTACCGGTGTCATCGACATCAATCCACAAGCACCCGGCATTGTACTTGCCAAAAAGATGAGTATAGCCACAAGCCACTCTTTTACCGAACTCTATAAAGAGTCACCCTGTGAGATCATCATTAATGTCACTAATGATGAAAACACATCACTTGCCTTAAGAAAGTTCCGCAACGAACAGTCCATTGAGGTGATCGAAGGTGCCAGCGCAAAGGTGATCTTTAAGTTGGTTGATGAGCGAAGAATTAGAGAGGAAGAGTCACTACTTCGCCTTAATGAGCTCGAAGCACTCTACCAAATAGGCATCATGCTGACCTCTTCTGAGAGTGAAAATGATCTGCTTAACAGCATTCTTGAGTACTCCACAAAACTCACCTCTACGCCCGCTGGCAGCATTGCTCTATATAATGATCGTAACAACTCAATGGAGCTGGTTTTATCATGCGGCTTTGATCTCAATGTCTCTGAAAAGACCACATGGCAGATCAGAAAAGGGGGGCTGACAGAGTATATTCTCAACAAGGGCAGCCCACTCATCATCAACGATGTAGATAAATTTGATAAGGTGGTTCGTGCAGAGATCAAGAAGATTGATATCAAATCTTTGATTGCTGTCCCTCTCATTGTTGAGAGACGCAGTATCGGCATTCTCTATGTCGATGACTTTACACCTCGGCAGTTCACTAAAAACGAGATATCTGTGCTCTCACTTCTGGCGACACAAGCTGCGATTGCCATCGAAAGGATGCAGCGCTTTGAACGCAACAGAATGTTGGCCATCACTGATGGTCTGACCGGTCTCTACAATCACCGTTATTTCTGCAAATCCTTAAAGCGAGAGATTAAACGCGCCAAGCGTAATAGCCACCAACTCTCAGTCATTATCGTAGATATCGATCACTTCAAACACTTTAACGACACCAATGGCCATCTCCAAGGCAACGAGGCGCTAAAAGGGGTAGCATCCGTCTTACAGCTAGCACTACGCAAGATAGACATTCTGTCACGATACGGTGGTGAGGAATTTGCTGTCATCCTGCCAGAAACAGATAAGAAACAGGCGCTGCAAATAGCCAATAGAATATGCTCCATGATCAGGAATCAGACCATTGCAGGCATGGAAAATCAGCCGAAAAAACGATTGACACTCAGTGCGGGGGTAGCCACTTTCCCTGAAGATGCGAAACTGGATGACTGCCTAACCAATCGGGCTGACAAGGCACTCTATGTTGCCAAAGAGCAAGGGCGAGATCGAGCCGTCCCCTATACCGGCGCCTAGGGGAGCCTCTGATTAAGTCTGGTTGCACTAAAGCATAAGATTCGCTAAAGCTCAGCTAAAATTTAGGGTGAGATAAAACTGTTCCGATTTGTTTCGAAGTGAGCTGTAATAGTTGTTCTATTGCAGCGATCTTCGGGGCGAGTCGGGGTAGTTTTAGCCAGTCTAAAACAATCATGACCTATTCAGAGACTCCCTAGGCAAACATCGATTTATACGCAAAGCCCACGCCAGCAATAAAAAGGACAGAACCCAATATTTGACGCATCAGTTTTGGTGAAATATGGGAGGCCAATCGGGCACCAACAATCACCCCAGGAATGGCACCAGGTATCAAATTCAGCAACAACATAAAATCAATATTGCCCAGGAAAAAGTGGCCAACCGACGCCAGTGCGGCCAGCGGAAGTGCGTGGGCCAGATCGACCCCAACAATAGAGACCGCTGGTAGACGCGGATAGAGCATAATCAACGCCGCTGCACCAACGGCACCTGCACCCACCGATGACAAGGTGACTAATGAGCCGATTAAGATACCCACCAACACCGTCAGTAACTTCACATGGCGGGTAAAAAAAGGGATCTCCGCTGGGTGTTCTGGGTGTGGATGCAGCGGCTCTTTTCGACTCAACAAGATAGCTGAGGTCATCAGCAACGCAACACCCAATGATGCTGAGATGACCGATTCATAGAGCTCACTTTCAACATCTATCTGACTCAAACCATACAGCGCTAAACCGGAAGCAGGGAGACTCCCCATAGCCAAAAGCGTCACTTTCTGCCACTGAATATTTCCACGTTTGTGGTGCGTTAACACCCCGGCGCTTTTTGTAATCGCTGCATAGAGCAGATCAGTACCCACCGCTGTGGCGGGTGGGATACCATAGGCGATTAGCAGCGGCGTCATCATCGCACCACCGCCCACACCACAAAGCCCTACCACTAAGCTGATAAGGAATCCTGCAACAATTAAGGTAATATCCACAACCGTTCCAACGCTAGATCAGACTATACAGATACGCCCACGCCACTATCACTCTGCTTGGCAAGCGCAGCCGCTCGGCTCGCCCCCTGCACCACGCGACAACGCAGACGGACGCGTTCAGCCCAATCATCAACCTGCTCACCCAACACAGGGAAAGCCAGCTCATCAGGGTTGTTATCTCTAAACAGAATCACCGCTTTTGCCAACGCGACTAACTCACTACTGAGTGCCACATCCTCAGGCAACGCCAACGCAATCTGACTGGCCAACTGTTCCGTGCTCTGATTCTCCTCAGCATCAACAGAAGCAGCCTTCAACAACGCTTCACCACTGAGACGCAACATATTGTTCAAACACTCACCCACATCGGCAAATTTGTATTTGACGACAAAATCAGCACGTAGGCGCTTCTCATAAGCAACATCAAGCAGCAGTTTATCAACCGGATCTGTCTTGCTGCCTGCGCACTCCCCTACACCGGAGGAGCTGACCTCAAAGACATGGCTATCACCGTGATCACGAATCAAGAATGGCAGTTCAACCTCACGCACCTCGGTCAACTCTTTCAACAGCTCATCAAAATAGGCGCGCCCTTTACGACGACTCCAAGGGCCAAACTCTTCATCACCTTGACGATCATTGAAATAGGACTCTTGGATACGGCGCACCGCAGATGGCGCACGGACAGCAGGCACCTTTGGCCCCTCAAATGAGAACTCACCACGCACCGAGCCTTCACCTCCCAACCAGATGGTGTACGCTGGAATCAAGCGCCCTTCACAACGCCAACCGCGCCCCATCAGACCGATGTCGGTAATGGTGGTTGCGGCACAACCATTCTGACATCCATTGACTCGCACACTAAGATCAGCGCCACCCCCACTCAGGGCGACAGCAACGCGCTGTGATGCGGTAATACCTAAATGGCAGGAGTCAGTGCCAGGACATGAGACTACATCATCACCCACACGCGGCAGACCCAATCCAACCGCCTGTAGCGCCTGCTGTAGTGCATCAATTCGATCACCAGGCACATCAAATAAGATCAGGTTTTGCTCTTGCAGCGTACGGGCGCGGGTCAGCCCTTCGTCTTTCATCACCTGCGCCAGCCCACGAAAATGCTCCGCCTCCAGATTGCCTCTTGGCACCGTTACCGGCACCGCATAGAGATCACCATTACTCTGTTTTTCAGGTCGGCGTAAACGACCCACTTTTCTTGTCCAGGCCTGCTCTGGCTCCTGCCAATCTCCTTTGATGGCGTCACTCTCATCGAAAGCAGCCAGCGTACGGGCCAGCTCTTCGCGGTACTTTTCGATAAAACCCTCTTCACCAAAGCGATCGATAAGAAATTTCATGCGTGAACGCATTCTACGTGTGCGATCAGAGTATTTATCGTGCAGGGCCAATAGTGCGCCACCAATGGGCAGCACCATGCTCTCATCAACAAACGATTCAATCTCAATCGCACGGCGTGGCACAGCACCCAGTCCACCACCCGCCAGCACACGAAAACCCGGCTTGCCATCCTTATGGGTAGCAATGTAGGCGATATCATGCACGGAGGCGTAAGCACAATCGGCCTCGCAACCGACAAAGGCGATCTTAAATTTACGTGGCATCCAGCGGGTCAGTGGATGGAAGATGTAGTGTTCAGCCAAGCCATCCAAGAATGGGGTGACATCAACATGCTCATGGGGACAGACACCCGCCATGCCACAAGTGGTGATGTTGCGGATAGTATTACCCCCCGCTTCACGCGTGGCGATGCCGTAGCTGGCCAGTGTGCGCAGCAGATCAACCACCTCTGTCATACGAATAGCGTAGAGCTGGATATCTTGGCGCGTTGAGATGTGTGATGGTACACCTCGGGAGAAGCGCTCAACCACCTCGGCATAGCCCTCTATCTGACGAACATTCAGCCAACCACCCGGCAGTTTTGTACGCACCATATAGAGGCCATTTTGACGCTGTCCGTAGATACCACGTAGCAGCCGTTCTCCAAGAAAACGGCTCTCTTCCATATTGCCGTCGAGATAGTCATTAACGCTCTTCTCAAACTCATCAATATCTTCAGGTTGGATCAGGGGGGTGGTTTCAATCATTAGGCTATCTCATAAAAAGCCCTGGCCGATATTCACCGGCCAAGGCATTTGAGTGTTACAGAATTGCCCCATTCTGTGAGGAGCAGAGCTGCTGTTAGATGTAGTCGAGTGAACCGACGCGCTCGGTTAGCTCCATCAGCTCTTCACGCTGGGTCACTTTTCCATTGAGTACTTCACGCACCAGCTTGAGGTAGGAGGTGTAGACCTTCTCCTCGCCATCACTATCACGCACAATGAAAAATGGCGCCAACTCTACATTGTGATGCCGTGCAAGATGCAGCCCCTCACTCGAAGGGTCTCGCTCATCAGCATAGATTATGTGGTCAATGCTCGCAATCTGGCCCGTGCGCTCCAGCTTACCCATTACATCGTTACATTTACGGCACGGCTGACCATCTTCCTTGATCTTTTTAACCATCGTGATGTGCATTATTCGACTCTCTAAATTATTTATTCAGATTACCAGAGTGCAGACCACACTCTTTCTCTTTGGCATCTTCCCACCACCAACGACCTTCACGTTCGTGCTGATTTGGCAGGATTGGGCGTGTGCATGGCTCACAGCCGATGCTATCAAAACCTTTGGCATGCAGTGGGTTGTAAGGGACTTCGTTTTCACGAATGTAGTCCCACACCTGCTGTGAAGACCAGTTAGCGATTGGATTGAATTTGACCAAGCTATTCGCTTCACTGGAGAAGGCAGGATCAACTTGTACCACTGGCACGTCAGTACGTGTATTGCTTTGGTCATGACGCTGGCCGGTAATCCATGCATCCAGTGTTGCCAGCTTGCGACGCAGCGGCCCCACTTTACGGATTGAGCAGCACTCTTTGTGGCCATCTTCGAAAAAGCTAAACATGCCCTTCTCGGCCAAAAATGGCTCTAGCTCATTGTGGTCAGGAGAGGCCACTTCAATCGCCACATCGTAACGCTCACGAACCTGCTCCAGATAGGCGTAGGTCTCAGGGTGCAGACGACCCGTATCAAGGGTAAAGACGCGGACATCTTTACCAATACGAGCAGCCAAGTCGATCAGCACCACATCTTCAGCGCCGCTAAACGATATAGCAATATTGTCGTAACTCTCCAGTGCCAACTTCAGGATATCCTGAGGCTCGCTCTCTTTATGTACATCAGCAAGTGTGGTGATTTCAATATTCGACAGGGCCATTTACAGCGTCCTCTATTACTCAGTTTCAATTTAGCAGGAGAGGCAAACAGCGGTCGCCTCTACGAAGGGGTGCAATTATAGCGGCAATACCTTATTTCTTTGAAATATATAAACTACATATAGATATAACTATAAGCTATATTATAAAGGGTCGATAGATCCATTCAAGCGGGGGGTTAAAAATGAAGCTGCAACAACTGCGTTATATTCTTGAAGTGGCACGCCATGATCTCAACATCTCCGCCACCGCTGAAGCACTTTTCACATCACAGCCGGGCATCAGCAAACAGATTCGTCTACTCGAAGATGAGCTAGGTGTAGAGATTTTTGAACGACGCGGCAAGCAGTTAACTCGTGTGACATCTGCGGGTAAGCGTATTCTGCAACACGCCAGACAGATTTTGGGGGAGGTTAATAATATTCGCATGACGGGTCAGGAGTACAGCAACCCCAACCATGGCAACCTATCGATTGGCACCACACACACGCAGGCGCGATACCTGCTGCCCAACACCACAAAAACCTTCTTGCAGCGTCACCCTGGCGTCCGCCTACATATGCATCAAGGGACACCCATACAGATCGCCAAGAAGGCTGTCGACGCGGAGGTGGATTGCTGTATCGCCACCGAAGGGATGGAGCAGTTTGAGGAGCTGATCATGCTGCCCTGCTATCGTTGGAATCGCTGCATTGTCACCCCACTTAACCACCCACTCTGCAAACTGAAAGAGCTCACGCTAGAGGCTATCGGCCAGCACCCTATTGTCACTTACGTCTCCGGTTATACCGGCAGTTCACAGATTGACCTGGCATTCCAACAAAAAGGGGTGGTACCTAATATTGTATTCACCGCCGCGGATGCCGATGTGATCAAAACCTATGTCAGGCTCGGTCTTGGCGTAGGAATTATTGCCAGAATGGCCGTTGAGAAGACAAATGATGCTGACTTAGTGGCGCTCGATGCCAGCCACCTTTTCAATTTCAGTACCACTAAAATTGGTTTACGCCGAGGCACGTATATCAGGGAGTTTCTCTACGATTTTATCGAGATGTTCGCCCCTCATCTAACACGAGAGATGGTAGAGCTAGCGATGCAATGCAAAAACCAAAGCGAGGTGGATCAGCTATTTAGCCAGATTGATCTGCCCGTATATTAGAGCAGCCAAAATAGGGGCGAACTCAGTCCCTACTTCAGTACGGCTTTGACTCGATCCAGCACCCTAAGCGCCTCTTCTGGGTCAGTATCAACGGTTAACTCTGCAATGGCAGTCTTAATAATTCGATTGCGGTCACGCTCCCGAGTCATCCAAGCGGCACCAATATCCAGCACCTCATGACTGCCCGTCATCTGATCTGAGACATCTCGAAAATCCAGCTTTGCTCCCATCGCCAACATCTGTCGCAGTGAGCGGATAACCTTTTCAAGATACTGCGACCAGATTCGACTGGTTATTAAAACAGCAATAACATTGGCGACAAGAATCCAAGGCAAGACACTCATCAGCTCATAGAGCAAAAGTGAACTGCCACTCTCGTGGGGAGCATGTGCCTGAAAAATCTGTAGTTCAATCGCCTCATTCATATTCTGATAGATAATAAAGAGACCCACACCAAAAAGCAGCACTTCAAGTGTCACCAACCCCACTAAAAACCAACCTTGTAGCACTCGGTCAACATAGTGGCGGTGACGCAACTGTTCACTATTATTCATCGGTCATGACACTCCAAACAGAGCTTTGATCCAGCATTAGACATAACAAGCTGCCCATGTTTATCACTATAACCTTCATGGCAGGAGACACAGCTCACCATACCATTGGGCAGTAGTATCTTACTATTCAGGGCTGCAGGTGGATGAAATTGACTTCTGCGCTCAATGCCTCGAGCCATCGCCAAATTATAATCTACACCAATGGGATGAGCGACACGGGCACTACCGTTGTGACGAACATTGCCCGACATATCAACATCAACCAGAAAACCACCTGCACCATCACTGTGACAACTTAAACAGTGCATTGAATAGTCATCAACTGGCACCAGCAGCGCCTCGCTGCTGATTTTTAGATGGCCAACCTGCTGGATTGATAGGCCTGTATCGGCCATTTGAGTAAAAAAACTAAGTTCATGGCAAGAGAGGCAAAGCTCCCTTCCACGTTTCTCACCACGAATCAAACCTGGTGTACTGCCATGCACCTCATGACAGGTGCTACAGGTCACGTCACCCTTCCAATCTACTGGATACTCTTCTGGCATAGGGCGCCCAGGTGAGAAATCACTCGGGTGTGCCACAGCCAATGCATCTTCATGACAGCCACCACAAAGTGCCGCTTGGCCACCAATCAATTCGTAGGCGTTCTCCACCGTTGTCGCATCACCCGCAAGGTGGCAATCTGCACACGTTGAATCCACCGGATGTACATCAACTGCATTGGCATCCTGAGTATCAAACTGGATAACGCCAAACAGTAAAACAACTAAAAGAGAGACACCGTTTCGATTAATCAACATGAACTTGCCCCTCAAGCTCATTTATTGTCACAAGCAGCTCTGCTATTTTTTTCTTATTTGAATCTTGGTAGGCATCTGATAATTGAGAGGTAACAGCCTCAACCTCTTTGTAATGAGAGCGAAGTGTCGCAACCGTATCTAACAGCTCTTGAGAAACTTCTTGGAGATAGTCATCTTTACGAATGCCAATCGGCCGATCTGCAATGGGGGAGAGCTCTAAATCTCGGCAGAATCTAAACAGCGGACCCGCCACACGAAAACTGGCATAGAGCGTCACAACCCAGGTCACCACAGCGACAAAACCGATCAGAAAGAGCCCCATGATTAACATCACCACGCCCAAATTACTCTGCGAGATGCTATGTGACTGAAGCGCCTCAAGATAGGAGTTCCCACCATCGGCCCCAACAAAGAATATTACAATTAGGAGCGTCAATGCTGCTACAGCACTAGTAACGAGTGCCACCTTGCCAATCAACTGTAGGTGCATCGAAACAGGAACAATATCATCTAATGTACTGGACAAAGAACTTCCCCCTTTTTGAAGCAATATTTAACCAGGTTAAATACCTATATTTTCTACGCAGAACCCACAAAACAGAAGCCCATTCTCTGTTCGCTCATCTAACCAGAAACTGCGTCTTTCTCACTGTCAGATAGATCGGCTAGCGGCCTCATTTCTTTAGGTGTCCATCGTATTTAAACCAAAAGCAAAACCTCTAGGCATTTCCTAAGTAGGCAGAGGGATATACGATCTCATTACGTCTCACTTAACAATAATGCATGCGACCAGGAGCGCACCAGATTAATGAGAAAGAAGGCATGGTTTGGAGGTTCCCCATCGCAAACTAGATGGGGCAATAAGGGAAGGGGTATAGGTGTTGTCGAGATCTAGGATCTACTGTATTGCGGCGTCACATCATCAAACAGATCACTGCTCTTTTTTCTAAAACTGGCGGGATGAAGAGGCGGCATGATTGGAAATCAACCTCTTCACCCCATGGTGCCAGTGAACTATCTACTGCCCAACAAGCTGGCGCATGTGAGCCAAGATCTCATCAATTTCGTCATCCGTCAGTTGGGTCGAAGGACAGGTTCCCCCAGTATAAAATTTACCCGGAGTTTTAAAACCATTGCGCAAATTCCTTGCCAGCTCACCATTTGACTTAGTCAGACGAAACCACTCCTGCGAGAAATTTGGTGCCATACCACTCCTCCCGCCAGCACTCTCTCCATGACAACCCGCACACTGCATGGAGTATGTCCGCGCACCTTCATCGTTGTCTGAACCAAAACCAGAAAAATGGTCTGATGCGTACGCTGCCCCACTAAAGGCAATAGCCAATATATAAAATGTTAGCGATATTAACTTCATAAACGACCTCAATTGTTAAAGTGTGCCACCCGGTGGCGTAACAGAAACCTCATTACCCTTCTTATCTATTATCGTTGGCGGAGGAAAAGGGGTTCTAATACTAGTCTGTATTATGATCACTGGTGCCGTTCCAAAATCACCACCACCAAACCTACAGCCAGGAATCGAATCTCCATCTTGATCCACAATAGCACTAACATACTCTGACGTAGCGACAGCCCTCTCTACTCTCTCCAGCTTCGCAAAACGCTTCGAGGCATCTACAATTTCATTCTCTAGCACCTCTGCAAGCTGCTTAACTTCACCGTTTACTGCTGTTTCACATTGCTGCAGTGCACCATATTTTAATATTTGCGTTATTAATGCCTCACCCTGCAGATCAAAATCATCCACTTCGCCTAAAAAGCGTTTCATTTGATCTGTCCAGTAAAGTGTTCTCCCAAACAAAAACCCATCATACGCAGAGACAGTATAGCCCCTCGCTGAACGGTACAATCCAACCTCTTCCGACCAATAAGTTGGCCTCATTGCGGCATATATATTTTTGGCGGTTTCAAGATAGATAGACTCTTCAACGATACTATACGTCTCAAGCATCATCAGCATGGCAGAGACTTGCATCTGAAAGTTAGGCGCTAATGCTTGAACAGCATAACCACTGGCTAAATGATAAGACTTAGGAAGATTGCCTTCATTACCAACCAATTTCTCTTGGACATACTTCGCCTGTGAGAGTAGGTGTTGGCGTGCAGATTTAGAGAGCGCACCCTCTTCTGGTGTATATTGCCGAACCAAATTCAGTACTGAAACGACCATACCAGCATCACGTAGCAGGATAGACCTTTTCACTTTTTTGTCTTTCTGAAATGCACCAATAAAGCTGCCACTCTTTTCATCAAAGTGATGATCTAGGAGGGAGTGATATGTCACATTCAATGTATCATGCGTCAATGCCAACCATGCATTAAGATCTTTGCCCGCAATGGTCTCACCAGCAAAAAGCTGCTCAGCCTTTTCAGTTGAAAGAAATTGCTGAAACCTCACTAACCCCTGAACCATGGCGAGTTGCGACAACAACCCGCTCCGTTCAGAAACAACCTCATACCCTGCCTCCTCTTTATATGAGAGAACCTCTGGCATATAGGCACCATCTTGCATCTTGCCCAGCTGGCCGCTATAGAACAGCCCATTCGAGACGATACCCAAGGTCTCAAGCATAGATTGCAGCAACAGATGTGAAAGCGCTCGATCTTCATCAATAGATGTTAGATGTAGAAACAGAGAGATCCCTCTAAAATACTGCCCAATAGATGCTGTAGTTATCTGCCCCTTGCTATACTCATTTCGCCATTTATAAGTTGATAGATCCTCTGGTTGTGGCTCAACGGCATAGCGAGGAAGACTGACATCAAAAGGGATGCTGATAGGCTGCCCCGCACCCTCCCAGCCCGCAAGAGGAACACCTGCTGCAGATAGCTGCACATGCGCGCGCAAGCCTTCCCTAACGAGAGAAAATAGGTCATCACCCTGTTCAAATCCCGCCCCTTTTCTATCAACCCACAGCAAAAGTTCACTGTAGGCACTCATCGCCTGAAAGGGAGAGAAGTTAAAATCGATGACATATTTCAACTGCTGATTGAAATCAAAACCTAACAGGGTCTTACCAAGCTCCACCTGAACAGAAAAGGCCTCTTTAATCGCTGCCTTCTCAGCGGCAACCCGCTTCTTCTCTGCTCGCTCCTCTTTGGTCAGCGCAGAGACTCCCCCAGAAAATAATACACAGCAGATCGTGGCATACGTTAACCATCTTCTTTTTGACATGGTACAAACCTCTTTATTCAGAAATATATGTAAATCATCGGACAGCGACAGATCAGGGTTGTTCCCTATTACCTATTCCGCATCAGCTGTGCCTGCTGTTTGCAGTGTTAAAACAACGGACGCATGTTTAAACGTGTTGTATTCTGGCAAATTCTTGAACACCCAGCCTCTCGCAACCACCTCATCACCGCTCTTTAACTGGATCATCGCGGCTGGATTATCAAGCTCATTTGATATGCTTGTAATGGTATTAAAGTCGCTGGTGTAGGAGGGTAAGAAGGCCTCCACAAGCAGTACTAAACCACTCTTTTCGAGCACGGTAGGAACACCTATTTGAGCTTGCACCTCACTTTTTTCAGCCGCATTAGCCACGCCCAAAATCACTGTCTGCCACTTGGATTGCACCTCCTCTGGGACAATGATTTTGATTTCAGAGCCACTCAACTCTGGATGACCAAAATCCTCCTCATCTAGGGAACCAGGGTTATCTTCATCAATCGATGGATGATCAGATGGCATCGGATCAGATGAACTGATGGGCGGCGGCGCATCAATAGGAGGGTGTCCAGCGGGCAACGCCTCATCACCGGTAATCAGTGGCACCTCTGGTGCCGAATCTTCTACAGGAGGTTGCACGGGCTCAACACTACGCTCACAACCAACAAGTAAAAACGTAAGTAAGGAAACAATCATTACGCATCCAAAGTTCATTCTTGGGGATAGAGTCACAACACCATTCTCCGTCAGGTAAAAAATGGCCATAGTATACAGACAAACGTCTGAGAGAAGCGGCTCTTGAATGGTTATGTGACGCGCAGCCAAAGCAGATGAGCGGTACTAGGTGCCTCACTAGTTAAAAAAATATTGCGAATGAATACTACCTCTGTTCATCCGTAGGCCATGGGGCGTAAATAACAGTATAAAATAAGGCACCAGAGAGACTCTGATTAAGCCCCCCAACATGCGGTAATCCAGGCATAGTAAAAACCA
Source organism: Candidatus Polarisedimenticolaceae bacterium (assembly GCA_021647945.1). GTDB lineage: Bacteria > Pseudomonadota > Gammaproteobacteria > Chromatiales > Chromatiaceae > JAKITT01. The sequence goes on from JAKITT010000005.1 coordinate 58,919, forward strand.
ATAAACAGCCGCATGATTGATACCCCCCAGTTCGCCGAAGAACAAGCAGAGAAAGAGTGATCAGGTGATGCACCAGACAAAGAAAGGGAGCCAGTAGTATTTTGTTATAACAGCTCATTTAGCATCGACGGATAACGGCTTGGTTCACAGCCTGGCAGCTACGGCGACCAACATCAGTGATGTGATATCAGCAAAACTCACAACCTATTGCATGGTGAGAAAGAGATGCCGTTTACGCTGGCATAGAGAATCACGAAGAGATAAACATGTGTAAGTTGCTATGAAGCAAGGCAGACGAAAGAGAGTGAAGGAAGCGGATGTGGTGAGCTTGGCAAGACCAATGAAACCGTTGAGAAATACAAAGCCCATATCTGAGCCTTTGCTGTGCATCCCTTCTGTACCATCAAGCAACAGTTTAGTCACCAAAAGACACGTTATCACGGGCTTGCCAAAAACATGGCGCAACTGCATATGCTGTTTGCGTTAGGCAAGGTGACATCACCTTACATGCCACCGCCACCGCCCATCATGGAGCAGCTACCGACGCCAGGGCCATGGCAGTCACTCTTTTGCCAATTTCCACTCTGAATACTATCCACATTCGTATCTGAGTGAATGCCATAATCCGTATCGCCATCCATGAGAATTTTCCTGCTCTGGGCATTGTAGGGCTCAGGATCTGCGCCAGAATCTACGAGTGGATCACGGCCATAGACCAGCAGAGCGCGCCGTTCCATGCCATGTGGAAGCGCTGAATGGCAACTCATGCAGGGCTTATCCCTTGAACCAACATGCCAAGCATGGAGTTGCCCCCCGCTCATCATACCGTCTCCACTAAACCCTGTATCACGCCAAGTTGTTGCGGCACCACGCCCGGTATAGACATCCCAACTGTGGCACTTGAAACAGAGATGGCTGCTGGTCCCTGCCAATCCGGTCGTTGGCCCCCACTCTCTAACAAGAATGGGCCAGAAATCACTGCCATGAGGCCCTTTGGGAGTAACACCAGGGATATCGTCAGAGTCTGAGTGGCAGTCAGTACAGGCCAATGTGCTATTAGCTGTCATATTACTCACCAACGAACTGGAGTAATCGTAGGGAACCCCGCTTACGGTCATTATAAAATCATTCTTACCCGGCCCAACTACAGCATGATGAGAAGCATTATTGGGGTTAAACTCCTTCGCCTGATCAGTCAATGAATCATAACCAGGAGTCCCTTCCGGCTCTGGTGGAGGGGAAAAGCCAAACGCATAGGATGAATGGCATTTCATACAGAGTTGGTACTGATAGACCACATCATCAACTTCCACATAATCAGTATCATTCAGCATTCCCCAGTTTCCAGGCCATGAGGGTTCCACGCCCCAGGCACCTCTGAGAACATTCGAGGCCAGGTTGCTGGTACCACCTGTATCAGTCGGCCCGGGCGATACACCCGCTGAAACAGCATGAGGATTATGACAGTCCTGACACTCTGCGTGGCGATTGTCCAAATTAGCCTGTGTCTCACGCACCTTGCCACTTACGCCGTCTCGCTGCGCATCATGCACCCCATCCGTCACCAACATGGGGTGAGCGTAGAACTTATTGACTGATGCCTCTATATCCTTAGTGGCCACATTGCCATTATGACAAGCGAGACAGACCTCTTGCTCTCCATCACGCGCCAGTAGTTTTGTCCCGCCACCACCATTGTGCGGCTGATGGCAACTGAAACAGGCGTTCGCTTTGGGGGTTGAGTTGCCATCGTTGGCTAAATTATGGCCATCTTGGAACCAGGGGTTGGTACCTGCACCATTCCACTCAGCCAGTGACTCCCGATGCGGCTGATCTGTCACAGTGCCCCAGTACTCTTTGGTATGGCAGGTACGGCACAGCTGTGCACCATATCCTGCACCATCCGTGGAGGCTAGACGAAGAAACATGGGGTTCACGTCAGTGTGAGGGTCGTGGCAACTGGTACATTGGAGATAGCCAAGTTTATCGGGCTTAATTGAGTCAGAAAGCTCAGAGGGCAGTACCAGCTCACCATTTTCAATCGCTAAGGTATCGTTATAGATAAATGAGACCGGATGATCATCGCGCAGATCGGTACCCAGTAGCGCGGTACTTGTTCCTGGCATTGCGGCTTCGAGACCGACGATCACACCACTCTCCTCACCCACGGCATGCCCTTCCCAGCGATTACGGCCGGGCATGTTCAGCACACTACCCAGTGCAATGGTGCCATCATGACAGGAGAGACATAGTTTGGAGGCACCAGTGGGCTGTCCTGGGGCGGCAATCAGTGTTGAGCTGACATAGGGATTATAGGTCTGCCCGGCTGGCAGCGCATGATTCCATAATGGTGTGTCGGGGCTCGCCAGATGGGGGGTGTGGCAAAAGATGCAGACCTTCTGCTCAGCCGTTGCTTTGATCGTTCCTGGACCTGAGGCCGATAAGTTATGTTTGGTGGCGGAGACATCACCTGCCACTGCCACACCACTGAGAGTGGTCAGCAGCAGACCCATAAACCAGTTTAAGCACGCTCTTTTCATATTACTCTTCGCTATCTCTTCTCGGCACCCAGATACTGAAAGATCTGAATACGTTTGTTAAATGGATCAGCCGCATAGATCCTCACTCTTATCGTTCAAAGAGTCCAGTTGACATTTATCCCTTAATATTAGAGTAGTCTCATCTAATAAAACATAAATATACGAACCCTTTTCCTGGCAAGTTCAGCAATATGAGGGGGACTTTTAACCAACAACAACACACATTAACTTTATCTATCCTACTACTACCTCTCCGATCATGAGGGCAGCCTTGGCATGGGCATCACCCAGCAAAGCTTGTCAAGCAGAGCATCAATTAAAGAGATATTGTGAATGGATACTACCTCTGATCATCAGTAGGCCATAGGTTGTAAACAGCAGTATAAGATAGGGTAACAAGCCGATATATACACGATACCCCCTTCGCCACGCAGGCTTAAAACGCAGATGAAGAACAAATGCATAGGCCAACACCGTGACCAATGACCAGCTCTCTATTGGATCCCAACCCCAATAGCGCCCCCACGCAATACTTGCCCAGTATGAACCCGCTGCCGTCATCGCCGACCAAAGAAAGAAGGTCCAAGCCATCAAGCTACCAGCCAATACCGTTCTACCCGGCAGTAGTAGAACAGCCGCACTGACGGTAGCCAAACCGACAGCAAGACTATTCAGCTGCGAATGAATCAGCAACCAGTTAGTACGTAATGCAGGAGAGAATGGAACACTTCCAAGGTTGTACCAAAGCGCGGCCCCCACTGCAAAAGCGGCAATCGGCAAGGCATAACGGCCCGCTAAACGAATTTCGGGTTTGAACCACTGCAATATCAAGTAGAGCGCAGCTATAGCAAGTGCATCTACCGTCATATCTTCATAGCGTGTAACAATAGGTAACTGACCAATCTCCTGCCAGCGCCGATAGATGATCAGCAGATGAAGAGAGCATGCGAGCGATGCTAAGATTACAGCCGTTATGCCTGCCCATCGAGGCTTTAAAAATAGCAAGCAGGCTGCCATCAGGTAACCAGCAACCACAACACCCTGTACAAATATAACAATGCTCATGTGGCATTCGCCTGTTCAGACCACTGCTGCCAACGGCGCTCAAATAGACTATCTTCACGCATCGTCCATGCCATCACTTGCCAACCTGCCTCACTGGCAACAATCTCAACACGTCGAAACCGTATCAATAGATGCAGAAGATAGCCCAGCAACGTGACCACAACTGAGCAAAAAAACATCCACATTGGGCGATCAGAGGCTAGATAGAAGCCCAACCATGGCACCGCACCTCGAAACTGTAATTTATACTCCCCCAGATCAACCACATCTCCAGGCCCTAGCTCCCTCTTAGCAATCTCTTTGCCTGCCTTAGTCACAGTCAAAGCCAACCGCTCTGTTTTATCTTTAGAGAGTGTCATGCGAGAAAAGAGTGGGACGCCGCCCAGTTCAAGCGGTAAATTTCGCGCCAAGCTGTATGGCTTTCCCCAACTGGAGAGCGGGGCTTGAAAATGAATAAAGAGACCCCGTCGCTCACCACTGGGGAGAATCCGATCAAATACGGCACTATATCCCATTGTGTTGTTGGGATAGAGACGATAGCCGCTTATTGCCAGTGGCCGGTTAGTCTCAACCACCTCATTCCTGATACCACCCTCTTTCTCCTGAACAGAGAACTTTGCCTTGAGATCAATCAGATACTTTCCATCCTTCATCTCTACATGAACCGTATCAAGCCGTAACAAGGCATCAAATTTTACCGTATGCGACCAACCCTTATCTGTTTTCAGCCTCTCTGTTTGACCTGCGTAGCTCTCCCCTTCACTCAGTTCAAAATGGGCACCATAACCCTCAAATGTGCTCCAAAGAGCCGCTAAAACAATGAGGGCGATGCCCAGATGAAACAGAGGAATGCCCATCAAGCCCCATAGACCTCGTCGATAGACGCTGGCTAATCCACCCTCTTCCTGTCGGCGAACCATCAATAGCGCAAGATCAGGTAGAGCCCCCTCTCCTCGTAACAGGTATTGTGGCTGTTTTGCGCCAGAGTATTGTGCCAATCGATAACCGATTGATAGGGAGATGCCTGCTGTCATATTGAGCAGCAGCAATGAGACTAGAAGAAGAAACCACCAGGTGCCGAATACATTGGAGAGTCCCACCGTGTCGAGTAGTGCTGAGGCAATAGGCCACTCGCTAAACCATGCAGTCAACTGTTCTGGTGAGAGGCGATTTGTTTGTGGAAGCGTGCCGCCCGCTGCAACAGCGAGCAACAACAATCCAATCAATGTAAGGGCTAGATTATGAGAAGCCAGCTGACGCCATAGAGACTTAACCACACCACTCCAATCTAGAAGTGCGCTTGATAAAAAATGTGGTCATCAACGATTAATCCCCTATCCAAGTACAACCGACGCCTGCGGTCGCTGACCCTTGATCACCCGTACCATGACAATCTGTCTTAACCCAGTTACCGCTCTGGATAGTGTCAACCGTTGCTCGCGAAGGAATGCCAAAATTGGACCAACCTGTGGTTCCACCCACACCAACCACTTTTCGACGCTCTTGCGCATTATAAGGCTCTGGGTCTGCACCCGAGTCAAACAATGGATCTTGGCCATATTTTAGCAAGGCACGCTTATCAGACCCATGCGGTACTGCTGTGTGACAAGTCATGCAGGGTAGACCACCCAAAACAAAACCATGCCACGCATGTAAATTCAGCCGAATATCAGGCTCACAAAAAACCGTACACATTCCACTGTAACCCGTATTTTGCCAATTTGTATACGTGGATGTATATGTGTAAACATTCACATCATGACACTCAAAACAGAGATGACTCGCACTTCCTGTGGTACCTGTTTCAGCCCCCCACGCTGCTTTTAAGATGGGCCAGAAGTCACTGCCATGAGGACCTTTAGGGCCACCTATATCAGCATCGGGGTCAGAGTGGCAATTGGTACAACTCATCGTACTTGATGCTGACAAATTGCCTAAGAGTGAACTGGAGTAATCAAAAACCCCCTCTCCGGTAACGTTCATACTAAAGTCATTCTTTCCTGCCGCAGCCACCGGATGGTAGGAGGCATTATTAGGATTAAACTCCATGGCCTGGTCGGTCATTGAGTCATAACCAGGCGTATTTTCAGGCTCTGGTGGGGGGGAAAAGCCAAACGCATAGGATGAGTGACACTTCATACAGAGTTGGTACTGATAGACCACATCATCAACTTCAGCATAATCAGTATCATTCAGCATTCCCCAATTTCCAGGCCAGGAGGGCTCCACGCCCCAGGCACCTCTGAGAACATTCGAGGCCAGGTTGCTGGTACCACCTGTATCAGTCGGCCCGGGCGATACACCCGCTGAAACAGCATGAGGATTATGACAGTCCTGACACTCTGCGTGGCGATTGTCCAAATTAGCCTGTGTCTCACGCACCTTGCCACTTACGCCGTCTCGCTGCGCATCATGCACCCCATCCGTCACCAACATGGGGTGAGCGTAGAACTTATTGACTGATGCCTCTATATCCTTAGTGGCCACATTGCCATTATGACAAGCGAGACAGACCTCTTGCTCTCCATCACGCGCCAGTAGTTTTGTCCCGCCACCACCATTGTGCGGCTGATGGCAACTGAAACAGGCGTTCGCTTTGGGGGTTGAGTTGCCATCGTTGGCTAAATTATGGCCATCTTGGAACCAGGGGTTGGTACCTGCACCATTCCACTCAGCCAGTGACTCCCGGTGCGGCTGATCTGTCACGGTGCCCCAGTACTCTTTGGTATGGCAGGTACGGCACAGCTGTGCACCATATCCTGCACCATCCGTGGAGGCTAGACGAAGAAACATGGGGTTCACGTCAGTGTGAGGGTCGTGGCAACTGGTACATTGGAGATAGCCAAGTTTATCGGGCTTAATTGAGTCAGAAAGCTCAGAGGGCAGTACCAGCTCACCATTTTCAATCGCTAAGGTATCGTTATAGATAAATGAGACCGGATGATCATCGCGCAGATCGGTACCCAGTAGCGCGGTACTTGTTCCTGGCATTGCGGCTTCGAGACCGACGATCACACCACTCTCCTCACCCACGGCATGCCCTTCCCAGCGATTACGGCCGGGCATGTTCAGCACACTACCCAGTGCAATGGTGCCATCATGACAGGAGAGACATAGTTTGGAGGCACCAGTGGGCTGTCCTGGGGCGGCAATCAGTGTTGAGCTGACATAGGGATTATAGGTCTGCCCGGCTGGCAGCGCGTGATTCCATAATGGTGTGTCGGGGCTCGCCAGATGGGGGGTGTGGCAAAAGATGCAGACCTTCTGCTCAGCCGTTGCTTTGATCGTTCCTGGACCTGAGGCCGATAAGTTATGTTTGGTGGCGGAGACATCACCTGCCACTGTCACACCACTGAGAGAGATCAGCAGCAGACCCATAAACCAGATTAAGCACGCTCTTTTCATCTTACTCTTCGCTATCTCTTCTCGGCACCCAGATACTGAAAGATCTGAATACGTTTATTATATGAGTCAGCTACATATATTCGGTCACTCTTATCGATAAAGAGCCCTGTTGGCATCCAGAATTTTCCAGGCGCTTGCCCTGGAGAACCAAAAGCCATCAATAACCGTCCTTCTGCATCAAATATCTGCACATTATCAAATGCCACATCAGCTACATAAAGGTTACCATCACTATCAACTGCAACCCCTTTGGGGGCACTAAAACTGCCTGAACCGTCGCCAGGCTTTCCAACCGCGCGCTGATACTCTCTATCAGCACCAAACACCCGAACTTTCTTGTTCATGCCATCCGTTATGTATAACGCTCCCTTTGCATCAATCGCTGCATAACTGGGAAAATTAAATGTGCCATCTTCCGTGCCACGCTCACCAAGTGTGGCAACCATTGCGCCACTCTCCAACGAATAGACCTTAACGTTATGGGCAGGAGTATCCACGACATAGAGTAATTTCTTCTTAGAATCGATGGCAATACCCGTTGGTCGTTGAAGCGACTCATCACCAAAGGCGGTTATGAATTTGCCATCGCGATTGAACTTGAATATCTTCCTAAGTCCGCCATCAACCACATATAGGTTGTCTTGATCGTCAACCGACACCCCTATCGGTAGCACAAACAGTTTATCGTTAACCTCTTCAATGCTGGAGTAGTCCTGCCCTACAATATCGAATATGTGGATACGTTTTCCAGCGGGGTCTGCTACAAACAGTTTACCGGCACTGTTGACTGCAAGCCCCATTGGCTTAACCAAATCAACGACATCATCAGGCCCGATAATAAACTCAAGTAATTTACCAAAAAAACCCTTTTCAGTAGCCATATCATCAGATGTGGCAATTGACCGTATATAACGGATTTTAGGCTCTTGAGGGGAAGCAGGCCAAACAATATCAACACGGCCACTCTCTTCAGCATGCTCGTCAGCTACAGCCGTAATGCTAATAAAAAACACCAGCATAAAGAGAGTGCTCGGCAATAATTTAATTCGCCTAGATAAAATCAAAGCCATCCAGATTGCCCTTTTTTAAATACAGATTTGTCATTTTATTACACACGAATTAAGAAGGAAACACCTACTACCACATCCTCATGTATAACTCCCTACAACACCATTGACAACAACGACACCCAGAAAATTTTTTAACGACAAACTATTTAATATGGCAGGTTTTACACAACCCGCTCGTCGAATTATCCACTCTCAAAAATGGGTCGTAAGTAGGATCATGAGGATTATGGCATGATGGGCACTCAACACGCCCATCGAATAGCTTAACATCACTCCAGCCTCGCTGGTCATTAGGGGGAGTATGCAGCTCCAAGTCTGTAGCCGATGCCTCAGCATAGAGCATTGAAATGGGGTGGTCATTACTCAGATCTGGGCCGACTTGCCACCAAGGGCCGGGTTTAACCCCGCCATCAGGGTGACAGGCCATACAGTTTGGCTCAGAGAAAAATTCGGTGCCCCAAGGGTCATTATTGGAGTTATTATAAAGTGCATCATGTGTATCAGCCGCATCAACTGCGCCACCACTCGCACTATCATGACAACTCAGGCAGGCAAGAGAGACGGGACTGGGGGTTGCTAAACAGGTCGAATCCATCGTTAGGCTGCTATACATCTGAAACTGCCCCATATCCGAAATTTTACGGTTCCACAATGGGCCATTGGATACATTCCCACCATGCGGCGTATGGCAGAAAACACATATCTCATCAGAGGGACTATTCCAATATGCACCATACGGATTCGTCACACTTAAATCGTGCTTTGAACCTACAATGCCTGCAAATAGCACCTGGGGGGCCACTGCCAGTAGCAGTACCCCTATATTTTTCAAACCACGCGCCATATGCTGTTTTCTCCTAAAACCTTACTTTTTTAGCGTCCACTTCCCATCATTCTTAATACTGTGACATTTTTACGTGCCTTTTTTTCCTGGGCATTCAGGCTCTTCCTAGAACCTCAGACAATTATTCTTACAAGTGCAAAGCGCACTTTAATTCTGGAAAAAGCGGGGGGCGCGCATTGTCTAGCAAATTACTCAACAATGCAAAAGCAGCACATCTGCCCACCAACTATCCCGGCACTGCTTTTTATAATATATTCATCTACCAGCTGTAGCCCGCTCAATTTTTTTCAGCAATTTCCTATAATGAACCAGCATTTTCAACAGTGCTGGAAATTACTCTAGTCGAGTCGTTATAGCATCGTCAAATAATGCAGACTTCCCATTCCTATTCAGCTTGGCTGACCATCGTATAAACATACGAACTCCCACCAAGCACCACTCACAAACAGGCATTATCATCTACTTAATAAGGGTATCTCCCTATAGGCAGCCCATGCCAAACTGAACCAGCCAAATATAAATGCCAACCCACCTAACGGCGTAACCAAACCAAGTGACCGAACACCTGTAAACACCATTACATATAGACTGCCAGAAAATAGAATAATTCCAATAATAAAGCCCCAACCCGCCATTTTTAACCAATATGACCGTGGAAGATGGAACAGTAGAGTAGCGACACCAAACATGGCCAGCGTGTGCATTTGTTGGTAGGCCACGCCCTTTTGGAAGGTGATTAATAAGCTATCATCCAACCCCTGAAGCCCATGAGCACCATATGCAGCCAGCACTACAACCAATGCCCCACTCAGCCCGACCATTATCAGAAGTGATCTGAAACTCATATATCTATCCTAACCACTATGAAACACTAACCCAAAGGGTGATTATGCGATCTTCAGCACACTACGCCCCATCAATCAGACATTGCTCAAAAGCCCGGGCCATACGCTCCATGAGAACAAAATAACCATTTGAGCCTAACGAAACTTCCGCGCCTAGCGGATCAATCACACCATCACGCACGGAGAGTTCCTCCATCAGAACATCAAGTAGCTTTGGACGAAACTGAGGTTCACGAAACAGACAGCTAATCTTTTTTTCGCTTATCAGACGCCGAACTCGAATGACCCCTTTGACGCCTGAACGCAACTCTGAAAGCGTCGTAACCGCATATCCTGTCAAACCATAACGCTGCTCAAAATATTGAAGCGAATCATGGTAGGTCAAGTACGGAATGCCCTGCACACGCTTCAGTCGCCGCTCTAACATCGCATCCAATGCCACTAGACGCGCCTCTAGGTGCCGACCATTTTTTCGATACAAATGGCCATTTGTATCGTCAATATCCACCAATCTAGCAACAACAGCCTGAACAATTCCTATTGCATTCCTAGGGTTTAACCATATATGTCCATCAACCTCACCATGATCAGGCGCTGCCTCATCTTGGTGAGTAATATCTCTTGTCGGTAAAAGCACTATATTCTCAGCCGACATCAACACCAGTGAGGATAGTGCTTCACTCTGAACAATCCGACTTAAGAATGTCTCAAAGGCCGGCCCTACCCAAACAAGCAAATCGGCATTATGGATCTCTTTCGCCTGTGATGGCTTGAGAGTAAGATGATGTGCTGATTGATCTCCCTTTAACAGCAGATATGGCTCAGCCACCCCCTCCATTACGCCTGTAACCAGTGAATGCAGAGGTTTTATTGTCACCACAACCGACGGCGCACCATTGACGACTGAACTGATGATACAGATGAAGGCAACAAACGTTATCTGAACAAAATGCATTGAATAAACCGTGTTAGCGTAGCTATTTTTACGCAAAATATATCACTTAAGCACTCACTGAGTGCCATAACATCCCAACCAGAACCGATATGCATAATCATGAGATAACAAACCCCACACCTATACTAAGTGTCAGTCATCTCTCACTAGAAATCGGCGGACGCTCCATATTACAAGACATCAACCTCCATCTTGGGGAGAGGGAGATCTTAACCCTAATTGGCCCCAATGGGTCAGGTAAAAGCTCCCTAGTTCGGGTCATTCTCGGACTTATATCGGCCACAAGTGGCGAGGTTAATCTACGGAAGAACCTTCAAGTGGGCTATATGCCCCAACACCTAAAAATAGACAGTTTAATGCCTCTTACCGTGAGTCGCTTTCTACTGCTTGGCGGGAAGAGACCTCAAAAACGAGTCCATGAAGTATTAAGCGAAGTGGGCGCATCTCAAATCATCAACACCCCGATACAATATATTTCAGGCGGTGAAATGCAACGCATACTGCTCGCCAGAGCACTCCTGCGAGAACCGCAGCTCCTCGTCCTCGACGAACCCGTCCAAGGCGTCGATATCAATGGGCAACTTGCATTATACCAATTGATTCAGGAGATAAGAGATCGTTATGGGTGCAGCATATTAATGATTTCACATGACCTACATTTAGTGATGGCTGCCACAGACCGGGTGGTCTGCCTCAACCAGCACATTTGCTGCACCGGAACACCCGATATAGTGACTCAAGATCCGGCCTATCATGAACTGTTTGGCAGCCGTCAGGTGGCTCTCTATTCACACCATCACGATCATACTCATAGCCTTCATGGCAACATCATAAAAACGGCATCCAAAACAGAACATAAAGAGCACAAGCAGCGTGGATGATTTTCTCCTGAGAGCCCTTCTGGCCGGTTATGGGGTTGCTATCCTTGCTGGCCCACTTGGAACATTCATCATCTGGCGTCGGATGGCCTATTTTGGAGAGGCGTTATCCCATACCGCTCTACTAGGTGTCGCCTTAGGGTTGCTTATCGGTATCAGTTCACAGATCACCGTTATTGTAATCTCTGTAGCGCTTGCCATTTCCATCACACTACTTCGCCATCGAGGACAACTATCCAGCGATGCACTACTTGGCATACTCTCCCACAGCGCACTATCGCTTGGGCTTATTGTCCTCTCATTTATGGAGAGCGTTCGAGTTGACTTGATCGGCTATCTCTTTGGCGATGTACTTGCCGTAACACAAAACGATGTTTATTGGATTGCATCGATCGATGTTGCTGTTCTACTGACACTGTTTTTTATCTGGCGCCCACTGCTCGCACTCTCCGTCGATGAAGAACTCGCACAAGTTGAAGGCACGCCTGTCGCTCGCACTCGCCTCATATTCATGCTTTTAATCGCCACAGTAATTGCAGTCGCAATGAAAATCGTCGGCATCCTTCTCATCACATCACTGCTGATCATCCCTGCTGCTGCTGCACGTCCTATTGCAAACAGCCCTGAACAGATGGCCCTGTTCGCCACCGTCATCGGCACACTTTCCGTCTCACTTGGGTTATGGGGGTCACTGCAGTGGGATACACCTACCGGCCCCTCCATTGTCATTGCCGCTACAATTCTGTTCCTAATTGCTCAAACAAGAGCAATCCTCAGATAAAGAGTCATGTCAAAACAGCGCCACAACACTTCATACAACAAAATGGCCTGTTGATTGGGTTTAATAACTTCTCTTTGAGCAATATCGATATAAAAAAAGGGGCATGGAATTCACCACGCCCCTTTGATAAGTCACTAGAATAAACGTCATCTAGTAACTTTTCTCTCTACTTTGCTGGCCCCGTAACGGAGATGGATATGCTGTCTCCAGAACTAACATCCAGACCCGCTGTTTCACAATCCCATGACGCCTCAATGATGGGAGAGATCGAGACAATCTGACCTGTACTGTTATTGTGACACTCAACGTTAGTTGGCGTCATGCCAGTAACCGAGCCGCCAACAACTTCAGGGCCAGGACCGAACACAATTTGGCCAAACATACTGCCGAATTCAGCAGTATCAACCAACGATGCCGTAGTTAAATCAACTACAAAAACAACACCCTGATAACCTACACCTGAAACATACCCATACCCGGTAAGATATGCCAGCTCTCCATTAGGGTGTATAGCCATATCATACAAATACTTCGACGAATCTGTTACAACAACATCGTCGATCACTGCCATTGTATTGGTATCAAGAATATACACACCAGAATGGTGTTTAACGTATGCACGCTCCCCTGAGGAATCTATTGCGACTCTATTTCCGTAAATATTATTAGCGGTCTGTAGTGGACTCATAGTTGTAGCATCAACCGCTACCAAATCTTTGTAATTGTAAAAATAGAGTATGCTACCTGTTGGGCCGACAACAAAATTAGGTCCATGAGCAACCGGTGTAGGAACAGTCTGAATTACGGTGTTTGTTGCTGTGTCAATAGTAGTAATGTTATGCGCATTAGAAGGCCCCGACGTCACATAAAGTTTATTTGTCGCTGGACTAAGCTTTACCCGCACAAGCCTTGATTCATTAGCAAGAGCAAGTGGGATTGAGGCCACTACTGCATATGTTTCGGTATCAATAACTTCAATCAGATCTGAGTTCCATCTGCCCAGGTACATCAAACCTGATGTAGGGTGTAGAGCCAGACTTGTCGCCCTTGAACCAGAGAGGGTGGTGACAAGCTCTTTTGAAACTGTATCAAATACATCCAACCCATAGCAGTAGTGTCCGGTTAGAAACTTGCAGTAATTTAAAGGAAAAATATTTGTAAAAAAGTTTGGATAAAAGCGTTTTTTTGCTTGACATGAGTTAAAAATCGTTCGGCAGCATTTTGATAAACCCACTC
>JAKITT010000161.1 GCA_021647945.1 Candidatus Polarisedimenticolaceae bacterium
GTGAAAGACGTTGTTTTTTTGGCGCGGTGTATTTTCGAGTGTCAGAAAACACCAACTATATTAGAGTATCCTTATGCTTTGGGCTGTTTTTTTGAGCACGTTATTTTCTATGTGGGGATTTGGGTGTGTATATTATGGATAATGCTTGACGTTTCCTGTTTATCAAGTGGCAAGGGCATTATGATCTTGTAACGCTACTGTCATCTTCAGGACAGGTGGTTTGGGTTAGTCTGTAAGGGTCAGACTTGGAGAGCATGCGATGAAGTTATTAATTGTCGAAGATGAGATCAAAACGGGTGAATATATTAAACAGGGATTGGGGGAGGCTGGTTTTATCGTCGATTTGGCGCATAACGGTCTGGATGGCCATCACCTAGCAATGTTGGAACCCTATGACCTGATCATCCTTGATGTGATGCTGCCCGATATGAATGGTTGGCAGATTCTAAAATCATTACGCGAAGCGGAAAAAGAGATGCCGGTACTCTTTCTCACAGCTAGCGATAGCATTGACGACAGAGTTAAAGGGCTTGAGCTAGGGGCTGATGATTATCTGGTCAAACCCTTCGCCTTTGCAGAGCTGCTGGCGCGTATTCGTACCCTGTTACGACGCGGTGTAACCCCTGCCACCGAATTGAGCCTGAGTATCGCCGACCTAGCGCTGGATCTGGCTCGTCATCGCGCCAGCCGAGGCGGTCGACGTATCCACCTGACCACCAAGGAGTTCGCCCTGCTAGAACTACTTGTTCGCCGTCAAGGTGAGGTGCTGCCTCGCTCCCTGATCGCCTCCCAGGTTTGGGATATGAATTTTGATAGTGATACCAATGTTATCGATGTCGCCATACGCCGCTTACGGGCCAAGATTGATGACAACTTCGATCTCAAATTGATTCAGACCGTGCGCGGCATGGGGTATATGATTGATCTGCCGGAGAGTGGATCATAGATGAAGCGACCAACCTCTCTAACGTCACGGCTGACTTTATCATTCGGTGCTGTCGCCATGATTGGGTTCCTCGCTTTTGGCTGGATCATTGAGCATTCTATTGAAAATCACTTTGCAGCGGAGGATGCCAAAGAGCTCAGAATGATCGTTCAAGCGGTGGAACAGTCCCTTACCTCGCTGCAATCCAAGTATGATCTAACACAGGTAAAACAGCGTTTTGATGACCTCATGGTGGGACATCATGGCCCATTGCTGCACATCAATGATCGATCTGGAAACGTGTTATATAGCAATTCCAGGGAAAACCTCTCTTTGATGCCAATGCCACCTACCTACCAACTCTCACACGGGGTCATTCAACAGTGGAATGACGCCCAATACAATTACCGGGTACTTATTCAACAGGTCGCCGGTGGAAGCAATGGCCCTTTTACCATCATCGTTGCCGTTGCCATCGACTTCCATCTCCACTTTATCAATAATTTTCGCCGTACCCTCTGGCTTATGGTCACAAGCGGCATTGTCATCATGGGGCTGATGGGTTGGATTGCAGTACGGCATGGCCATCGCCCACTGCGCCATATGGTTAATCAGATCAGACACATTAGTACAAATGACCTGAACAACCGTCTCTCATCTGATACCGTTCCGGTTGAACTTGCTGAACTAGCTGAGTCGTTCAACGAACTGTTACAGCGCATGGAAGAGGCTTTCAACCGTCTCTCCAACTTTTCCGCCGATATCGCCCATGAATTGCGCACCCCCGTCACTAATTTAATGACCCAGACCCAGGTCGCTCTCTCTCTGGTACGAAGTACAGAAGAGTATCAGGAGATACTCTACTCCAGCATAGAAGAGTATGAACGCATGGCACAGATGATCGGAGACATGCTCTTTCTGGCCAAGGCCGATAACGATCTGAACCCACTAAATAGGGAGGATATTGATCTGAAAAGTGAAGTATGTAACCTATTTGACTACTACGAAGCCTGGGCGGAGGAGCGTCATGTCTCTTTGGTGCAGGAGGGGGATGCTCATGTTCAGGGCGATCGTTTGATGTTACGTCGCGCCCTGAGCAACCTGCTTTCCAATGCCATTCGCCACACCCCCGCAGGCTGTAGCGTGAGCCTGAAACTTATCAGCAGCGAAAAGTCTCTGTTTATTGAAGTGCAAAACCCCGGAACCCCGCTCCCTGTCGAGCACCAAGCGAGGGTCTTTGATCGCTTCTACCGTATCGATCCATCACGCCAACGCAGTGGTGAAGGTGCAGGGTTGGGATTGGCCATCGTCAAGTCAATCATCGAGGCCCATGGTGGAAAGATTGTGGCCACTGCCGACAAAATAGGTACACAGTTCCAAATAACACTGCCTGTTTCAGATAGATGCACTACTTAGATAGTAGTACGGTTGGCGCACTCACATGCTACCTATTTCAGAAAGGCGCGTTGCAGTATAGACATGCCCTGTTTTTCTTGGATTAATATATTGCTGGGCAATCTGAAAAGATATTTTCTGCTTAAGTTAATGACATTGCCCACGGACGTATCGCGAGTTTGTCACGATGTTCCCAGATAAGGTGATGAATTGTTCTGAGTCACTGACTAACCGTATAGTGGGAGGCTTGAGGAGAGTCCCTAAAAAGGGGGGTGTTGACATGATTGTGCTTATGAAAAAATAGTCTCTAACGGGCTGAAAGCAGATATAACCACAGAGAACACAGAGAAAAGAAGGCATTAATCATATTGGGTTCTCTCTCTCCTCTGTGTTCTCTGTGGTTTATTCATATTGGTAGGTGCCATGAGGCACCCTACACGTTGCAACGGCAGAATTTTTTCAAGTCTCACCTGCAAAGCTGGTGGTTTACCTCAATTTGAATTAATAGGCCTGATGGATAGGTGAGAACGCTATTATATCCAGCGAATGGCGTAACTACTCAGCGAAAAAAGTGCTTGACAGTGTTTTTCGTTATTTTTCCCGATGGTGCAGGCATTCGTTTGGTCTCCCCAATTCGGCGTGCTGCATCACTCTAGCGACTTATGGCTACACC
>JAKITT010000063.1 GCA_021647945.1 Candidatus Polarisedimenticolaceae bacterium
GTGAGCCTAGGGCCGTAAAACGAAGACCAAAACCATTCCAGTTATTAACGGCTCCACGACATTCAATGAAAGAGATAAAACATAGGAGTAAATATGTTGCTAAACACCCTTAAGTTAGCGGCATTCGAGTCTGACCCCATCGGTCTTATCGAGTCTGACCCCATCGGTCTTCTGGTTGAGGGGTTCAAGATGTATTTGATCTGGGTGGCAAGCTTTAAGCAATATGCTGAAGGCAATGTGAATGGGCAGAATGTTATGTGTTAACAATGCCTTGTGGGTTATTGTGGTCAGTCTGTTGTGCTGTTTATCTTTTTGTAAACTGCGGCTAATCAGGGAGTGTATGAAGTGCCGGTTAGTATGACACTTGTTGGTATCTCCTCAAATTAATATCTTGGTACAAATTCCAATATTTGATAAATGTCAGTATTGGAACATGGTACCTCTTTACCGTTTTTTCTGGCTCAGTAAATTATAAGAACACTCATTGTGCCAATTCATGGGGTAATTATTTTTCTACAGCTAGAAAGTATAAAAAATGTAGAGTATTATTTTTTGCCTGGGGTTTATGACGGATTACGGTGCACAGGTAAAAGGGGCCGACCTCAGAGGTAGTAAATGTAAATACAAATAACCTGTAGAGGACTGATAAATGATTATTAATGAACTACAAAAACAAAAGTACAACACAGTAAGCAAAGTTAAATTAATAAGGCGAGTATTTTCTGTTTCAACACTTCAGCTGGGGGCGCTGGCATTAATTTCTAGCCTCCATTCTGGGATGGCATTTTCAGCCACCCCAGATGAGTATGGTTTTATGGCATCAGCGGGTACTACACACACTTGTGCTGTTGATGATTATGGGGTGGTCTGTTGGGGGTCTAACGCTTATGGCCAAAGCGCAGTGCCTGATGGACTAATTAATCCTACTCAGGTAACAACGGGTGGCCGGGATGTATATCCTGGTGAGGGACACACTTGTGCACTGGATGATAATGGTGTGACTTGCTGGGGCAATGATGCGTTTGGTCAAACAACTGTCCCCACTGATTTGTTCAATCCTACTCAAGTGTCAGCGGGTGCATGGCATACTTGCGCTGTGGGTGAGGATATTCAAAGCACTAAAATTGTGAAATGTTGGGGGGACTCACAGAACGGCAAAACCACTATCCCTGCTGGGTTGGTTAATCCTATTCAGGTGAGTGCTGGTGATGAGCATACCTGCGTGTTGGATGATAATGGTGTGAGTTGTTGGGGTTACAACAGTAATGGACAAACCTCAGTTCCTACCAATCTAGTTAATCCTACTGAGGTGTCAGCGGGACGGGGGCACTCTTGTGCAATTGACGATAGCGGTGTTCGTTGTTGGGGTGCTGAAGGGTATGGTCTATTAAGTGGCATATATATTACCCCGCCAGCTATGACCAATCCTCGTAAGTTGAGTGTGGGGTCTTATGTCTCTTGTGCTGTTGCTGATGAAGGCTTGCGTTGTTGGGGTTTTGGTTTTTTTGGAGAGCACGATGTGCCGGGTGATGTCGTTAATGCACGTCAGGTGTCGGTGGGTCGCTTCCATATTTGTGCTCTGGATGACAACGGCCAAACCTGTTGGGGGCTTGAAGGGCGTCTAACAGAATCTCCAGGGTTCCTCTCTTTTTCTGTGCCACCTAACTATATGGTAGAGGCAGGCGGCTCTCATAGCTGTGCTTTGGATGACAATGGGGTGGCTTGTTGGGGTAGTAACTCCTCTGGTCAAAGTACTGTACCAGCGAGTGTAGTTAACCCCCGCCAGGTATCAACAGGAAGCTCTCACAGTTGTGTCGTCGATAGCGATAGTAATAGTGTGATCTGTTGGGGAAGTGATTCTTATGGTCAAAGCACGGTGCCTGCTGGCTTAGTCAACCCTAAACAGGTAGCTACCAGTATAAATCATACCTGTGCAATTGATGATAACGGTGTGACCTGCTGGGGAAGTGATTCTAATGGCAAAAGCACGGTGCCTGCCGGTCTGGTTAACCCTAGTCAAATAGCGGCGACTTATGAGAACACATGTGTTGTGGATAGCAACGGTGTGACCTGCTGGGGTAACAATACATGGGGGCAAGCTACAGTGCCTGCTGGATTGGTTAACCCAACTCAGGTGACATCGGGTGAATACCACTCTTGTGCACTCGATGATAACGGCGTGACATGTTGGGGGCTCTCATTTGGTGGTTTTACTAATGTGCCTACATTGGTCAACCCTCGCCAGTTGGCAGGGGGTGTGTGGAATACCTGTGCTTTAGATGATAACGGTATTCAGTGTTGGGGATGGGGTACAGTGAGTAGCACTGTCCCTACCGGCTTGGTTAATCCACGTTATGTATCAATGGGCAATGATCATGCTTGTGCTCTGGATGATAACGGTGTGACCTGTTGGGGGAGTGATACTTTTGGTAAAAGTACACCACCCACTGGACTGGCGTTTTTCACACCCGTGAATACCACTCCAAACTATATGACAGAAGCCGGTGGTTCTCACAGTTGTGCATTGGATGACAGTGGTGTGACTTGCTGGGGAAGTGATTCTTATGGTCAAAGCACGGTGCCTGCCATTTTAATTCGCCCTTATCAAATATCTATGGGATTGGGACACAGCTGTGTTGTAAACCTAGATAAAGTGATCTGCTGGGGGAATGATAATGATGGTCAGAGTACGGTGCCAGCCGGTTTGATCAACCCTACCCAAGTATCAGCAGGTGATTCTCATACCTGTGCTATTGATGACAACGGTGTAACCTGCTGGGGATATAATGGATCTGGTAGAAGTACGGTGCCCGCTGGTTTGGTCAATCCTAAACAGGTAGTAGCGGGTACGTCAGGTACGTGTGCTGTGGATGATAATGGCGTGACTTGTTGGGGAAGTACTGCTCAAGGCCTGCCGATTCCAGTGTTAACAAATCCTGCAGAAGTTATGGTTGGGGGATATCACTCCTGTGCACGGGATGATAATGGTGTGACTTGTTGGGGTGTTAATTTTGGTGATCTCCTAAATGCACCCACTGGATTGCTCTCTCCTCGTAAGCTGACAGGGAGTGAGTTTAATGCCTGTGTTTTGGATGATAGTGGCATACAGTGCTGGGGAATGATGGGTGCAGTAAATAACGCTATGCCTAGCAACCTGGTTAATCCTAATCATGTCTCAATGGGATATAACCATGCCTGTGCATTGGATGATAATGGTGTGACTTGTTGGGGAGACGACTCTTCTGGCGAAAGCACTGTGCCAGGTACGCTGGTCTTCTCTGGTATGTAATGTAAAGATTGATGCAGATATAGCAGATTCAATGCGGCTTAGTAGTGGCGTTAATTTAACGGCTAAGCCGCTTGATGCTAATTCGCAAAGCATCAGATATTTTACTCATTGAGGGCCGCAGAGTGCGGCCCTCTTATTGAGTTGAATCAAAAATAGTGGAGTAGAGTGCTGCTTACTTCTTACTAGACATTGTGATAGTTTCCATTTTGGTAGGTTTGAAACAGATTGTTTTCTACTCTCCCACCATATATGCCATCGTCCATATCAATAATCGTGGGGTTGTTTAACCCCGCTATTAAGTGCTGATATGGGCCGGGTAGATTGTCTTCCCACATTTGGGTCTGTCCAATCACAACCACTTCACTGTAGTTTCCAAGAAGTGCTATTGCAGCATCGGCTGCTGCAATATCAAAGGGTGTGTCATCACTTGCGAACATAACCAAATGTACGCCTGTAACATCTCCACCCTCTCTTGCAATCAACCCAATACATGAGGTGAAGGTGGTAAATCTGATCTCATTATCACTACCATACTGTTGCTCGGCAATGGCCATTGTATTTCCTGCTTGTGTATAGTTGTAAGGCATATATTTCTCTTCAATTAATGATTAGTTTGGGTAATAGCTCTTGAACTGTTTTTATTCAGGACACTCGGTTTCCTTATCGGGCAGCAGGGCGCTTGCTTTCGCTTGGAGCAGTCTTAACTGCTCACCCTCTGTGGGTGTTGATGTTCCACATGCCAGGGTAGCTTCTATGTGACCGGCTAATGTGCCATTGCACATGGCATCAAATGTCCATTTAACTTGGTTACCGCTTTGTTGTTTGCAGTTGTGACAATATTTAGCTCCACCTTTTCGATTATCATTTTTGTAACATGCACCTTTTCCTGTCCCCAGTGTCCAGTTGTTTGCTGCCATTGATGGGGGTGAAAAGAGTAGTGATAAGGCGAGTGTTGGTACGGCTATTTTTGCTATTGAGATGGCTGCTTTTTTATAATCCATGATGGTGCATTTCATTGTGGAGTCTCCTTTTTGACTCAAGAGTGTGCTGACCGCTCACTTTCAAGAGGGGTTGTTGACTCTCTATCTACCGTGAGTAGCTGTTTAATACGATCAGCGGGATAGGGGTGCCAGCGTGGGTCTGTTGTCTGCTTTGGGCTGGTGTTTTTTTCATGTACGGTGGCAATGTACTGTTCGACACTGTTGTGGTTGATCACTTTTTTTGGTGTGTTGCTCCATACAAAGGCGTTGTCTTCACCTGTGCTGATATCTAGAAATGGGTTGTTCTCCCAATAGCTCCGTTTGTAACAGAGTGTGCCACCACAGACCCAGGGGCGATGGCCGTCGTAACGGTACTGCCAGGCTTGCCTGGTGTGTGGTTCGTAGAAAAGAACGTTGGCCAGTCCACTGATATCGGCAAGATGTGTGAGTAGGTTGTTTACCTGTAGACGCAGCCAGCTTGTGGCCATCCAGTCATCATCATCCCAATGGACGATGATGGAACCATTGGCAATTTCACACGCTTGGTTACGTTTGGCACCGATGCTTTGGCGCTGGCTGTTGTGTTGATAGCGTATGCACGGGTCATCTGTGATCAGCTCGCCTATTGGTTTATCACCATCATCAATGATAATCAGCTCTTTGTTGGGGTAGTCTTGTTCTAAAAAGAGTTGAATGGCGCGTGATGCAAAGTGAGGCCTATTGGCGGTGGGCATGATGCAGGAGACCATGGGCTGAGTGGTCTCATTTTCGGTGGCTCGATAGGTCTCATTTGTGATGGGTAGGGTATGGGTCATGTAGTGTTCACGGTCATCTTGAAAGCATGCAGGCTCATCGACCTCTGACCACGCTTGCGGGGTTAGATAGTGGCCCTCTGTAAACCGCCAGCTGTTATCTCCGTGGCGTAGATAGATGAATAGTTCTCGTCCCTCTACCCGAGATAGGCGTGCACCATGCTGTAGTGCAGCATCAAGAAATGCGGCGTCTTCTCGTAGGGAGAGATTCGGATAACCGCTACTTTCATCAAGTAATGATTTTCGATAGACCAGGGTGCCGCCTGCGACTTGTTGATGAAATAATTTGCTATACAGCGCTTGGCTACACTGCCAGAAGCGCCATCTATTTAGTTCAAAAAAGAGGGTGTTGGTGAGCCCTGTAATATCAGCAATATTGAGGTGGATGGGTGCGGCTTGATGGCTGAGGCGTGTGATGGCGTACCAATCGTCATCATCCCACTGGGCGATAATTGAGCCTTTTGCAATGGCGGCACCCTGCTGGCGTTTTGCGCCAATACTCCTCCCTTCCGTTGCATGTAGGTAGCGGATGCTGGGGGCGCTGCTAAGTGGCTGGATATCATCATCATGGTCGTAGACGATGATGAGTTCCTTTTTGGGGTAGTCCTGCTTGTGGAACTGCTCAATCGCTTTTGCTACCCAGTGTGGCCGTTTGCTTGTTGGCATAACGCAGCTCACCATAGGGGTTATTGATGCATTAGATAACTGCAGTACGACATTATCTTTGGGACTGGGTGCCAGTGTTCGTTCAGTTGGACTGGTGTTGGCAAAATGGGGGCACTCATCTCCTTTGCAGTGGTCACTGTATGGGTGGTTGGGTTGCTCTACTCTCAAGTGGCAGAAGCGATCTTGATAGATCTGTTTGGCTTTGACTATTCCCGCCTGCTCTTGCGTCAGATGCTTAGGTGTCAGTGGCAGGCGATGGGCGTATGCACCTTTGACCCACACGCCACGGTAACCCGCACGGGCGGCGCGAATGTTGTAGTCCATCTCCCAACCGGGGCCATTGCTATAGCTTTCATCGGCAGCCCCGATGGCATCAATCACCTCTCTTTTTACGAGATAACAGAAAGAGGCCAAGCTGTGAAGAGGCCCTAGTGTTTGCCATGCTTGCCCATATTGATGGGCGAGCTGTTCCGTGGTGCTTTTGAGGTCACAGTCGCGCTTTGTGTTGAATGCTTGTTGGTGCTGTTCGTTCCAACAGTGATTGGTACTAGGGCCGGCCAAACCATGGCTTGGGTCGGCCTGTAGTGCTTCATTTAATCTTATTAGCCAATTTGGGCCGAGCAGCGTACCACTCTCTATGAAGGCATAGAGAGGGGCATCAACATGCTTGCAGAGGTTATTAAAACAGGCGGCGGCACCTCTCTGTTTTCTGTTTATGATGCGTTTTATTCTGGGATAGTGTCGGAGTGCTGAGATCAGTGGTGGTGTCGGCCCATCTGCCAGCAGTACGATCTCAAATGGCATTATGGTGTGTTCCATTATGCTATTCAGGGTCGCCTGTAACTGATCTTGATCGTCATGCAGGTAGAGGCCTATAACAACGCTGTTGAGTTTCATCATGACGAATTCCCGATAACCTGTTACCAGCAAGTCTTTGGGGCGCCTTTGCCTGTGGTGTTGTAATACTCGAAGGCAACGCCTTCGAATTGGAAGCCAGGGACCTGGATATTGCACCATAATGCGGCATCATAGCCGCCACTTCCTGAGACTTTGTGCATCTTTATCTCGACGACTTTGTTATCACGATCTACGGTACTTAGTGAGAGTGGCATAAAGTAATCATGACCATGGAAATTTAGGGAGTCGAGCTGAATACGGCAGAGGAGGAGACTGAATTTATTGGCACTGTCATAGTTCAGTGAGAAGGTGAAAGTTAGATTGTCTGCCGCTTTCCATGTCAGTGTTACCGTCGTTCCCGGCACGGGTTGTGCCGCTGGGTACGCTAGGGGGGGGTAGAGGACAATCTCACCAGGGCCTTGGGCAAATAACGCATCAATGGTGATAGATTTTGGCGGTGAATCGAGTTCGAGATTATCATTACTGACGGCTCTTCCGGCGGGTGTGGCGATAGGTTGTAGCTGTCGCGTGGGAGGGCTGCCGGTTTGGGTCACTCGGTTGACTGTATTGCCAAAGCCTCCGCCATCGCAGTTAAATATTAGGCCATCTATCGCGGTAATAATGGCATCTTGCGTAACCGTCATGCCACATGAGGGGACCAGCTGTATCTGTACTTGAGACTCTCCTGGCAGTTGTGGTGACTGCTGTAAACGTGACGCGCCATGATCGAGGCAGACCTCTAATGCCCAGGTGATACCGCCAAGGTCAAAAATACCGGCACCGTCATAGTTGACTTGCTGCCGTTCACGGCCAGAACCACTGTTGCCTGCTTGCATATACTCCACTCCGCCCAGCAGTACATCTCCAGGGTGGGTGGTTGAACTGATGAAATCAATACCCGATTTCAGCTCCTTCATAATAATGCGCGCACCACTATCGCCACTGGCGGCAACACCCCCCTGCTGCACAAGTGCAAAGTTGTATGCCTCATCTTGTGGATGAATGGTTTGAACCGTTGCAACGAGGCTACCAAAGACAAAGATCCAGTTCTCCCACTGAGGTGCTGCAACCAGCGTTTGTAGCTGGCTGATGGCATAACTCACTTCATCCATCTGATAGGCACCTCTCTTTCCTCTGAAAAAAAACTCGGGGGCCATAAAGACTTTGAGGGTCTCTTCACTGTAGGGGGGGGAGTGACGTGTCAGTTGATCTGCTGCGGTCTCTATCGCCCGCTTTATAAGCTGACAACGGGCTTGGATATCTTGCTCGGGATTATCCAAGCCAAGATAGGTGCCGCTCGGCATTTGGCCGGCATTAAATGTTGGGTTTTTTGGTGCGGTATTGATGCTGTATGCAATGAAGCAGATCTGTTTAGTGCTCATATTGTTTGTCCTAGCGGTAAATTGATTTGGGGCCAATTAGGTTGTAGCAATGTGCCGTAAGTAAATTTGATGATGTAGTTCACGTAGATGTTCTTTGGTCGGGTCTCATTTTTTGATGTTTTGACATCTTTGTTGCAGGTGCTGTCATCAGGGTATCCGGTGCATTGGTTGGGTTGAGCCTGTAACACTGCATTGGCCGGTCCTTGTCCTGCGGTTATAGAGCCACTTGGCTCGGTATAGGTGTGACGGTGTAGTTGCAGTGCATCTGTTTGGGTTGAACCCACCTGCTCAGAACTCCCTCCGTTGGGAGGTGTGCGCTGAGATACGTCTGGGTCATTGCCACTTCCCGCATCAATGCCGCGTAGAAAATATCCACGGTAATCTGGGATGTTGAATCTCTCATCCTTGCCGCCATAGAAGTATCCAAGCACGGTAAATAGTTCAGGATATTCACTGGGGGTTAGCTGACGACCATCACACAACATCCAGCCCCATGCTTCGATGGGGTCGGTGATAAAATTTGTCTTCTCGGTGGGGGTGTCGGGTGGTGTTGCTGTGGCAGGTTGTGGCGCACCCAGTACACCAGCAAAAGCCATAACGCCCCCTACAGGGCTGGCAGCGCCAATGAGTGTTAGAGGAGGGCCTGCACTGTTATACATCTTGCTCCTCCCCGACGGGTTGCCACAGGTTATCAGTGCCGGTTTCATCCAGAACTTGCATTGTGGTGGGGACCACTACCTCCCATGGTTCATCCACCAATTGGTGGGGCGTGTGAGGGGCAGCCTCAGCAAGCTGTAGTTCATGCACCAATGCGGCATCAGCTGGATTTACAGCGACGAAGCGTCCCGTGCCAAACCACGCTTGGCCACTGGAGAGGTAGTAGATCAGCTCCATGGTTTTTCCGGGACGTGCAGGGATCAGAACACGTGCCATACCAGCTTCTAAAAAGTCACTAAATAGAGGCTCGCTCTTAATGGGTTCACCCACATAGGTGGAGCGTGCGGGGTTATCCTCTGCCCGTCCGGCATAAAACTTATAAGAGATCTCACTCCACTCAAGTACCTCATCAAAGAACTGGAGGTAACGGGGTTCATTGATGAGGAATTGTGATGGTTGGGTGGTGCTCTGTGAGTAGGGCGTGGGCTGATTGCCGGTAGTCTCCGTGTGGCGTGCTAGCAGTAATGCAACGCAGTCACGTTTGAGACTCTCACGCTCAATACCGCGTATTACCGATGCGGGTTGCTGAAACTTATTCCGCCACACTTCAGTCTGTAGGCAGAAACGTTCAGCACGCTTTTTATAACCCTCTGCTAACACGTTGTAACTCTTGATCTGCCAACTACGGAGGGCATCTGGTGTGAGTTGGCAGGTCACGCGAATGCTTAGAACGACGTTGTCACCTGATGGAGGAGAGAGACTAATGAGTGTGTCGTTAGCAATCGCTGATAAATTATTCTCTTCACCAAAAAGGTTTAATCCTTGCAGCGTACTTGGCGCTGTCATGGCTTGCCCTCCCACTAAGACGACTGCCTGTTGGTCGTGTTGTAGGGGTGAGAGCCCCTCAAGCTTTACTGCATAGACTTGATAACCCGTGGGGATGGTTAAGCTGATCTCTTCACCACTACGCAGGCTGGCAGATACAACCTTATATTGAGAGGGGGGCGGGGTGATGTCCTCAACCCCATAGTAGGCAGCAAGCCGTGTGCTGTTTTCTCTATCTACATCGGTATATTTCTCGATGCCTTGTTGAGCGAGTGTGAGTGGCTTTTCTAAATCCAGTCCGAGCTGTGCTCGCAACTGCTTTAGAAAATGTGCAGCTGGATCTTCTACTATGAATTCGAGCATCAGCCGAACACCATAGTTAACAACATAGGCCTGGTAGATACGGTTGAGCCAGCGGTAGAGACCAATGCAGTTAGTTGAGCTAGTACTATTATCAAACACGCTCTCTCTGGCCTCTTCAGTCTCATTGAGAATGCTGTTGCTACGCAGGGCACCCACGCTACGGTTGATGTGGTTAATACTCTTATCTAGCACTTTACGAGCTAGGCTTGTCCGGTCTCGACAGCCTGGTTTTTGCCCAGTGGTGGCATGTGTAACGGTGCCATTAGTGGTGGCTTGGGTGGGTGGGCCGTAGCTTGTCTTTAATCCCTGATAGTCATCAGTGATGGTGCTTTCTGTCACTGTACGACGCAGTTCATCAAGATGTTTCTCCTCATGTCTGGCGGTCGTCGTGCTCTCTGTCGTGCTTTGAAGGGTGCTCTCCTCCTGGAGCTCCAGTTGGCGATTTGCTTTTTTATGGAGAATCTTGCGCCGCTCACCGGCCATCACATTCTCAATATGAGCAATATCGCCAGCTTGGTATCGGAGAAAACGCTGTCGTAACATTTGCAAATCGCCAATTGCATAAGGCTCAATCCAGCCACGAGGGGGTGACAATGGTGGCGAGTGGGTCTGAGGTGATGTCGGCAGAGGAAAGAGGGTGGCAGGCAATAGGACAGGGGCGTTGGCCAGTTGTTGCAGTGATTCTGGTGTGATTGGTGTCGGCAGTTTGTTATCGGTGACATAGCACTGTTGTAGTAGATGCGCCCCCCCCAGCAGTTGAGTTAACTGCACCAAATTACGATGTTCGTAGCCCAATATAATGATCAGAGCAAAATAACTCGCCCAGGCCTGCTGAAGAGATTGTAGGAATTCACTTGAGTGTAGGTAGTCAAGTAGAGCGGGCAGCGCCATATTAAGCAGAGAGGGTAACGCTTCTGTTAACTGCTCTTTAGTGAGCGCTGGATTGGTGAGAACATAATCAACCACTAAGGGAAACCGTTCCATTGGTGTCCCTAGTTTATGGATATCACTCAAATATAAACCTTGAAATGGTGGTAGCCCTTCAAGATAACTCAGTGATAAAACCTCCATGGCATCGCGGGCATCTGCCGCATCCGAATGGTGCAATGCCTCCAGCTGGGTGATAAATGTCTCTGCGGGTGGGCTCTCTAAAAGCGCGTGATACTGAATAAAACAGAATGCCAATGTATGTGGGGAGAGATGCGGCCAGTATCTTAGGTAGACGTATGGGAAGAGGTCATCATCACTTATAGTGTTGGGGATAATCGGTGTGGGTATGGGTGATGGCTCAGGCGGTAGTGGATGAGGAGGATCGGGAGTGGGCGCGGGTTGTGGTGGTTGGGTGCTGGGAGGCAGCTCCACCATACACCCCTCAAAATCTTGATTTTTATGGATAGCATCGCTGTAACTAAAAGCTCCCCAGGCACAACGCATCCCTGCAACATCTCCAATATTACGTAAGTAAAGGGTGCCAGTGACGCTGCTAATTTTGGTGAGATTTAGATTAAATTTCAGGTGGCTGCCATCACCTTGCAGCATGAGCTGTTGTGACTCTCCAAACACCTGCTTTTTGGTGCGAATTGCGACTGTTATATTACTGGCTTCTGCTTCTAAAAAATCAAAAATCAGCTGTCCATCAGAACTTGTCCAGGTGGCGAGAATTTGATTAATCATTGCTTGATGCTCTACTTACCAAAGTACGTTGAGATTTTGCCAAAAGTGGTCGCCCCAGTGTTTGGGGCGACCCAGCCTTACTAGGCCATTACTACATCTTCAAGAGTGAATCGAATTGGGGTTGAGCCACAGCCAGGTCCACCACCCGTCGCTACGATGCTGGCACTCGCAATGCCGAGTAGAGAGATCTCTTTATTGACGTCAGACATAATGGCTGAGTTCATCACCTCACCTTCAACGACTTGTGATACGGCACCCACCCAGAGGGTAGGTTTAAACTCAAATACCGCCTTTTGACTGGGCGCGATACCTGTTTTAGTGGCCAGAAGTTTCCCATCTTTTTCGATGTTTGCTGTGATGGCTCCTCGTTGAAGATCATTACGTAGCTGTACCTCTTTGACTGAGGCACCTTGACCACAAGGGCCGAGCTTATGACCCGATGGCTCAAGGGTGACGCAATACATATTCCCATTTTCTGCTGGAATATCTGGCATATAGTTGCCGTCACAATCTTTAGCACTAACAGCCATCGTCATTGGAAAAGTGAAGGGGTGGTAATCACCTTGGCCACAGTTCTTAATCACCTTCCATGCTACGGATAACTCATCAAAGTCTGTTGATACATTTTTCTGAAAAAAGACATACTCAGAGTTGTTAGCATCGTTGGTTTGGTTGATGAATTTAAGTTTGATATCCATATTTTGTTACTCTCTATTGAGTGAAGTTTTCTGGCGTACAGATGCCAGGGGTTATTCCCCGTGCTCTCATTTCTGCTGGAGTCACCATGGGATGATGTTCTCCATGCAAAATTTAAAGCTTGTGGAGTCGGTACAGAGCTCACCGCCATGCATCACAATGTCGGCACTGGCAATTCCATCAAGGGATAGCTCTGTTTTAATAAGGGGTATGGCATCAGTATTTAGACGGTGCCCCGGCGGTAGCGTGGGTGTGACACCTATCCAAATTTTGTTTGATGGGGTGAAAACTGCTTGCTGTCCCGGTGCAACACTATATTTGCTCGTGACAGCACGCCCTGAGCGAAAAATATGACAATCTAATGCACCACGGTTTAGGTCGTTATTCAGATGAATTTCGCTGACTCGGTGAGCAACACCTTGTTGGAATAGACGACGACCACGATGTAGAGAGGTCACAGAAAAAGAGTGGCCTGGTTCAGCATTAAGATGTGGTGAATAGTTGCCATCCCCATCATTGACCGTGATCTCCATATCAAATGTGTATGTGATGGGGTGATAGCAGTCACGTCCACAGCCTTTAATCACCTTCCAGGCCGTTGATCTAATGCTGCTGTCTCGACCACCATCATTTTGAAAGATCAAAATATTGGGGGGCCGTCTGGCATCAGAATGGTTCCAAAACTTGAGTTTGGCATCCATGCTTAACTCTTAATCGTTCTTTGTAGGCAGCGGTGACAACATTCAGCTGAGTCAACGTCACTCTCTATGTAATAAGAGTTGTTTGAAGATGAACGATAGCTTTGACGAATGTTTCCTATTTGTCTGCAGGTGAGTCCATAGGTTTGTCCTAACTGCCCCCTAGAAGCACCCTTTATGGTCAAACATATGATTTCAATATTTCGCTTAGCCCGTTGAAAGCTATCAAGTTTTGGAAGCTCAAGCGTTTCACCTGGATAGGCAGAACAGATTCGATGAAATGCTTGGTTACTAATCATTGACCAAGCAAGTGATTTTTTTGTTGGTTTTTTGGGTATATATCGTTTAGTCCCCCCATACTCATTGAGGAGTCGCTGTGTTTCATAACAGCCAATGAGTTCTACGAGTTGTTTGACTGTTTTTGGTAGAAATAACAGGATTAGCTCATCATGATTAGGTGGGTTCAGTGTCATTCCATAGCATCCATTTTTAATGTGTTATCCATTTAAAGGCCAAACACCATAGCCATCTTGATCGTGATCGTGATTGTTGGTTGTACGCAGTTTACGAGATGCCAACAATGAAATAAGAGGGAAATACTTCCCTGTTGGGCAGAAATATTTCAAATTTAAACTTACGAGGCTTGGTTGCAACAACCTATCGTATCGGCTCACTATATTTGGATAGATGTGGAGCCCATCATTGATACAATGAATTTTCTTTTATAAGTGAAAGGCCACTACGTATACAAATTATGAGTCTATCTGGCTGGGATTTAAGCGCCTTAAGGCCTCTCATGAGCAATCAACCACCCGAGGTAACCATTGAAAATTGTGGTGGGTACAAAGCTCAGTCATTTAGATGATTCATTGTAGGAGCGGCGCCTCGCCGCGATGAATTCCGCTGCTAAGCCTAATCGCGGCGCCGCTCCTACAGATAACAACCAGTATGGCTGAGCTTTGCACCTAATCACCTTAATCTATGAGCACGCAATTTAAACCACAACCCACTTCAAACTTAATCAAGCTACTCTCAATGTCAGTGGGGGTTGTTTCGTCTATAAGCCCCTATTTTGCCGGTCGATGGGTGAATGCGTGTTGGTATCGCACTCACCGCTTTCAGGAACCAGCGCGAGAGAAATGCTCCCTTAAGCGAGCTAAATGGCAATCAATGAAGATGGGTGAGGCAAATATCCAAAGCTATGTGTGGGGAGAAGGTGATCGAACTATCGTGCTAATCCATGGCTGGAATGGGCGAGGTGCTCAGTTGGGAGAGATTGCCATTTTCTTGGCAGAACAGGGCTTTCGGGTGGTCAGCTTTGATCTCCCTGGCCATGGTCGATCAGATGGTAAGCGGTGTGATATTCCTGCTGTATATGCTGCTATCAACGCTTTAGAGCAGCAATATGGGCCATTTTATGCCGCTGTTTCCCACTCATTTGGTGGTCTGTGCCTGATGTATGCTTTGAACAAAGGGCTGAAGATTAACCATGCTATCACCATCTCAAGTCCTTTTGATTTGACCTCATTATTGGATAGCTATGCTGAAACGCTCCATCTCTCTGTAAAAGTGATTGCTGTTCAAAGGAAGTTAATAGAGCAATGTTTTGGTGAGGATGTTTGGCAGCAGTTTTCTATGGTCGCTAAGGCAGCAGAACGTACTGTGCCAGGGCTTGTGATACATGACTATAATGACCGCCATGTAGAGATTAACTCTGCCGAACAGATAGCAAAATATTGGCCGAACAGTGAAGTGATGCTAACCAAAAATCTTGGGCATCATCGAATCTTAAGGGAGCCAGCAGTGATGCAAACGATTTTGGGTTTTGTTGTCAAAGAGTAGTGGGCGTGTGGGGTTTCCCCCTTTGTTGAATAGTTACGTTTAATTGCTATGGGTCTATTTCCCGCTGCTCGCCTAAAGCGCCTACTGTTGGTGCAGTGAAATATTTCTGTAGGTGCGGCTTCAGCCGCATATGTTCGCCTTACAGGAGTTGTTCCCAACAATTCCACTGCATTTGCTCCATCCATGGCGGTTAAGGTGAACCTACAAATGGGATACCTCGTCCGCTTGCGGCGGGGATCTTTAATCACAACTTCTCATTGTTGCACCGCCAACAGAGACATAGGTGCAGTTCTGGCCATTTACTCTTCCGCTAACAACAGAGCTATTTTGGTCTACACCCTCCCAGTCGTTATACCGACCGGCCTCTTGATCAAAGCTGTCGGGGTGATTTTGAGGGTTGTTTTGGGTTTGAGCATAGTTAGCAATAGATTCAATAACGCCCTGCACCTGATCATTGCCCTCATAACCCCACTGGCCAGTTTGCATATTTAACCAGTAATAACCATTGTCAACTTGGCCGCCTGTGAGCTGGTCGAGTAGCTCGATATTGGTAATATCAAGATGTTCACCATTGACATGAATGTGTCTTTCATCACCAGCATGAAGTGGAAGGCTAAAGAGCATTGCCAGAGAGAACAGGCAATTAAGTATTGGTTTTTTCATGGTTAGTCCCTCTATAAAAATGGTGCACGTTTTTTTGTGCCCACGCGGAAGCGGTGAAGGTGCGTGGGCAATAAAACCTGCCCACCCTCCTGACTATAAAAGACCACAACGTACAACACCAAAATGGGGTCATAATGACCCACTAAGCTCCATGACTAGGCTACTGTTTGGTGCGCTTGTGAAACGATAGTTGTCGGGGTTTGGTGAGAGCTTTCGGCAATAGTCATCATTAAGGCATACGTGGGTCTTACACTCCCAACGGTTAGCAAAAGCGGCAACGTCACCTTCGGCATTGGCTGTAACAATGATGGTTTTATCAATAGCACCGTTTGTCACTACCTCGAAGGTTTGACCGAATGCTGCGTCCATTTCGGCGTTGAATATCGGACGCAAAGCTGAACACTGAACACGCACTTTTTTGATGTCTGCATGCAGGTTGGTGAATTTCACCGGCACATTAAATGTAAAGTCTGCGGCAAATAGTGCAGGGCTAAATATCAATGAGCTGATTAGCACACCTAACGCGGCGGACTCTTTTCTGAAATTAAACATGATGCTCTCCATTTTCAATTCTTTGGTTAATTAGTGACTATTGGGTTAATTCGATATGTGGGTCGATATCCATTGGGATGGGTATAAAATCGGTAGAAAAGTCGGTATCGATGACGGGTTCAACGTCAAAGGTGATGACTTGGGGCTGATTGCTCCCCGTTTGATCTATTTTACTAAATCTTGCTGTGCAGTAGATATCTTGATCCATATAAAAAGTCGGTATCCGGTTGCTTCCCATCCAATGCATAGTGCTGTTAGGTCCCATTGTTCCTATACAGGGAGCATCTCCAGACAGCTCAACAAATGTGCTGCCAGACACCGCGGTTAGGTAGATGAAGATTCGACTATCTGCTGTTAGTATCCAATCGGTGAGTACATTATCTGCATTTGGTATTTGATCGATGGTTAAATTATTGATGACGATGCGATCGCAACCAGGGCCGCAGCTGGCTGAAGAGTCACCACTGTGGTGTATGTTGATGATACCTTCGCCATTGCCTACCTTGGCAACGGTTAAGGTAAACCCAGTTGGCGTTACCTTTTTAAATTTAGCGGTACAAACCGTGTTGCGTTCAAGTGTGAAAGTCTCTGAGCAATCTCGCTCATCTGTCCAGCCATCAAATTGGTTTTGACGGTCGGTGGTGCTGTGAGTGACGTTAATGGCTGTGCCCACAGGAAAAGGGGCTGAGATTGCCGAATTACACCTTTCAGGGCAGTTGACGACCCCGTTATTGCCGGAGTAGGTGTCGTTTGCGTTGAACGCACCGAGATAACCATTGCCATTACTATCGCTGCTGCGGGCTTTTTTGAGGGTGATTGTCGCCATCTCATGGGGGATGAAATAAAACTGCGCCGTGCAGGTGACATCACTGTTGAGTGGAAAGGATGTCTGTGTGCCATTGGCATTTTCCGTACAGATATCATCTCCAGCCCAACCTGCAAATGCGGCATAGTTATCACCAAACTGGTAGCTTAATAGGTTCTCCTCATTAGCATTAATGGTAATGATTGCACCATGCTCAATGGGTTCTGAAGTGGCTGTGTCACAGCTTGCGAGGCAGGATGCTGCAATTGATGGGCCTTCTAATATGGCAAACATCCGCCCATTAGCGGCACCTGATTTATTAAGTGTGATGGTGTGTGGGCTATTTGCAAAACTGATACCGCTCATCTGGCCGACATTGATAGTAATTGGTTCAAAGCGGGTGCCTGTTCCCTCCATCTGGCCTGTGTTAATGGTGATGGGTTGAAAGCGGTTGCCGGTGCCACTCATCTGACCCACTTTGATTGTTACGGGTTCAAACCGAATGCCGGTACCGACCATCTGGCCTGTATTAATAGTGACCGGCTGGAAACGTATACCGATCCCCTCCATCTGGCCAACATCAATGATGTTGGGTTGAAATGCACCCTCCTCAACCACAATCTCCGTTTCAGTAGTGGTGATCACCCCCGTAACAACTTGGCTTGTTTCGGCGGCTAATGCGCTGCCTGCGCTTGTGGTTGATCCAGTAACACCCGAGGTAGGTGATGCTGTAACACCTGATGAGGTTGATGCCGGTGTGGTTATGAGGGGTGGATTGTTTAACGCCTGATTGGCAGCCAGTTGGTTATCTGCCGTTTCATCATAAGCGCGGTACTCTTCAGCCTTAGCGATACTCTTTGAACTAGGCAGTGGAGTTTGGCACTTATCGGCATCGCCTTTTTTGCACATCTGTAGGCTACAGTTCACCGATTTGTACCCGCTTAATGCTCGATTAATGGTGATGGGTACATTGATGGTACTGCCTGCCCGTGCATTTTTTACACGGAGATTGGCGTGGCCCTTTGCGCTATGTTTGCCATTTTCAAGCCGACATAACACCTGAACCGACTCCGTATCAGCATGCAAACGGCTGGCAATGACACCAACTTGAATATGGATGGTCTGTGCAAAAATGCTGCCGCAGAGCAGCAGGCTGAGCGCCGCTACCTGAGTTGTGTGCGTGATTAGTCTCATGGCTAAAGTGCTATTAGAAGCCCCCAATCATTACTCTCGGCACTGGGGTGGTGCTGGCGGTACTGTAACTCAATCCGCACTTCGCCTGTGGTCGGTTTTGGAATGCCAAAGCGTAAAGTGCCGCTGTTGGTTTGCCACTCTACAATGCGTGAGAACTCAGTAGTGTCCGGTTAGGTACTTGCATGTAAACCCTCCGGATTTCGAGAGTCTACGTCCCCAGGATCTGGTGGTGCGACCTGTGATTCTCGGGTTTCATTGAGGATTTTGGTTCGCAGCTCTCT
>JAKITT010000064.1 GCA_021647945.1 Candidatus Polarisedimenticolaceae bacterium
TATCTATCGACTTGTCGGAAGCAGGGCGTCAGTGCTGCTGTGGCTATGGGCCTTGCGTTCAAAGGACTCCTGCCTGAATTTTGCACGTGCGCGGTGAGCACGGAGTTCACTGACGCTGAGTAGTTACGATTACGGTTACTATGGCAACCAACGAACAGCTGCTTGATGACGCAGCTGAATACGCCGCTCACCTTTTCGACGATAGATCCAACCTCTCGCCTCCAATCTTCGCCCCTCAAGCGCATCAACCTGTAGGCCAGGGAAGCTGTGCATATCCTGCCAATCAATTCGCAACGCAACACCTCCCTCAAGATTGAGCCAAAGTGATCGACGGCTTTTACCAACACGCTTAATCAAACCCTGTAGCAGATAAAAACCTCCTGCATTGGGCGGCAGATCAACCGCACTAATAGGTTGGCGATTACGCCATAACCCCACCTTGCTCTCTCTGGCACGCTTTTCAGCCTGTTGGTAGCAGTCGATATTACGTAGATTGGGTGGGAAAACAGTGGCGTAACCAAAGCCCTCTCTGAGCAGCTGTTCAGTCAGATTTCTACCACTCTTATTGTAGATATGCGCCAATGATCGGTGATAGCGATCTCGTGACTCGCGGCCATACTGTAGATAGAGTTTTGAACCGGAGGCCGCAACCAGCGCTTTTAGCCGTGCTTTGGCTCGTCTGGCGTAAGTTTCAGCAGGATGCCGTTTACGCGCCAATTCTGGCGTATTGATGCCAATCAGGCGCACCTTCTCACCGCTATTGAGCAGAAGAGTATCACCATCAATGACCCGTCTAACCGTCTGCAATTCGCTTTGAGACCAATGGTAACAGGCGCCTATTGCTGATTGAGGAATCAGATTTAAAAAAATCAAACAAAAACAGAGAAGCCCTCCAGTGGAGAACTTCTCTAGTTTAAAACACAGTTTCAGCCCACACACTTCCAGATACTGGAAATGGTGAAATTTAGATGGAGATTAGCGTGCGTAACGTTTGCGGAACTTATCGACACGACCTGCTGTGTCCATAATTTTCTGTTTACCCGTGTAGAAAGGGTGGCATGCTGAACAAACTTCAACGTGCAGCTCCTTTTCTAAGGTAGAACGGGTGGTAAACTCGCTACCACAACTGCAAT
This sequence comes from Candidatus Polarisedimenticolaceae bacterium, assembly GCA_021647945.1. Classification (GTDB taxonomy): domain Bacteria; phylum Pseudomonadota; class Gammaproteobacteria; order Chromatiales; family Chromatiaceae; genus JAKITT01. Next base: position 1,134 of record JAKITT010000064.1, read on the forward strand.
TTACTACTATATCACCATACTGAGGATGGATATCCGCTTTCATGTCGGCCCCTGGAGCATTGTCCACGATTGGCTTCCGCCAGAGGTTAGGCGGAAAAGCCGCGTATTCTACGAAATCCATCGCCATCAAGCAACTAACAATACGATAGATTCTACTTTTGTAAGAACTTAATGATCTCTACAAATGGAATATTTCGCGGCAAGCAGTGGGGAATTAGATCCATAGCGATTAAGGCATCACTGATTAATTTGTTTTTGGTGGCGAGGTAAAAGGAATAACCACCGCTGAAGCGACCTCCTCTTCTGGCAACTCATTAAACAGTGTACCGTCACTGGATCGTTGCAGACTCTCTAAAAGGCCACCCTCACCAAGCACCCGATCCCACATCATACTAGAGATGTGCATACAGGCCGCCATCGGTGTCTTGGCGCTTTTTCTCTTCAGATCAATCTGCCACTGTATTCCGCGTAACCGCTGTTGTTGGCTATCTGGTGCACTAGAGATGAGGGCGTCGATACAGGCCTTTCGACGTACTTCAAACGCTTCAGGATTTCGGTCTGATAGTGCATTCCAATAATCAAAATCAGCATGTTGTAAAAACTCTTTTTGCAACATAATTCAAACACCTATTCCAACTATATAACTTAACATTAACATGCAAAATTGAAGGGTGTCGCAGAATTAGAGTACTTGGAATTAGCGCACAAACACCTCAATCAACTCATTAAGAAACTGCCGTCCCAATGCGGTAGGTCGAATTATTGCCTGCTTATATTCAATTAACCCCCTATTTTTCAACGTCTTTAGCTCATTTTCTATAGATTTAAGATTAACTCCCGTTCTGGCACTAAAAAGATCTTCTGAAAAGCCATCAACCAGACGCATCACAAACATCATGAACTCAAGGCTGAGATCTTCTTTCCCAAGAAGTGTCTGCTTCAGACAACAATCCTTCGCTTCAAGATAACTTGTCGGTGATGCATATTTGCTCCGTCGACTGACCTGAAACGGTTCAGCTATCACCGTTGTCTTGCCATGCGCACCAGCACCAATACCGAGGTAATCACCAAATAACCAGTAGTTAAGATTGTGCCGACAGCGCTTTCCCTCGCGTGCATAGGCTGAAACTTCGTACTGCTGATAACCCGCAGCAGCCAATATCCGCTGCCCTTGCTGTTGCATCGACCAGAGCAGCTCATCATCTGGCTGAATCGGCGGCTGGAGATAGAAACGGGTGTTGGGTTCGATGGTCAATTGGTAGTAGGAGATATGTTCAGGCTGCAGCTCAATGGCCTGCTGAAGATCACACTTTGCCTGCTCTAATGTCTGCCCAGGCAGACCAAACATCAGATCAAGATTGATATTATCAAAACCGGCCTGGCGAGCCGTTGATACGGCATCAATCGCCTCTTGGGCGCTGTGGATACGCTCCAGTGATTGCAACTGTTTATCATCAAAGCTCTGCACGCCGATGGAGAGACGATTGACACCCGCCTTGCGATAGGCAGCAAAATGGTCCGCCTCAACGGTGCCTGGGTTGGCCTCCATCGTGATCTCACCATCAACCACCAATGGTAGCCTGTCACTGACACCTTGTAGTATCCGACCCATCGCCTCACCAGAGAAAAGTGAGGGGGTGCCACCGCCGATAAAAATCGACTGTAGCGGACGGCCCTGTGCCAGTGATAGCTCCTGCTGTAGATCTGCCATCAACGCATCGACGTAGGCCATCTCATCAATCGGCTGCTGTGATGTATGCGAATTAAAGTCGCAGTAGGGGCACTTACGCTGGCACCAGGGGATGTGGATGTAGAGGGAGAGTGGCGGAAGGAAAATAGGAGACATTTAATGTCACCACTAACTCGGGCTGTTTTTCGTATTAAAATTAGCCGATACAGATGAAAAATAGCACATAAAAAGCAACATTCCATCCGCTATTGTCATTACTTGAGTCAGTATCACATCAACACTTGATTGAACCAGAAGCCCAAATATTGGCGTTAATATTACTGTACTAATATTTAATACAACAAAGGTTGTCCGTGCCCATGCCTTAAAAAACCATAATCCAAATGCAGTGGCTAACCATGCAATTATTAGTAACCCAGATATTTTTTCAGCAAGCAATTCATTCCCACCCCATCCACTCCATGACAATGCATTCAAAATCTCTGTTTCATAAAGCCACGGGGCATTGTAAGGCTGAAAAAACCAAAGCACATAAACAGCATTACTAACCAAAATTAGAGATCTAAATAATGTAACCATATTTCACGACTTTAAAAGACACATATATAAAGAGACTTAAAAGCACCACTAATTTGCGACTACAAATTTGTTTCAGGTATGATCCCGCGCTTGCAGATAGGCCAGCTCTGAGATATCACTCCACGCCCTTGATGCTTGATAAAATGCTTCATAGGAGTCGTAGATTTTTTTCGAGAATGGGTCGCGGCTGGCGACCTCTGCCACCACTTCACGTGAGACTTGACGCATTTTGCGCACCACATCATCAGGATAGCGGCGTATATCAACCTTATGCTTCTCAACAAGCGTCTTCAATGCGGCTGGGTTGCGTGCCGTGTACTCAGAGAGCAGATCAAGATTGACCACCTTACAGGCGTTCAGCACAATTGATTGTAGATCTTTTGGCAGCGACGCCATCGCCTCTTTATTGATCAATGCCTCCAGTGTGGTGCCAGGCTCATGAAAACCAGGGTAGTAGTAGTATTTAGCCGCTTTATAGAGACCGAAGGCCATGTCGTTATAGGGGCCCACCCACTCTGTCGCATCAATGGCACCCGACTGGAGCGAGGTGAATAACTCACCACCCGGCAGATTAACCGGGGTGCCACCGAGCCGCTTCAGCACCTCACCACCGAGGCCGGGGATACGCATCTTCAGCCCCTTCATATCATCTAGGCTATTGATCTCTTTATTGAACCAGCCACCCATCTGCACACCGGTATTGCCCGCTGGGGCGGGGATTAGGTTGAACGGCGCGTATAGCTCTCGCCACATTTCGAGACCACCACCATGATAGAGCCAGCCATTCATCTCCTGCGCGGTTAGACCGAAGGGTACGGTGGAGAAGAACTGGGCCGCTTCAGATTTACCTTTCCAATAGTAGGCTGCACCATGCGCCATCTCAGCGGTGCCTCGTGATACAGCATCGAAGGTCTCAAAGGCGGGTACCAACTCTTTGGCACCGTAGACCTTAACCCGCATCCGACCGCCACTCATCTCACCAATCAGTGCCGCCAGTTTGTTGGCTGCGGTGCCGAGACCAGGGAAGTTTTTTGGCCAGGTGGTGACCATCTTCCACTTGTATTCAGCTTTGGCATGGGCCGCGTTGGAGACCGCTAGGCCACTCCCCACAGCCAGTGAACCAACCCCAACCTTCTTTATAAAATCACGACGTTGCACAATGTATCCCCTTTATTATTCGTTATATCGACTCTAGATTGGCATAGGCGACGACCAGCCATTTACTGCCAACATCTTCAAAATTGACCTGTACTCGGGCACTTTTACCTTGGCCTTCGCAGCTCAGCACGACACCTTCACCAAATTTGGCATGGTTCACTCGCTGCCCCAACCGGAATCCGGTGTTCTCTTCGCTGAAGGCCTTTGTTGCAGGGGATGGCATGTAGCTGGGTTGATGCACTTGCGGCGCAGGCCGTACCTCCCGCATCAGCTCCGCTGGAATCTCACGTAGAAACCGTGAGGGCATCGGGTAGTTCTCTTGACCATAGAGGCGGCGACTCTCAGCATGGGTCACGTAGAGCTGTTGCATGGCGCGGGTAATGCCGACATAACAGAGGCGACGCTCCTCCTCCAGGCGCACCGGGTCATCGGCACTCATGCTATGCGGGAAGAGCTTCTCCTCAAGCCCAACCAGGAATACCAGTGGAAACTCCAACCCTTTGGCGGAGTGCAGCGTCATTAGCTGCACACAGGATTCATACTCATCGCCCTGCGCCTCACCCGCCTCCAGCACGGCATGAGAGAGGAAAGCGGTCAGATCATCCATCTCCTCATCGACGCTCTCAAACTCAAACTGGCGCGTCGCATTGACCAGTTCACTCAGATTCTCTTTGCGATCGGTTCCCTTGCCATCACGGCTCTTCTCAAAGTGGGCCGGTAGACCACTGGTGGCGATCACATGGTCAACTTGCTCGGCCAATATCAGCGAGTTGGTGGCTGCCGCCATCTCCTCAATCAGTTCGATAAACGCATTCAGTGCCGTTGAGGCCCGCTTGGGTAGAGCGCCGCCACTCAACAGCTCAAGTGCCGCCTGCCACAATGAACAGCTAAACTCCCGCGCATGGGCGCGCACGCCATCTAAGGTGCGTGGACCGATACCACGGGGCGGCATGTTGACCGCCCGTTCAAAGGCACCATCATCACTACGGCTGGCCAGCAGGCGTAGGTAAGACATCGCATCTTTTATCTCAGCACGTTCGAAAAAGCGCAGCCCACCGTAGACCCGATAGGGGATGCTATGTTGAATCAGCTGCTCCTCAAACTGGCGCGACTGGGCATTGCTGCGGTAGAGGATCGCCACCTCTGACCGGGTGTGACCATCATTGATAAACTGACGGATGCGCTCAATGACAAAGCGCGCCTCATCCACCTCATTGAAGGCGGCGTAGCGCATAATCGGCTCGCCATCATCACCATCAGTCCATAACTCTTTGCCAAGACGGCAGGGGTTACATGATATCAGCGCATTGGCGGCCTTTAGAATGGTGCCGGTCGAGCGGTAATTCTGCTCCAATTTGTGCATCTTGGCACCGGGGAAATCCTTATCAAAGGATTGGATATGCTCCACTTTGGCACCCCGCCAGCCGTAGATCGACTGGTCATCATCACCCACTACAAAGAGGTTGTTGCGCCCCTCGCAAAGCAGCCGCAACCAGGCGTATTGGATGGTGTTGGTATCTTGGAACTCATCCACCAGCACATGTTGGAAGCGTTCACGGTAGTGCAGCAGCACATCGGGGCGATCTCGCCACAACTCTTGAGCACGCAGTAGCAGCTCGGCAAAATCGAGCTGGCCACCGCGTTCACACGCCTCTTGGTACTCTTTATAGATGCGGATCATCTGCCGTTGAAAGGGGTCACCTCCATCATCCAGATGTTGTGCACGCAGCCCCTCATCTTTACGGCCATTGATGAACCACTGCGCCTGTTTTGGCGGCCATTTTGTCTCATCAAGATCGAGGCTTCTCAAGACTCGGCGCACCAACCGATATTGATCATCTGAATCAAGAATTTGGAACGACTGAGGCAGTCCCGCCTCCTGCCAATGGGCGCGCAGCAGACGATGGGCCAAGCCGTGGAAGGTACCGACCCACATGCCACCCACCGGCATACCGAGCAGATCTTCGATCCGGCCACGCATCTCCCTAGCCGCTTTGTTGGTGAAGGTGACCGCCAACACCGACCAGGGGGAGGCCCCTTCAAGTTGAATCAGCCAAGCGATACGATGCACCAACACGCGGGTCTTGCCACTACCGGCACCGGCCAGCACTAGCATGTTGTTGACCGGGGCGGAGACCGCCTCGCGTTGTGCATCATTCAGGGGGTCAAGAATATGAGAAACGTCCATCGGCCTAGTTTACCCTAAAATCTATGGCTGACTGCGCCATTCTGAGTTTCACATCACCAGATCCAACTAAAAATTTAGGCAGGCTGAGACTAATATGGCGTAATATCGACAACAGATTTTGTGGCCACCAGGAGTAAAGTGAAATGGAGATACTTGCAGGCGATATTGGTGGCACAAACTGCCGTCTGGCGCTATTTCAAGTTGCTAATGAGGGCATTGAGACGCTCATTGAGGCCAGCTTTGTCAGCGCTAATTGGGCCTCATTAACAGAGATTATCCATACGTTTGTAAGCGATCACTCACTTAATCCAGCCTATGCCTGCTTTGGTATTGCAGGACCAATCCATGGTCGGCAGTGCAAAGTAACCTCGCTGCCTTGGCGGGTTGATGCAGATGATCTGGCGACAACATTTGGCTTCAAGCGGGTTGAGTTAATCAACGACCTGGAGGCCAATGCCTGGGGTATCAATGCACTCTCTGAAGATGATTTCTGCCTATTGAATCCTGGCAATCCAGATCTAGGCGGTAATCGCTGCATCATCTCAGCCGGTACGGGGTTGGGGGAGGCGGGACTCTATTGGGATGGCCACACTCTCCAGCCCTTTGCCTCTGAGGGGGGACATGCCGATTTCAGTCCCAGCAATGAGGTGGAGTTCGCACTGTTTCAGTGGTTGGGCAAGCAGCACCGTCATGTCAGCTGGGAGCGGGTGGTCTCTGGTCCAGGTCTGGTTGATATCCACCGTTTTCTCTGTCAGTTCAGGAGGCATGAACCTCACGCCACACTTGCATCGTCAACTGATCCAGCCGCCACTATTTCACAGCTGGCGCTACAGAAAAATGATCCCATCTGTGAAGAGGCACTCCATCTTCTGGTTCGCTGTTACGCTGCAGAGGCGGGCAACCACGCACTTAAACTGATGGCCACCGGTGGCGTCTATATCGGCGGCGGTATCGCACCAAAGATTATCGAGCGGTTAACAGCGCCTGGTTTTATTGAGACTTTTTGCGACAAGGGCCGTATGTCAGCGCTCATGCATTCAATGCCGGTACGAGTCATACTTAACCCCCAAACGGCCCTATTTGGCCCAGCACTCTCTCTCTATCACCAACTGGCTGCGAGCCACTGATTTTTCTCATCAGCAATACAAAGCTCTAAGCGACATATCGTTGTATAATCGATTTATGATCCCTGAAAAATTTCGCTCGCAGAGCACCGCCCTTGCTCATGATCTCATCATGGTGCCCTCTGCATGGTTTTTCGCCTTCTGGTTACGCCACAATCTAAGCTCTTTTAACTTCACCCTACAGGATCAGTTTTTACAGCCTCTGCTGATTATCATCCCTATTCAGCTACTCACCTTCTATCTGATTGGCCTCTACCGTGGCATCTGGCGCTTCGCTTCACTGCCCGATCTGATGCGCATTCTCAATGCGGTGATCATCGGCACGGCTATCAGCATGCTGATACTGTTTGCTATCACCCGGCTTGAGGGGATCCCACGCTCTGTACCCGTGCTCTATACCATTCTGCTAGTGATGTTTTTGAGCGGACCAAGAATGCTCTACCGCTGGTCTAAAGATCAGCGCCTATCACTTAAAACAGAGGGCCAACGGGTATTGATTGTTGGCGCGGGTGAGGCAGGGGAGATGCTGGTTCGTGACCTGAAGCGCAAGCACCGCGAACGTTACACACCGGTCGCTTTTGTTGATGATCATGCCCGTCGTCAGGGGCGGGATATTCACGGCATTCCTGTGCTGGGCACCGTTGAGGATATTGTCCGACTCTCTGCTGAGAGAGAGATTGACCTGATCATGCTGGCCATTCCATCTGCCAGCGCTAGGCAGCTACGCCGGGCGGTTGAACAGTGTGAGAAAGCAGATCTTCCATTTCGCTCTGTGCCCCGCCTCAAAGATCTGATCTCAGGCAAGGTTAAGGTCAATGAGCTGCGTGAGATCTCTATTGAAGATCTACTTGGCCGCAATCCCGTCATGCTGGACTGGGAAAACATCCGCAATAATCTCTCTAATCGAACCCTGATGGTCACCGGTGGTGGTGGCTCCATCGGCTCAGAGCTCTGCCGCCAACTCGCAAAACTCAACCCAGGCAAACTACTGATACTGGACAACAGTGAGTACAACCTCTATCTCATTGAGAAGGAGTTACGCGGTAAATTTCCAGAATTGGCTCTGCACTTCTATCTGGGCGATGTGACCGACCAACCCTTTGTTGAACAGGTGATGCAGCAACAGCGACCAAAGGTGGTTTTTCACGCGGCAGCCTACAAACATGTGCCACTCCTTGAACACCAAATCCGCCAAGCCATTCGCAACAACGTATTGGGCACACGCACGGTTGCACTGGCCGCTGACCGTGCCGGTTGTGAGGAGTTTGTGCTGGTCTCAACAGATAAGGCGGTTAACCCAGCCAATATCATGGGTGCCACTAAACGGGCGGCGGAGATCTTTTGCCAAAACCTAAATAGTCGATCTGAGACCCGCTATATCACGGTTCGTTTTGGCAATGTACTCGGTTCCGCTGGCAGTGTTATTCCACTCTTTCGTGAACAGATCGCACGCGGTGGCCCCATCACGGTAACCCATCCCGATATGGAGCGTTACTTCATGACCATTCCTGAGGCGAGTCGTCTGATTATGCAGACCACCGTGTTAGGCAAAGGCGGAGAGATCTTCGTTTTGGATATGGGAGAAGCGATCAAAATCAGTTATCTGGCGGAGCAGATGATCAGGCTCTCTGGCAAGATTCCAGATGAGGATATTTTGATCGAATATATTGGGTTGCGACCCGGTGAAAAACTCTATGAAGAGCTATTTCACGAGAAGGAGCAGTTGGAACCGACTCAACACGCCAAGGTTCTCTTGGCGCGCCATCGCCAGGTAGAGTGGGAGACGCTGCAACGTGTCATGGGACAGATAGAGCAGGCGTGCCAAGCAATGGATGAATCAACACTGACCCAACTACTGCATGAACTGGTGCCTGAACATGGTACTCAGAAAAAAGAGCGTTCGACCTCTGGGGCAGAGATTATCTACCTAAGCGAATCTCAAACTAGCTAAGCTAAAAGCAGCACTTCAACACTATCGCTGCCAAGCCCAATCACGGCGAGGGCGCCGCTCCTACGGGCATACTGAGCTTTGTACCTAATCACCTATGCCTTTGAACTACGGCTCTTCTTCATGGTGAGTATTCCTCACAATTGTGGAGAGAGGCGATGTCGAGACACGCCACAACCGCTGACCAAACTCTATTTTGGTCAGCTCAGAGACCAGCACCAACTCAAACCCCTGTTTGGAGAGGTTAGGCAGCTCCTCCTCCAATACTTGCAATGTTTCAGGGTAGGGGTGGCCTATTCCTATGGCGCTTCCCCGCAGTTTTGCTATCTGTAGCAGCTTTTTAAGTTGGCGACGAATGGTCGCTACATCACGATCATGATCCAGAAAGATATCTCTACCCGCTATCGCAATGGAGCTCTCTTCTGCCACACCATAAGCGACCGACTTCTCAGTGGTTCTGCTATCGACAAAAAATAGCCCCACTTCACCCAATACATCCATCAGCCACTGCATGGCACCGGGGTGACGCGTCATCAACGAGCCCATGTGGTTATTGACCCCCTGAATATGCGGAATTACGGCGATATTCTCCAACAGAATCTCATTAAAGGTTGGCTGGTCAAGGTGCAGCGTCAAACCGCCCGGCCCCAGCCTATTGCCACCATGCGACTCCAGAGGTTGATGCAACATCACTAACTTATTTTTACTGTGAGCCAACTCCGCCAACACCGACACATAGGGGGTGTGTGGCAGAAAGGCGTAATTGATCGCCCCTGGCAGCATCACCGCGCGCAGGCCCAGATTGAGATGATTGCCCATATCATCAATGATCAAGGCAACTTTTGGACGATCTGCCGCTTGAACAGCTGAAACAAACAACAGGAAAAGTAGGCTCAACAGCACTCGCTGTAACACCACATGGGTGCTGTTATAGAGATCTCTTTTTCTCAAAGACCCCCTTTGCTGTAGGAGAGATCGCTTTGTCATAACCCCGAATCACTTGCTGCGTTGAAAAACTTGCAGTCCCTTCAACATGTTAAGCGCTTCATAGACCGGATAGTCACGCACAGATAACAGCTTTTTCTGCTCCTTACTCTCACCATTTGACGGCTCATCAGAAGAGTCTTTCTCATCACTACCTCTCAGATGCCCTGTTAAATCGGCCTCTTTTAACGGTTTAATAGGTTGGTTTTTAGCTGTCTCTATACGCACCCGATCCAGTTCAATATCGGGTTTAATACCCTCCGCCTGGATAGAGCGACCCGAGGGTGTGTAGTAACGCGCTGTGGTCATCTTAACCGCCGTTGTCCGACTGACGGGGATCACCGTCTGCACCGAACCCTTACCAAAACTCTGGTTGCCCATAATGATGGCACGATGACGATCTTGCAGCGCACCGGCAACAATCTCCGACGCTGAGGCGGAACCATTGTTGATCAGTACAACGATGGGTGCACCATTCAAAACATCACCTGATGTGGCATTAAATTGCAGCTTGGCATCTTTGATCCGGCCATCGGTATAGACGATCAAACCATCCTCTAAAAAGGCATCACTCACATCAACGGCCGCATTAAGTATGCCGCCTGGGTTGTTGCGCAGATCCAATACCAGCCCTTTCAGCTGCCCACCCGCCTGTTCCGATAACTTATCGATGGCGGTCAACATGTCATCGGCACTGCGTATCTGAAACTGGGTCAAACGGACATAGGCGTAACCTGGATCCAACATTCTACTTTTGATACTGGCCACTTTGATCAGCGCACGTTTAATAGTAAAGGTGAGCGGTTTATCAACACCTTCACGAATCACCAACAGCTCAATTGGGCTACCGGGTGTTCCCCGCATCATCTTAACGGCATCACCCAACGTCATCCCTTTAACCGATTTATCATCCAAACGGATAATAAGATCACCCGACTCAAGACCGGCACGCTGCGCAGGCGTATCATCAATCGGTGAGATCACCTTGATGAAACCATCCTCCATGCCGACCTCTATACCAAGGCCACCAAACTGACCACTGGTCCCCTCTTGCAACTGCTTGAATGACTTCTCATCAAGGTAGGCAGAGTGAGGATCTAAGCCTGATAACATGCCACGAATGGCATACTCCAACAGCTTTTCATCACTAATGGGTTCGACATAATCACTCTTGATGCGGCCAAATATATCGGCAAACATACGCAACGCCTTTATCGGCAGTGCGCCTTCGGTGAGCGCCTCTTCAGCAGCAAACGCAGTGCTACCAAAGATGATCATGCTGCTCATAGCGAGCATCAGTATTAAAGAGCTGTATGGTTTTTTAGTTAACTTCATATTCAACCTGTTGGTATGGGCGCTGTTTGTAATTTTTATATGACACAAATTCGCAACTACTCAGCGAGTAGTCAGACCGATTTAACCTAAATCTAAAAGCGCTCTAAATGGCCGCCAAAGAGGGTTTTTCACCGTAGCGCCCACTCTAGAACCTTTTTGTTTTTTACACCAGCGACGCGGGTTAACCGCCTTACCATTGTAGCGGATACCAAAATAGAGACTCGGGTTGCGTCGGCCACCGCTATTACCCACCAAGGCTACCACCTCACCCGGCTCAACCCACTCACCCGTCTCTTTAAACAGGCTCTGGTTGTGGCCATAGAGCGACATATAACCCTCACCATGATCAATAATGATCAACAGACCAAAGCCTCTCAACCAATCGGCAAAGGCGATACGCCCATGATGAATTGATCGGATCTCGCGCCCCTCGGGCGCAGCGATCAACAGGCCATCCCAACGCAGGTTGCCCACCTGTTTAGATGAGCCGAAGCTGGCTGTAATACGTCCTTTGGCAGGCCAAGGCAGCTTGCCACGCATTTTTTTAAAGGGTCTATCCTCAAACACCTCTTGCGACAGATCAGCCAATGTCCGCTGTAGATCAGCCAGCACCTGTTGCAAGCGCTGCTCATCCTGCTTCAAATACCTCATCTGCTGGCTCTTATCTTTAATGGCGTCATTCAGGGCCAAGACCGCTTTTTCACGCGCTTCACGGGCACTTTCCAACACCAGGCGTTCGGCCTCTTCGCCCTCTTTCAGGGCTAATAGCCGTGCCTCTTCCGTCGAGATTTTCTTCTCAAGCGACTCAAGCTGGTTCAACATCTCTGTAATCTCAGACATCTGCTGGGTTCGCTCTGCATTGAGGTAGTCATAGTAGGTCATGACGCGGCTTAATTTGACCGGATCTTGCTGGTTAAGAAGGATTTTTAGGCGCTCTTGTCGGCCCATCGCATAAGCGGCGCGGATCTGTTTTTCCAACACCATGCGATGGCGCCCCAGATTTTTCTCTGCTCGCTGGCGATTTTTCTCCAACTCAGCCAACTGTTGACGCTGTCGGCTCAAAAGCCCCTCAAGCGCTCGCAGTCTTTTTGCTGACTCGCCAATGCTGCGCTCCGTATCACGCAATATTGAGTTGACACTCTTTTTCTGACTTTGTGCATCACTCAGTGACTTCTCAACCCTTAATATCTCCCCCTGCAGCTGTTTTAGCTTCTCTATTTTTGCCTTATGCTGATTATCATCAGCTTGGCTATGCGAAGCTGGAAACAGAACAAAAAGCACTATTAGTGCAGAAAAAAAGCGAGGGATGGTTAGAAACATGGCACTAAATTGACCCAAGGCAGTTACAAGGGACAAAAAATAGATTATCTTTTGAAATGGTTAACAAAATGTCTCACCGCTCACTTTGAAGCTCACCAACTAGATATATAATAGAAGATGAGCCCCAAACAAAAAGATATTCAAACCATGGCCATAAATAGTGAAGAGATTGATAATCTTGAGAAGCTCTCTGTATCAAACAACGATATTGAGCGCGCATCAAAATCACTAAAAGCAATGTCCCACCCTCTAAGGTTAAAGATACTCTGTATCCTTGGTGATCAGGAGATCAGCGTACAGGATATCGTCGATCAAGTGGGTACATCGCAAAGCAATATCTCCCAACATTTAGCCATTCTGCGTGAAAAAGATATTCTCTCCTGCAACAAACAGGCAAACCGGGTCTTCTACCGCATCAGCGATGCACGCATTTTGTCGTTAATCAGTATGATGCGCGATCTCTTCTGTAATACGCATCAGTAGCCACACTATTTACCAATACAGAAACTGCTAAATATCTTACCCAGTAGGTCGTCCGGGCTAAATTCGCCGGTGATCTCCGACAGCGCATTCTGTACAAAACGCAGCTCCTCTGCCACCAACTCACCCGCCACTTCATGCTCCAGTGCCGTTGTTGCGATACAGAGGTGTTCTCCGGCACGCTGGAGTGCATCAAGATGACGCCTGCGAGCAATAAATTCACCCTCAACATCACCGTTATAACCAACACATTCCGCTAAATGTTGCTGCAACAACTCAATACCTAAACCCTCTTTTGCCGACAGAGAGACCTCAACACCTTGTGCCGTTTGCACTATTTGTGGCGCTCTTGATCCTGTATCGATCTTGTTTCTAATCAGCGTCAACGGAATACCTTGCGGCAGAGTGGCTTGCTGAATTGATGCGTTGTCTGGGTCAATATGGTCATCAAAGACCCAGAGCAGGCGGTCAGCCCGTTCAATCTCTGCGCGCGCACGACGCACACCCTCCTGCTCAATCGGATCATCACTCTCACGAAGACCTGCCGTGTCGATAATATGCAGCGGCATCCCCTCAATCTGAATCTGTTCGCGCAGTAGATCACGGGTGGTGCCGGGTAGGGCGGTAACAATCGCCGCCTCTCGGCCAGCAAGGGCATTGAGGAGGCTGGACTTACCGGCATTGGGCAGACCGGCAATGACCAGTGTCATGCCATCACGCAACAGACGCCCGGTCTTTGCACTGTCACTTACCTGCTTCAGCTCATCTACGATGCACTGTAGATCGGCACTCACCTTTCCATCACTCAGAAAGTCGATCTCCTCCTCTGGAAAATCGATAGCCGCCTCAACATAGATACGTAGATTAGTGACACTCTCGACCAGCTGATGGATCTTTTCTGAGAATTTCCCCTGGAGTGAGCGGACGGCTAAGCGAGCGGCCGATGCGGTACCAGATTCAATGAGATCGGCAATCGCCTCCGCCTGCACAAGATCGAGCTTGCCATTCAGAAAGGCACGTTCACTAAACTCACCCGGGCGTGCAATACGTGCGCCTGCATCAAGGGTGCTTTTTAGCAGTAGATCCATCACTACCGGACCGCCATGGCCTTGTAGCTCAAGCACATCTTCACCGGTAAAGGAGTGGGGGGTAGGGAAGAAGAGGGCGATGCCCGTATCGATCAGTTGGCCAGATGCATCATTGAAACTGGCCAGGTGTGCATGACGTGGGGCTGGCAGGGTGCCAATGATACTCTTGGCAATCGCCCGAGAGTTTGGGCCAGATAGTCGGATGATACCGACTCCGCCCTGACCGGGCGGAGTCGCAATAGCAGCAATGGTCTCAATGGAAGCCACTGGCTAGTCAGCGCTAGTTTTTCGCGTCGGCTGCCTGCGCATCAATCCGGCGTGTGATGATGTACTGCTGAGTGATGGAGATCAGGTTGTTGACCACCCAGTAGAGCACCAAACCAGAGGGGAAGAAGGCGAAGAAGATGGTGAAGACAAATGGCAGTGCCATCATCATTTTCGCCTGCAACGGATCGGGAGGCGTTGGGTTCAGCTTCTGCTGAACAAACATGGAGACACCCATGATCAACGGCAAGATGAAGTAGGGGTCTTTGGCAGAGAGGTTATCCATCCATAAGATGAAGGGTGCCTGACGCATCTCAACACTCTCTAACAGCACCCAGTAGAGGGCGATGAAGACGGGAATCTGTACCAACATGGGCAGACAACCGCCGAGTGGGTTGATCTTCTCGGTCTTGTAGAGATCCATCATCGCTTTGTTCAGACGTGCTTTGTCATCACCGTAACGATCTTTTAGCGCCGTCATGCGTGGTGTCATGCGACGCATATTGGCCATCGATTTGTAGCTGGCCTCAGAGAGCTTAAAGAAGGCCGCTTTGATCAGGAGGGTCAGTAGAATGATTGACCAACCCCAGTTGCCAACGATGTCATGCAGCTTTTGTAGCAACCAGAAGATCGGTTGGGCGACAACGGTCAGCCAACCATAATCGACCGTCAACTCTAAACCGGGTGCTACCTCTAACAGCTTCTCTTGCAATTTTGGGCCAACAAAAAGTTGTTTGCTGAACTGGTGACTCTCTCCCGGCTGCAACGTCACTGCTGGCGAATAGCTACCGATAATATAGCGGTTCTCACCTAGATCATTGCTGTAGAAGTGCTCTTTCTGCGTTGCTGGTGGTATCCAGGCAGCCAGGAAGTAGTGCTGAATCATCGCAATCCAGCCGCCAACATCATCTCGGTTCAGGTTTGCATCGGCCATATCACCAAAATCATACTTCTCATATTTGGTATCTGGGCTATAGACCACGCCACCGGTATAGGTGTAGATAAAACTGCTAGTCTCACTTGGCTCACCGCGCATCAACTGTGCGTAGTCACGTGCTGTCCAAGCGGCTCCGGAGTTGTTATTAACCTCATGAACCACCTCAACGAGGTAGCTATCGCGGCTAAAGATGAAGTGCTTTATCACCTCTATGCCATCTGCCGCCTGCCAGATCAATTTCACATCCAGCCTATCTTCACCATCTGCTAATTGGTATTCACTCTGTTCAATCAAGAATTCAGCTTCGTGGTTGGGTGCTAATGCCGCTTCACTGGCAATGAGGCCCGACTGAGCAATGAATGGATTAAGCGTGCTGTAATTAAGCAGGTGAAATTTCTCATCTGGTGTTTTTGGTGACACGGGATAATCGAGCAGCTTGGCACTCACAATAGAGCCGCCAATGGTACTTATTTCGATATCGAAAAGGTCTGTCGTAACCCTGACCAAATCACCTGCAAGCGACGAGGCTACTTTTGGCATCCCACCTGGTAGATCAGGCGTGGTGACGGAAGGTTGTGCAGATGTTGTTACCACCGCTGGTACGCCATTAGGTGCATTAACCGTCGTTGGCGCAGCAGCAGGTGCCTGTAAAACATAATCCTCCTGCCAAGCGTTATAAAGTAGCAGTGATAGGAGCACAAAAATAGCAAGCAGGATGAGACGTATGTTGTTATACATGTGTATGTTTTTCGTTGGGTTCAGGTACAGGATCCAAGCCGCCCTCATGCCATGGGTGGCAACGTGACAATCTTCGCAGTGCTAGCCAGCTACCACGAATAATGCCGTGTGTTTCAATTGCGCAGATTGCATAGGAGGAGCAACTTGGGTGAAAACGGCAATTTTGTCCAAGAAACGGGCTAACCAATATCTGGTAACCCCGAACTACTATGATAAAGAGTCTGCGCATAGAGTTGCTATTTTCTGCCAATGCCGACTAAGAGACGATAAAAGGGTACGATTATCCTGCTCTCTAGTCGGTCGTCGATTCATTACCACAATATCGAGCCCTTCTAGCCCGTTTTTGTGCTGCCTAAAACTTTCGCGGACTAAACGTTTTATCCGATTCCTATCAACGGCAAGCTTGGCATTTTTTTTCGAAACGGCTAAACCGAGACGGGCAGTACCAGTGCTTTTTTTTCGTGCGAGGACGGTAAAACAGTTATCAGATGAACGTACAGGATCTTCAAACACCCTTGCATAATCTTTTGCTGCCAACAATCTGGAGCAGCGGCCAAACCGCTCACTGACAACAGTCAATGTCGATCAAGGAGTCAGGCGTTTACGGCCTTTGGCTCGACGTGCTTTGATTATTTTCTGACCATTACGGGTGGCCATACGTGCACGAAAACCGTGAGTACGTGCGCGTTTTAGGTTACTGGGTTGAAAAGTTCTCTTCATAGCTATCACCAACAAGTTCTCGCTGTGCGGTGCAACAGCAAAAACGGTTAAAAAAAGAGGCGAATCATACGCTGAGCCGACAAATCATGTCAATAGACAATTCGGTGCTTCGTATCACCCCCCTAATCCCCACATAGAAAAACGTAAAACGCAGAAAGCCTTGGTTGTATAATGGTTAGCGACAAAACAAACCGACACCCAATGGGTGAAACAACCAAGGCCAACACACATTCTACCTTACAAACTC
>JAKITT010000065.1 GCA_021647945.1 Candidatus Polarisedimenticolaceae bacterium
CAATGTGATATTCAAGGCATTATGGACAAGTTGAATAACCGCCCTAGAAAATGCCTTGGATTTAAAACGCCAAATCAGGTATTTTTCGGAATTAACCCACATGTTGCACTAGCGAGTTGAATCCAAGGTATCAACAATAAGACGCTTTCTTTAATAAGCATGGAAATTCCCCAAATGAAAATAGAACCTTGCCCTGATAAAGTTGACGCTTCCATCTAACAAATGGAGGCACAAAAATGGCCAGGAAAAAAATCTATAACCGCTATACAGATCACTTTAAGGCCACAGCGGTAAAGCTCTCAGAATTACAGGGCGCGCAGATACGGCACGTAGTTTGGAGGTGAATTATTTTCCTGATTATGTACAAAGATCAGCTACATGACGTGATTACAATCACGAATAATATCAATAGCATACGATTTAAACGTGGCGGCACTTCCTCTTAAGTGGCGCAAATTAAGGGCATTCAGGCTGAATTTCACTAAAGGGGTATCCACTCCATTGGCCTAATATGGTTGTAGGTGCACATTCATGTGCATGTTTGCAGGTTCGGCTGGTCGCATAAATGCGACCCTACACGAGCATAACGTGTCTGGAGTGGAAAAAGGCCAATGAAGTGGATACCCTCTTTTTCACTGCAGCCAATAAAGTAGCACGCGTATTTGCTGGCCTAACATCGTAATATCGGCCTATACAATGGCTGAGCTTTGTGGGTAATCAGGTTATTTTTTGTGAACCAAAATTTGTAAACTACAACAAATACCTAAAACACAATTTACCAATTTTGAGCTATCAAAAGCACACTCCACTATGCGCATCCTATTAACTGAAGATGACCCCATATTAGGGGAGGGGATCTACACCGGCCTGAAGCAGGAGGGTTACACCGTCGACTGGGTAAAGAATGCTACCAGTGCAGATGAGCTGTTGCAGAGTGAATGTTATGACGTCGCCATTCTTGACCTGGGTCTGCCTGATATCTCCGGCCTTGAGCTTCTTAAGCGGCTGCGTGCACGTCAGGAGGTGCTGCCCGTTTTAATCCTGACCGCTCGGGATACCATTGCTGACCGTGTTGAGGGGTTAGATAGTGGGGCGGATGACTATATGATCAAACCCTTTGATCTGGATGAGCTCTCGGCGCGTCTGCGGGTGTTGATTCGGCGTAGTGGTGGTCGGGCGAGCAATATCATTGAACATGATGCACTCCAGCTTGATCCTGCCTCACATAACGTTACGCTGGATGGTGTCGTGATCGATATCTCGCCACGGGAGTTTTCCGTGTTGCAGATGTTGTTGGAAAATATTGGTCGTGTGCTCTCTCGCTCCCGGCTTGAAGAGGGGCTCTACTCCTGGCATACCGATGTTGAGAGCAACGCTATTGAGGTACATATCCATCATCTGCGAAAAAAATTGGGGCCAAAAATGATCCGTACTATTCGTGGTGTCGGTTACATTATTGATAAAGCAAAATGAGGCCCTCTATTCGACGGCAACTGCTTGTTATATCGATGGTGATTGTCACCTCAATGTGGCTTGTTACCTCCATAAGCAGCTATCGGGACTCCCAGCATGAAGTGGAAGAGCTGTTTGATACCCAACTTGCTCAAACAGCACGCACCTTAATGACCTTGGTCAGCTATGGGCTGAAAGAGCGTGGCATTGAAGAAAAAGAGGCTATTCCTGGTGTATTTGGAGGGCTGCTTGGTTACGAGTATGAGCTGAAGATTGCTTTCCAGGTGTGGCTGATAAAAGAGCAGCAGTTGATACTGCATTCGAATAGGGCACCTATGCAACCTCTGTCGAGTGGTGGCGAAGGTTTTTTCACGGAGAGCTTGGATGGAAAAGAGTGGCGGGTCTACTTGCTCAATGACCCCAGTGGTCTGTTTCAAGTACAAGTAGCAGAAGATTATGCTATTCGTGATGAGTTGGTGGAGTACATTGCGCTGCGTATTATCACACCTATGTTGATCGCGCTGCCTCTGCTGGCGGCAATGCTTTGGTTGGGTATCCGTCGTGGACTCTCTCCACTCACCTGTTTGGCAAGTGAATTGGCACATCGTGAATCAAGCAATCTAAAACCATTAGATGATGTGATTACGCCGGAAGAGATGCTGCCGTTGGTTAAAGCACTCAATAAGCTCTTTTATCGCCTTGAGCATAGCTTTAAAAATGAGCGCCATTTTACGGCCGATGCTGCACATGAACTGCGCACACCACTGGCGGCCATAAAGACACAAGCCCAGGTAGCACAGCGGGTGACTATGGTAGAAGAGAAGCGGCATGCGTTGGACAATATTGTCAATGGTGTTGATCGTATGGCTCGATTGGTTGAGCAGCTGCTCACTCTCTCTCGGGCCGATTCGTTGGTCTCATCCAGTGTTAACAAGTGCCATATTGATCTAAAGGAAATTGCTCAAACGGTGCTGGCTGATGAGGCACCTGCGGCGATTAGCCGCGCCATTGAATTGGGTTTGGATTGTGATCAAGCGGTCTCATATGAACTCTTCGGTTCAGCCGCAGCCCTGTCCACCTTGCTGCGCAATCTTGTTGATAATGCGATCCGCTATTCACCTCAAGGGGGTGAGGTGAGTGTCATAATAGAGCGCACTGCTGCACAGATCATACTCACGGTGAATGATACAGGCCCAGGCATTCCTGAAGAGGAGCGAACTACCCTCTTGAAACGTTTCAAACGAGGCCGTCACATCGACACTCCCGGCAGTGGGTTGGGGCTCTCCATTGTAGAGCGGTTTGCCAAATTACATGGTGCTACGTTGCAACTTAAGAGCGCCCCACAAGGCGGGGGTCTTTCGGTCCAACTCACTTTTCTTTCGGCTCAGGCGTCGCGATCAATAGAGGGTTCCAATATTTACGCCCGCTTATCGCAGGACCCATGATGTTACCTGCTGTTGCTTAAGAAAAGCTTCTGCCCCTCTGCCGTGCAGCATGGATAGGGTCGCTAAGATGCCTGCCTCTGTGCAGTTGGCGGCATGTACAGTCACTGAGCGTGGTGTTTCTGCCACTGGCCAGCCTGTTGTAGGGTCTAAGATGTGGCTGTAACGGATGCCATCTTTTAGTAGATAACGCTGCGCATCCCCGCTGGTGGCGAGTGCCCCCTGTTTTATCTCAATCTCCTGGCCGGAGGAGCTGCCACAGCGGTCGGGATGATCAATCGCCACACACCAGCCGTTGCCACTCTTTCTTGCGTGGGTAACAGCGAGATCACCCCCAAAATTGATGAGTAAACTGGCTGCTGTTTTTTGCCGCAAGAGATTAGTGGTGCTATCGACGGCATACTCTTTTCCAATGCCACCCAGGTCGATCTCCATGCCTTTTGGTAGCGTGATGAATGGACGTTGCCAAATTACCTTTTTCCAGGAGACCGACAACCTAAGCCGCTCAATGAGTGCGGTTTCCGGCAGGTTGTCACTGCCATCAAACTTCCAGGCTTGGCGTAGTAGACCAGATGTAATATCAAAACGTCCCTCACTGAGTTGGTAACAGTGGTCGGCATAATCGAGTAGATTGGCCATCTCTTCATCCACCTCAATTGGGCAACCTGATGAGGTGTTGATTTGGTGGATGATATTGTCATCTCGGTAGCGGCTGAATGTGCGCTCAATTCGCTTTGCTTCATCATAGGCGCATTGGGCTAGCGCCTCCGCTTCTGTGCGGTTTGCAACCTCCATTAACAGCTCGCACGGGCTGGCCATCGCGGTGAAGCGGGCCAGCCAATAATCGGCCTGTTGCTCAATATGCAGATCAGCCATCAGAAGGGGAGATTGAAGTTGACGTTAATGATAACTGCCTCCAGCGTTGGGAAGAGATCAACCTGTTTTTGTGAGCCAATGGCGTCACTTGGGCTGCTGTCGCCACTCTGCTGCATATAGGCGAGCCGTAGTGAGAGATTACCATCGGTGAAGAGTGGGAAACCATATTTCAGACCAATGGTATAACTCGACATCTCCCCTAGCCGTTGATCACTACTGACATATCTCGGTAGCGTTTCAGAATCAACCAAACTGTGTCGGTAGAAGTCGGCGGCACTCTGCATGTAGTACCTCACTTGAGGTTGCAGATAGTGGCCTGCGCCCAGTTCATAGCGGTATTTCAGGTCAAAGGTGTGTGAGTCGATACCCCAATCATCCCAGAAATAACGATAGCTGAAGTGTATGACATCCTCTGTCAGATGGTGTGCTGTGGTCCAGTTGATGCTCTGGCGAATACGCTGATCCGGCCGTTTTTCGTATTGGTAGCCGGTAGTGTCACCCGTGACTGCATCCACTTCACTGACTATTTTGTAGGGGTCGGACATATAACCATTAGCGAGGCTATAGCTGTAGTTGAGCTGGGTGAGGGTGGTGCGGCTCAGCACTTGTGTGACGCCCAACAGTAGATCAGTGGTCTGTTTACTCTCTTCACTGCTCTGTGTCGATATGGTGGCACCATCGGTGGCGGAGCCTTCAACGGGCGTACCACCTGATGGGGTGATGGTGTCTTGGGTGACGGCAGCACCGATCGTCAAGGTGGTTAGGCGCTGATTAAAGTCACGCGATAGATTAACGTTTAGCCCTACTGAATCGTAGTCATCTTCGGTCGAAACATCGGCCCCCAGTTTGAGTCGAAACAGTCGGTTGAGCACCTTCTCCCAGCTGGCACTGATGGCGCTACGGGTATCTCGGAAGTCACGCAGAGGTCTCTCATTGGCCGCCGTGGTGTAGCTGTTGCCCGATGCGGTGGTGAATGTCTGTGCTGTCGTTGCGGCGGTTGCCCCGTTGGGTGATGCTCCTGTCAGCGTATCCACCAGCAGTGTTACGCTGGTGGTGGTCTCATCGGTTATACGTTTGGCAGTAATGATGGATTTTACCGCCCTGACACGATCTGTTTCGGAGTAGGCCAGGATGCCAGTATCAACTTCCCAGTCTGCACTGGCCTGTCCCGGTATGCTTGTGAGCAGCGCGCAGGTTGCTAGTGAGAGCTGCTGGCGAAGTCGTCTGTTTTTTAGTTGCATCCGCAGCCACCTCCACCCACTCCTTTACCGCCGCTAGCGGCCTCTTTGCTAAAGAAGATATGCTCATCAAAAAATTGTTCCATTGGGTCGGCCACTAACTGCATTTTTTGTTCAGCCAGCAGGCCGCGTTGCCAGGGTTTAACATCAACAGCACAACCTGTGAGTAGGCCGCTGAGTAGAGCCAGCAGTAGCAATAGTTGTCTCATAAAATCACCGCTCTCTCTCTATCAGTTGTTGAATTTGTAACGCCAGTTGTTCTCTGTCTTGTTGTAGAAAACCGATATGCCGTGATACTACATGACCGCTTTGGTCAATGAGAAAGGAGGTGGGCATGGCGGGTAGTTGGTAGGCTTCGGCGACGTCACCTTTGGGGTCAAAGGCGATGGTGAAGTCAGCCGGTAGTTTTGTGAGAAACTGCTTAGCCAATCTTTCATCATTATCTACATTGATGGCGATAATCTTGAACTGCTTGGGATCACTCTTCTGGTGTAGTCGGTTCAGCCAGGGGAATGATTGTCTACAGGGGGCGCACCATGAGGCCCAAAAGTCGAGATAGATCACTCGTCCTTTAAGGTCACTGAGTGTGATCGTTTCGCCATTTTGTGTTGGCAGGGTGAAATCGGGGGCTCTGTTGTCTGCAACGGCCCCCAAGGGGAGTAGCATTAACAGTAATAAAATAGTTGCTTTTGTCTCTCTCAAGATCATCTTCATCGCTCTTCATTTTAGATGACAAAAGTATGCAAGATGAAACTTAAAGCAGCCTTATGGCGTGTGAGAACCCCCTTTTTTTTCCACTGAGATTGGCGTTTACGTGATCGATCTCCCAACAATTCAATCAACCATTCGAACAATGCTTATTCCTCCGGTGGATCGTGATAAAAGAGGTGCGTGTTATGTCACCCTTTAATCGCTATGGGTCTAATTCCCCGCTGCCTACTGTTGGTACAGCGAAATATTTTGTAGGTGCGGCTTTAGCCGCATACGTTCGTCTGAAAGCGAACCTACAAATGGAATGCCCTGTCTGCTTGTGGCGGTGCTAACCACTTTAATTTATATGGAAAATTTGGGCTGCTCTTCCAGTTAAGAGCGGCTTAAGGAAGCCCTCATATACTCAAGGGCACCTCTATTAATCATGGATGAGAGCTTGAACCCATAATCCCCAGTGGCAGCGTTGCTAAGTGTTTTCAATAGAATAACGATTACAATCACTTAGCACCTTGATCTTGAAAATTATGAATCTCAAAACACTCGTTTTATTCAGTAGGAAAAAACTTTTTTGAATACCGAAAATCTAGGCATTTTCATCTATCTTGTGCCACTGCTGTTTCTGTTGCTTTGGGAGACCTACCGTCGTGGTGCACGCAATCAGAAGAGTCTGCGCTACCTTGAAAAAGCGAAAGATGAACAACTAACAGAACCCGCATCACTGCACCCGGTGATCGACCATAACCTCTGTATTGGCTGCAATGCTTGCGTTGAAGCCTGCCCTGAAAAAAATGTGCTCGGCATCATCTCCGGCAAAGCGCACTTGATCACTCCAAGCAACTGTATTGGCCACGGTGCCTGCAAATTGGCCTGTCCGATGGGGGGCATCACACTGGTCTTTGGCACCGCAACACGTGGTGTTGATATTCCGCAGACCAATGAGCAATTTGAGACCAATGTGGCAGGTCTCTACATTGCAGGTGAACTAGGAGGGATGGGGTTGATCCGAAATGCAGTGATACAGGGGCAGCAGGCGATCTCTGCGATTAAATCGACCATTCAGCCAGAACATCGTCAAGATTATGATGTGGTTATTATCGGTGCGGGTCCCGCCGGTTTTGCCGCCACGCTGGAAGCTAAAGTGGCGGGCTTGAGATACCTGACCATCGAGCAGGAGTCGTTTGGTGGCACGGTGGCCCACTTTCCACGGGGTAAAATTGTGATGACCTCGCCCGTGGTGATGCCGTTTGTCGGCAAGGTGCAGTTTCGTGAAACCACCAAAGAGGCGCTGCTGGAATTTTGGCAGGCGTTGAAAACCAAATCGGCCATTAAGATCAGTTTTAAAGAGAGGATGTCGGAGATCACACCGATAGCGGATGGTTTTACCATTCAGACCAACCGAGGTTGTTACACCACCCATAAAGCGCTGCTTGCCCTGGGCCGCCGTGGTACCCCAAGAAAGTTAGGGGTGGCCAATGAAGAGCTGGCCAAGGTGACCTATCAACTGACGGATCCTGAACAGTATTGTGGCCAACATATGCTGGTTGTTGGGGGCGGTGATAGCGCGCTTGAGGCGGCGCTGTCACTGGCTGATCAACCGCAAACGACGGTGACACTCGCCTATCGCAGTGCTGCATTTAGCCGAGCCAAAGCGAAGAATAGAAAACAGATCGAGCACTATGCCACCACAGATAAATTAACCCTCCATATGCAGACTACCGTTCACGCTATCGGTGAGCATCAAGTGGTGTTGCAGCAGAGTGAGCAGCAGATTGACCTGAAAAATGATGCGATTATCGTCTGCGCCGGGGGAGTGTTACCTACCGCCATGCTTAAGGCGAGCGGCATTCAAGTAGAGACTAAGTATGGGACGGCTTAAACAGATGCCATTGATATTGACGGGTGTGCTGTTATTGCTGAGCCTCTTGACCACTCAACCACTCTTGGCCGGTGCGATGGATGAGGTGAAACAGGCCTTTCGTAGCCGTGACTATGTGAGTGCTATTAATCAGCTAAAGGCGTTGGCGGCAGAGGGTGAAAAAGAGGCGCAGTATGATTTGGCCGTGCTCTATCGTAATGGTCGTTTTATCCAACGGGATGATAAAGCGGCCGCCCGGCTCTTTCGTGCAGCGGCGCAACAGGGGCTTGCTAATGGGCAATATAGTCTGGCCCAGCTCTACCTACAGGGGCGTGGGGTTGAGAAGGATTTAGAAGAGGCCATTGTCTGGTTACGCAAAGCGGTTGCTCAGAAGCACCCTCAAGCCCGTTTAAAGTTAAAAGGTCTTGCAGTAGAGGAGGTTGTTAGCGACACACAACCTGCCACCACGCAGCTGCTAACGGCGATCCGTCGTGGTGATTATCTGCGGGTTGACCGGCTACTCAATGAGGGGTTGTGGGTCAAACCCTGGCCGCCATCACTGCGCCATCCGTTGATTGAGGCCGCCGCCAATGACCAGTGGGAGATTGCCCAGCGCTTGCTGAAAGCCTCCGCTGAGATCAACTTTCAAGGCAGTGATGGTGAGAGTGCTCTGCTCACTGCCATCCGTAATAAACACCCGAAATTGGCCATGTGGTTGATTGAGTCAAAGGCCGATATTGGGTTGGCTGACCGACAAGGCAACACGCCACTGATCTTGGCGGTTAAATATCAGATGCCTGGTTTGGTAACGCGGCTATTGCAACGGGGTGCCAACGCTGCCAGTCAAAACAGGGCCAATGCGACGGCCTACTCAATTGCCAAACATCGTCACTATAAAAAGATTCAACAGCTGCTGGGTCAACCGGTTGAAAGTGAGACGGTGGTGTCATTTCAACAGATCAAACCAAACCACCTTATCGAAACAAAATCGGGCGATAAAGAGCGGCTCTATGATGGCTGGACGCCTCTACAGGTAGCCGCTTGGCGAGGCCAGCAGACGTTGGCTGAAAACCTGCTGCAACGTGGTGCCAATCTGGCGATACGTGATCCTGATGGCAATAGCGCACTGATACGTGCTGCGTGGAAAGGGCATGACAATATTCTGCGCTTATTGATCAAGCAGGGGAGTGATATCAATGCGCAGAATAGAGCGGCAGAGAGTGCGCTAACACTGGCGAGTCGGTCAGGCCATATTAAAAGTGTGACGCTGCTGCTCAAATCGGGTGCCGCTATCAACGGGCAGAATAGGCAGGGTGACTCGTCACTGATACTCGCTACTCGCAATGGTCACCAACAGGTGGTTGAGCTGCTGTTGCAAAAAGGGGCAGATAGCCAACTGCAAAACAACCAAGGTGATACGGCACTGCTTATTGCCCTTAACCGGGGGAATAGCGGTCAGGCCCAACGGTTGCTTTTGACCAACCCCGATCTACAACATAAAAACAGTGCCGGCCGAAATGCCCTCTACTACAGCATTAGCCAACAGCTGTCTGAGCTGACTCAGCAGATGCTGAGTCAAGGTGCTGATCTGCTGGCAGAAGATGAGTTGGGCAACACGATGCTTGCCCTGGCCGCCCGCCTTGGTGATAGCCAAAGCATGCAACACCTCATTGCAGCGGGTGCCTCCATCACCGCCACGGGTAGTAGTGGCAATAGTCCACTGATGCTGGCGGCGGCCAATGGTCATGGTGAGGCGGTGCAGCGCTTGCTGGATGAGGGGGTGTCGGTCAATCAGAAGAACAGCTTTGGTAATACCGCCCTGATGATGGCCTCATCCCGAGGAGAGACCCAAGCCATGCAGCTTCTGCTAGCCCACGGCGCACGTATTAATCTGCGTAATTTCCAGGGTGATACGGCGCTGGCGCTGGCAAAAAACAGTCAACATCAACCCGCTATTGCACTGCTGTCGGAGCGATAAACGATGAGTGAATCGATAGTCAAACAGAGTCTCTTAACCCGACTTCCCGGTGGGCTCTTCTACCTCGCTGCATTTACGATCACACTTTATGGTTGGCTACAGCAGACCGAGTGGGTACATATTCCTGAGGAGGGGGTGGGTTACGCGCTGGGCATCATCGGCGGTCTGATGCTGCTGTTTCAGGCGCTCTATCCACTGCGAAAACGGATCAACCGGCTGAAGCAGTTTGGCCATACCCGCTTCTGGTTTTCATCTCATATCGCCTCCGGTGTGGTGGCCCCCATTGTGCTGTTATTCCACTGTAACTTTCAGCTTGGTTCGCTCAATAGCCAGGTAGCACTCTTCTCCATGCTGGCAGTGGCGCTGAGCGGTCTGCTGGGAAAATATCTCTACACCCGTATTCACTATGGTCTGCATGGCCGTACCAAAGAGTTTAGCGGTCTACGTGAGCACTGGCAGAAGCATAGAGATCGTATCTCTAAAACAGCCCACTATGACGTACGGCTAGAGGAGCGGCTTAACCGCTTTGAACAGCCCATTCTTGATTCGATATACCATCCGATATTGGCTGTTTTGCGCCTCTCTCTGTTGTCACTGCGGGGGCATCTGCTCTATCTGAAGACCCGTGGTTTGGTCAGCGAACCCGCAGAGGCACACCCTTCTGAGCAGGCGCGTAAAAAGAGCCTAAAGGCGCAGAGGAGACTGATCCGTACCCGGATCAACGCGGCCTGTGAACTCGCTAGGTTCAGTGCCTATGAGCGCCTTTTTGCCCTCTGGCATGTGGTGCATCTGCCGTTCTTTTTTATCATGCTGTTGGCGGGCATTGCCCACATCACTGCCGTGCATCTCTACTGATGATCTTGCTACGTTTCATCACCCTCGTTTGTCTACTTGCCCCGCTAGCCGGAGTGGCTGATAGCTTGGAGATGCTGCTGATGCCCGGCCCTGTCATTGCGGGGCATCAAAAGTATGAGGAGGCGTGTCACCGCTGTCATAAACCCTTTGCCAAACGTACTCAAACGGCGCTCTGCAATGAGTGTCATGAGGCGATTAAGGCTGATATTGATCGAGAGACCGGTTTTCACGGTAAGCGTCTGGCATCGGCCACCTTTCGTTGCCGTGACTGCCACACCGAACATCTGGGGCGAGAGGCCGATATCGTCAAACTTAACTCAGCCAATTTTGATCACGATAAAACGGATTACCCGCTCATAGGATTGCATCGGGGGAGGGCCTGTGGCGGTTGTCATGAGACGGGCAAAAAACATCGTGATGCTGAAACAGGCTGTTTTGATTGCCACCAGAAAGATGACCCACATAAAACGGCGCTGGGTGAAAAATGTGACGAGTGCCACAGTGAAAAAGGCTGGTTAGAGTATCGTTTCGACCACGATAAAACGGCCTTTAAACTCAAAAATAGACACACCGAGACCGCCTGTGACAGCTGTCATCCCGATGCCCGTTACAAACCTACACCGACGCGCTGTTATGCATGTCATCGCTTTGAAGATGTGCATGCCGGGCGTAATGGTGAAAAGTGTCAAGATTGCCATGATGAGCGTGACTGGAAGAAGAACCGTTTTAGCCATAAAAAAGATGTCGATGACGCACTACAAGGGGTGCACAAACGTCTGCCTTGTAGCGCATGTCACCAGGGAGAGTTTAAGCAGAAAAAGAGTGAGGAAGAGCGACGCACACGCTGCGTTAGCTGTCATCGACAGGATGATCAACATCTGGGTCGCTACGGTGAAAAGTGCAAAACCTGTCATCAACAAAAAAAGTGGTCAACGCTGCTCTTTAAACATGATGATGACACTAAATTTCCGTTAGTCGCACGCCACAAATCAACGCATTGTGATAGCTGTCATGCAGGAGATCTCTATGAAGATAAATTGGAGATGAGCTGCATTAGCTGCCATTTAGCCGATGATCGGCACGATACGCCCTCCGATCGCTCATGCGGCTATTGCCACAACGCTCAGGGGTGGCTTGATGATATTCGTTTTGACCATGGGTTTAGCACCTTTCCACTGATCGGACTGCACGGCATGGTGAGCTGTGAAAGCTGCCATCTAAGTGGCCGGTTTTTAGAGATAAAGCGCGCTTGCGTCGATTGTCATTTGCAAGATGACCAACATGAAAAACGGCTGGGTGAGGATTGTGCCAATTGTCACAACCCGAATGGCTGGCGGTTGTGGCAGTTTGATCATGACCAGCAGGCGGACTATAGCCTCACGGGACAACATGAAAACCTGGCCTGCAAAAATTGCCACATAGAGGTGGAGGTGGTTGCACGCAGTGAACCGAGAATTTGCCGTGATTGCCATCTAAATGAGGATAGCCACAACAGCCTATTTGGTAGTCGCTGTGGCCGTTGTCACAGTACGGAAAACTGGCTTGAGGTCTCACTGCCAAAAGAGCGCTGATGCCTATTCAATCACTATGGGTCTAATTCCCCGCCGCTCCTACAGATAACAGCCAGTATGGCTGAGCTTTGTAGCTAATCACCAGGGTTTTTGTAGGTGCGACTTCAGCCGCATACATTTTGCGGCAGGGGTGTTTATTTGGGTAGCACGAGGCACCGCTCTCACAGCCTGCCCAATTACAAAAAATTTTAATGTAATAAAACATAGAGCTTTGATATGAAACAGAACGTAACTCTCCGCCAACTCACTTGGTTCAGTCTACTCAGCATGCTGCTCTGTACCACGCTGTTGCTGCCAATAACCACGTTATCTGCCGCTACCGAGAGTGCCTATAAATCCTTTGACCATATGGATACCAGTTTTCCACTGCTGGGAAAGCATCGCACTGTGCGTTGTGAAAACTGCCACCAGGGTGGCCTGTTTCGTGGTACACCAACCGTGTGCGAGGGGTGTCATAACGGAAGTAAGGCGCAAGGAAAAACGCCCGCTCATATGACCACCTCAAACCGTTGTGAGGTGTGTCATCAAATCTCCAGCTGGGGGGAGATCAAGCGCTTTGAACATAGTGAAGTGAGTGACCGTTGTGACCAGTGTCATGATGGCCAGCTTGCGACTAAAAAACCGTTGAATCATATTCCATCGAGCCGCCACTGTGCAGAGTGCCATACGTCTCATAGCTGGGCGATAGGGCGTCTCAATCACCGCTCAATCACCGCTGCTTGTGAGAGTTGTCACGATGGTAGCAAGGCGACAGGGCGGCACCCTCGTCACCCTCAAACGACGACGCTCTGTGATAGCTGTCATCGAACCAATGGTTGGAAACCTGTTATCCGTGTCGATCATGCGGAGGTACTGGGAATCTGTAGTAGTTGCCATAACGGCACCATTGCGTTGGGAAAACCGGTGTTGCATATCAATAGTGACAATAGTTGCGACGACTGCCACACCACCCTCAGTTGGCAGGGAGCGACGTTTGAGCATGACACTATCACGCAAGCTTGTAACGGTTGTCACAATGGCAGCGTAGCAACCGGTAAATCGGTTGGCCATATCTCTAGCAGCACGCTCTGTGAGAGCTGCCATCGCACTAATGCCTGGACGCCTGCTACACAAATAGATCACGCGGAGGTGAACGGTACCTGTTTTAGCTGCCATGATGGTTCAACGGCCCCCGGTAAATCGGTGACCCATATCGCCAGTGGCAACCTCTGCGATGATTGCCACACGACGCGCAGTTGGGAAGGGGCGGTCTTTGACCACAGCAGTATCACCGCCTCCTGTAGCAGCTGCCATAATGGCACCACGGCCCCTGGTAAGAGCGGTCAGCATATCAATAGCAGCAATAATTGTGAGAGCTGCCATCGCACTAATGCCTGGACGCCTGCTACACAAATAGATCACGCGGAGGTGAACGGTACCTGTTTTAGCTGCCATGATGGCTCAACGGCCCCCGGTAAATCGGTGACCCATATCGCCAGTGGTAACCTCTGCGATGATTGCCACACGACGCGCAGTTGGGAGGGGGCAGTCTTTGACCACAGCAGTATCACCGCCTCCTGTAGCAGTTGCCATAATGGCACGACTGCTACCGGTAAACATGCCACCCATTTGGCTACGACAGCGCCGTGTGATAGTTGCCACTCAACGTTGGCTTGGCAGCCTGCGACGGTGGATCATGGCATCATCACCGGCTCATGTGCCAGTTGCCATAACGGCACCACGGCGACGGGCAAAGCGGGTGACCACTTCATCACCACGTTGCCTTGTGAAGAGTGCCACACCACACGAGGCTGGACGCCGATTGATTTTCGCCACAGCTCAGCGAACTACCCCAGCCATCGCAGCAGTTTTACCTGTCTCAGATGTCATGCCGGAAACAGTCAAACTGTCAGCTGGAGCTATGCCGCATATCAGCCAAATTGCGCGGGCTGTCATGCGGGTGACTACGAAACGGGGCCGCATGAGAAGATCAAGGATGTCAGAAAATATACGGTGCAGGAGTTGCAAGATTGCACCGGTGCCTGCCATGTCTATACCGATGCAAGCATGACCACGGTTGAGAAGTATCGAAGTGGCGAGCACTCCGCTAATAGCAGTGAGTGGGACTAACTTGATGGTGCATAAACATCTCATCGTCTCGCTCGCTCTATCGATACTGTTCTTTTCCAAGTTGTTGGTGGCGGGCATGTTGGAGGATGATCACTTTCTGGATAACCTTCAGGTGACGCGTTATAGCGACCATGTTGAGTTAGTGATCAACTTTACCCGACCGATGCAATATAGCTCGCATGCACCGACTCAGATGGGTCGGGTCATCACGGTACAGCTTGTGCCAACACTCACGGCTGATCGTGAACATGTTCGTTATGAGGAGGGTAAGAACCGGATTGTCTGGCAGTCCACCGCAGAACTTGCGCTCAGTGAGATTACCGCACAGAACCGGGGAGACAATGCTGAGCTTATTCTGCATTTTAAACAGCCAGTCAGCTTCAAGATTAAGCGAGATTCTGAACACCGTAGTTTGACTGTTCAGCTGCCGATTAGTGACTTTCCTGGTCAAGTCATCAATGATGTGCCTGTGCTATCGAGTGATAGTGGGGCATTTGTCATCAACCTGCTATCAATGCGACAACCCATTGATAGCGACCTTATCGCCAAACGTTATGCCCTTTTTAATAGAGGTCACCTCTATCTCTCACAGCAGATAGTTAATAACCAGAACTATAATCGGCTGCGCTTCGGTTTTTTTACCAGGCAACAGGCTAACAAGTTGCTCAATGAGGTCAAACAGCTTAACCCGGATTTCTCGAGTGCGTGGGTGTCACGGGTGAGTGAAAATGAGCACAAACGCATTATCGATGGTCGTAAAAAGCCTGGTCCTGAAACTGTCCCCCCAGCTGTCAAAGCTGCTGCTGAAGTCGTTCCCTATTCAGTAGAGAAGTTGGAACAACAGATGGAGCGTGCGCGGCAGGCTATTCTCGACAAAAATTACCGTCGTGCCATCGCCATCTACACCAATATCTCGGAGCATCCGTTGCAACCATACCAAAGCAATGCCTTGGAACTACTTGGGATGGCCTATGAGCGAAAAGGGCAGATGGCCCATGCAAAAAAGAGTTATCAACGTTACCTCACTCTCTACCCAGAGAGTGAAGCGGCCAAACGGGTTAAACAGCGACTGGTTGGGTTAGTCACGGCTAGTCTGCAAGAGCAAGGAAAACTGGATGGCAGCCGGCGTGTTGATGATGAACCTAATGAATGGGATATCTTTGGCAGTTTCTCTCAGTTTTATCATGAAGATTTCTCAGAAAGTGATGGTACTGAATCCAGAACTATCGACTCATCACTGAATAGCTCTCTCGACCTGAATGCACGTAAACAGAGTAAAAATGCCACCATGCGTTTCCGCTTTACTGGCAGTTACGATAAAGACTTTCTCTACAGTGATGAAGATGAAAGGCGCATCTCCAGTCTCTACCTGGATCTTAGTGCTTACAAAGGGAAACATCTCAGTCGTATTGGCCGACAGACTCGATCAAGTGGTGGGGTATTGGGCCGTTTTGATGGCATCTACTACGGTTATAAGTTCCATCCACAATGGCGGCTCAACCTGGTTTCTGGAGGGTTAGTTGATTCATCCAGCGACGGGTTTAGCAGTGACCGTAGCTTTAATGGTCTCAGCCTAGATTGGGGGCCGATAAATGAGCATTGGAACTTCAATATCTTCTTAATAGATCAGCGGCTCACCAATGGCGTTATTGATCGCCAAGCAATGGGGGGTGAAATACGCCACTTCACCTCACAGCAATCACTCTT
The DNA here is from genome assembly GCA_021647945.1 of Candidatus Polarisedimenticolaceae bacterium. Lineage (GTDB taxonomy): Bacteria > Pseudomonadota > Gammaproteobacteria > Chromatiales > Chromatiaceae > JAKITT01. The sequence continues at coordinate 15,795 of JAKITT010000065.1, forward strand.
CCTGCTGGCAGATTATGATATCCATTTTGAAGCACTCAATATCGCCTATCTAATCAGCAGTTGGTCATTAACACCCAGAACCACCCTCAACACCATGCTGCACTATCGGATGAGTCCACTGCTGACCACCAGCAATGCCCTGCAAGGACAAATTGCAGAGGATATCGACCAGCTCAATGAGAGCTACTCGCTCAGTGAGATTAAACAACTGGCGGAAGATCGTAGCGCCATCAGCAAAAGTGCCTCGCTTGGTCTTTCACACACATACTCCCCTCGTTGGCAGGTAAGCAGTGACCTAACCATCTCAACGATGGAAGCTACCCAAGCATCCGCTGGGGTAGAGGCCTATCCAAGCACCGGCAATGAGTTCTTCTTCTCCAGCCAACTCATCGGAAACAGCCTCTATAAAGAGGGTGACATGATGATCTACGGCCTGCGTTATTCAGATACCAGCAGCTACGAGAAAATTTCGTTCAGCACCAATCTTCGCTATCCTATCCAGCGCCACTGGCGTTTCAGTCCGCGTCTACGTTTTGACTACCGAGAGAATGATGACGATACCACTCAAACCGTTTGGGTCCCCAGTTTTCGCACCAACTATCGTTGGAAAAAAAGAGCCACATTTGAGATGGAACTTGGCTTAGAGATGACAGAAAAGCAGCTGGATGATGAGACAGAACACTCCAATTATCTGTTTGCGTACACTGGCTATAGAGTCGATTTTTGAGTGCTGAGTGTAATATGGCTGTAGGTGTACTTTATGCTCGTGTAGGGTCGCATTTATGCGACCAGCCTAACCTGCAAACGTGCACATGAATGTGCACCTACAGCCGTATTAGGCCAATGGAGAGGATAAGGAATTCATATGCAAACCCCAAGACTAATTCTTAGAAATTTTAGGGCTGATGACGTAGATGACTTAGCAACTATATTAAGCGACCCTTTGGTAATGAAGTTTTCCAGCAAAGGCCCCCTTTCAAAAGAAGAAACATTAAGTTTTATAAATTGGTGTATAGGGTCATATGAAAAATATGGTTACGGTTCGTGGGCGGTTGTAGATCGAGAAACAAATGTATTAATAGGTTTATGTGGGTTAAGTCATACAGAGATTGATGGAGAGGATGAAGTTCAAATTGGTTATAGACTATCTCAATGTACGTGGGGAAAAGGCCTTGCCACGGAGGCTGGAAGAGAGGTTTTACGTTTAGGGTTTGAAAAACATAAATTGAGCTCAATTATTTCAATAGTTTCTCTAGAGCATAATGCATCAATCGGCGTGTCTGAAAAGATAGGTTTCTCTGATTATTCAGTTGATTGTTATTGTGGCTGGGATGTGCGGATATATCGCAAAAATATAAATAATCAAGAATCAATGGGTTAGTCTCGAATGCCGCTAACTTAAGGGTGCTTGAATTCAACTCGCTAGGGAAGCTCTGAACAAGCCCAACTATTCCCGATCATTTGCTGCCAAATCAAAAAAACCGCCATTACATCAATAAGGGCTATTTTTTGGTCTATTTGACGCCTTTTGCGCCCCTTTATTGCCTTGGAGCCGAACTCCAGGTGCACTGATCCTACGTAGCCATCAATTCTCGTTCCACTGGCTGTTAGTTGTCATTCCTTGAGCTATGGCACTGTGCCAAACAGTGGGGTAAATACTGATAAGTTATTGATAGTTGAACTGCGGCACTAAATAGGCAAGCGCCGCAACTGACTATTAATCATCACTGCTGTCCCGTTAACTTTCACAGCAAAGCCATCTGATTAATATCAAATTGTTTGTCATGTATAGGATTGCCTCGCAACAAGGCCATCAAGTCTCGTTTTTCAAACAGATTGAGCTGCAATAAACGAAGAATCTGCTGCATACTTTTCTTTAGTTTCGACTGAAATTTGATGAACGCCAGGAGCAGATACATACATAGCGCCACCCATATTTGGGTCATGACCGCATTCTTGCTCGTGCCAATAAATGATTTAATTTTTAGGTTCTGCTTGATCCATTTGAAGAACAACTCAACATCCCAGCGTGCCTTATAGATGTCGGCAATGGTCTTAGCTGCCAACTTGAAATGGTTGGTCAGGAAAATGTAGTGCTTGCCCGTTATCGGATCACGGT
>JAKITT010000006.1 GCA_021647945.1 Candidatus Polarisedimenticolaceae bacterium
CCTCATAAAGGCCGTAAGGTTTGTCCTCATTAATACGAGACAGATTAGAGCGTGAGAGTTTAGCGCTGCCGAGGTGATAAAGGCGATGCATCTGTGCAGAGATATTCTCAACAATATCACGCAAGCTGCTTCGGCCTGACAATTGTGCCATAGAGAGACTCACAAACTGCGACCAGCGGGATGCCGTTCGGAAAGAGCGGCCTGAATGATGCTGTTTTGCAAGGGTCTCAAATTCATGTCTCGGCACAAGTTTTAGTATTTGTGAGAAGATCGTATTACAATGAGCCATGGCCTGGTTTTCCTTGTTGGTTCAGCAAGTTATAAGCAAACTCATTGTACCAAAATCAGGGGGGATCAGGCCTCTTTACTTACTAGTTAACGGGACAGCAGTGATTTAACTTATGCTTGGTATTGGCTGGTACGGGTTGACCCAGAGAGTGGCTTAATGGAAGAGATAGCAAAAACAAACTCAGCATCAACCCCCATTGTTTTTGGCAATGACCTCTATATGCCAGGAAAAGATTATTTCCGTAAATTCACAGACTACCCTGTCACTTATCAAAACTAAGGAGCCTCTGATTAAGTCTGATTGAATTTAGAGTGAGATGAAACTGTTTCGATTTGTTTCGAAGTGAGCGGTAATAGTTATTCTATTGCGGCGATCTTCGGAGCGAATCGGGGCAGTTTCAGTCAGTCTAAAAAAATCATAACTTATTCAGAGTCTCCCTAACTTAATCAGGGATTATATCGCCGTTCAAACCCCGACTCACTGAACCCGTTCATCTTACTGTTTTTACTGATGACAATGAGCGGGTAGCCTGATCCGCCCAGCTTTTTAAACTCACGCATTCTGTGTGGGAGTTTCTCAACATTGTATTCTACAAATGGAATGCCATTTTTATTGAAGTAGTTTCTAGCTTTTTTGTAGTATCCACACCAGTCTGTTCCATACATGGTGACTTTTTTCTTTTTAACACTTTTTTTAGCTGTTTCAATAGCGGAAGCAACGCTCTTATTTGTTGCTGATGGGGTTGTTAAAGATGGCTGAGTTACATTGACATGCACTATCTCAGAGTCACCACTGCTGGGCGGGCGCTCTCCAAAATGCACTCTCCCTTCGCTATCTACCCACTTATATATCTCAGCATGAGCAGAAAATGCGAACAGGAGCATGGCTACTGCTAGGAGAGTCGATAGTTGGTTACTCATGCGCCCCAATATCCCACAGAGCGTCTTGGGAGTCAGCTCCTCCAGGATCAATGGGGTCAATTGATCGTTTTATTTGGCCCATACTTCACACATGACACAACTACTCTGGCATCACATGCAGCATGGCATCATAAACTACCGATGCGGGGACGCCATGGGGGAAGATAAAACGCAATTCACCATCATCGGTTATTAAATAGAGTGCACCCGAGTGGTTGATTGCATAACCAAATGAGGAGTCTTCCATTTCGACCTTGTAGTACTGAACGCCATAGAGTTCAGCGGCGCTGTCAATCTGTTCTTTGCTTCCCGTCAAACCGATTGAATTAGCATGGAAATAGCTCACATATTCGACCAATAATTCTGGGGTATCCCGGTCGGGATCGACACTAACAAAAACTATCTTAACCCTCTCCGCTTGTTGGGGTGTTAGCTCATTCAGTGCTTGGGTCATGGTCGCCATGGAGGTGGGGCAGATGTCGGGACACTTGGTGTAACCAAAATAGAGCAGCACCAGCTTGCCACGATAATCTTTGAGGGAGACAGGGCCATCTGCCGACTGTAGGAGAAAGTCTCCGCCTGTTGGCGGCACGTCAAAACCACGTGCGGCGATCTGTTCTGGTGTGGCCTCTTGTTGTGCCATCACTAACAGTGGCATCGAGAGAAGTGTGATAAATACTGTTTTATAGATTAGTCGTATCATTTGATTATCCATACTATTTAAGAGTGCTGAGTAATTCTCACTTTGTCAGATTCAAACCAATCGACCAAAAAACATGGATTCCATCACAACATGGTATCTGTAGGTTCGCTTTTGAGCGTACATGAAACCAAACCATGCACTTGAAAGTGCACCTACAAACCGTCCCATCTGGATGGCTGGGAAAATCTGACAAAGTAGAAGTAATGTACCTCTTCTCTATAGAGGCTCTACGCAGTAATGTTTAAGCTCACCACTTAGCGGGCAGCAGAAGGCGAGTGAATAGGCGGTCAACTGTAGATCTTCACTCGCTGCATTCGCTTGCCCATGAAGTCGGTCTCCCACCACGGGAAAACCGATTCCAGCTAAATGTCGGCGGATCTGATGTTTGCGTCCGGTGTCAATCTTCACCTCTAGCAGTGATCGGTTCTGTGACTGATCAACCTCAATCAGGCTCACCCAGCTAGATGCGGGGCGGTGATCAATCTCTGCGGAGATATGTAGCGCTTCGTCACGCGCGGCAAAGATCCCCTCAACCACTACGCGATAACATTTTTTGATCTGTCGTTTTTGGAATAGTTCAGCCAGTGCTGAAGCTGTTTTTTTCTGGTGGGCGATAATGATGAGACCAGAGGCGGCACGATCCAGCCGATGCACAATGAAGGCGGGCCGTTGTGGCGTCAGGTTCAGTTCAACCCAACGGTTGATGGTGCAGTGATCACCCCACTTGCTGCCCTGGCAGAGCATGCCGTAGGGTTTAAACCAGATGGAGTAGGCACCTTCATCGGCAATCAGACGCGCCGCTGCCACCTCACTGGCCAACACCCGCTCGTCATAGTAGAGATGCAGTTCATCCCCTTGGTTTAGCTTTTTATCGGCCCGACGGAGACGTTGTGTCCCCTGCTTATTGGTCAGCCAGACGGCCCCTTTTTGCATCACCTGCTTGATGGATTGATGGCTGAGTCCAGTGGCATCAGCCAACAACCTCACGGCCTTTGTCTCATCGTTAAGAACCGAGCAGTGGTGCTCAAACCGATTAGCTGACATGGCGATGCACTATTAGTGCAGACAGCACTTCTTAAATTTTTTCCCACTGCCACATGGGCAGGGGTCATTTCGACCCACCTTGGGTTCGGTTAAAACCTGTACAGCGGCATCACCCATTTGTCGTCTAAAGTGGTGATAGAGCTCTAATGCGCTCCTCTCCACCTCATACTGCATCGATTCAACCTCATCTATATCCATCGCTTCAATCTGCTCCATCCCCTGTTCAGTGGCGAACAGCCTGATCACCTCTAATGCCCGCTCCACAACCAGCGCATTGGCGGCTGAGAGTGATGGCCACATAGCCATGCCACGCAGAAACCCCTCGCACCACTCATCGACAATATCATAGGTTTTACCTTCAACCTCTTTCTCAAAAAATAGCGCTTGAAAGCTATCATCATCCAACGCCTGAGCCACTTGGTTGTAGAAGACCATCACCGCCGATATGAATTTATTGGCATGATCAACATCTGGCCACTCTGGGGTGTGCTCTTTGCCGCCCCAAATGGCAGCCATCCACTCAGAGGGCATGATCATCTCTGGCGCGGCGAGTATTGCGGCAAAAAAACCATCCAGCTCTGAGATGTTGAGAATCGATTCGTCACAGCCATATTGCAGCAGATACTCATCCAGCTCTTCAAAGAGCGTGACCGACTCAGGATCAGGTGAGATCAAGGGGGCCTTCTCTTTCGCCTGATGAGAGGTGGCATAGTCTGGTTTTGGCGTGCTGCGTTGATCTCTCAATCCTAGTGAAATTTCAACCTCTTCCAGGTCACCGGCACAGCTAATATCAACCATGCCACCGCTATAGATATCCCGAATCACCTCTATCGACTCACTCGCTTGTAGGTCGATAAGGCAGCAGACAATCAAGCCATTCATTGTCGTCAGGCTCTTATCCTTCGCCCGTAGGTAGGCAGTGAGCGCCTCAATAACCGCCTCTCGGCATTCAGGGTGCCGCTCTGCAATCTCCTTCAAACCATCGGCCGCTATGACACGGGCAAACTCTTTGTGTCGGATCTCGTTCATATAGATGGTTAACGGTTCAACTGCGGGCGCACCCAACATGCCCACCACCACCGGCAGATCCTGAATGGCCCAGTCATCTTCAACCAGCAGATCAAAGAGTGCCAACAGCGGCTCTATACTCGATGCGCTGCCCAGCTGAGCCAACGTCCGCCAGGCGTGCAGCGGCACCCAAACCTCATCGCTCTCAACATCGGCATCATGCAGTGACTCATTGCCCACCAACAGCAGCAGACTAAAGACATCTTGATCATTAAAACCAAACTGCAGGTAGTCCATCCATTTTCCACCATGCTTCACTTCACCCAGTTCAAACAGGGCACTCAATTTACTTTTACTGCGCATAAAGCTTTAGCTCTCACTCGAGTCACTACTCGATAGACCAACAAAATTATCTGCTGCAATTCTACCGCGCTATTGTTATTGGGGACATAGGCAAGCTCTGATCAAGTTATGATTATTTTAGACTGGCTGAAACTGCCCCGATTCTTAGCTATAATCTGCAACTTTTTCGACCACTGCGTGGTCATAGGGAGCGATCTATTTCGACATAGCCCCCTAAATTACAATTTTCGAGCGATTGAATATAACGATGACTCACACTCTATTTAGCCAACTCCGAGAAGAACTTCAACAGGTCATTATTGGTCAAGAGCGACTGGTTGATCGACTGCTTATCGCACTGCTGGCCGATGGCCACCTACTGGTCGAAGGGGCACCGGGGCTAGCCAAGACCACCGCCATTAAAGAGCTGGCAGCACGACTGGAGGGTGATTTCCACCGTCTACAGTTCACACCCGATCTACTACCGGGTGATCTCACCGGCACCGAGATCTACCGACCACAGAATGGCCAGTTTGAGTTCCAAAAAGGGCCACTGTTCCACAACTTTGTGTTGGCCGATGAGGTCAATCGTGCCCCTGCCAAGGTACAGGCCGCGCTGCTAGAGGCGATGGGCGAACGGCAGATCACCGTGGGCCACACCACCTATCCACTGCCGCAACCATTTTTGGTGATGGCGACCCAGAACCCCATTGAACAAGAGGGCACCTACCCACTGCCAGAGGCGCAGCTCGACCGCTTTCTGATGCATATCCGAATTGACTACCCCAGGGCCGATACCGAACGGCAGATTCTACAGCTGGCACGCAGACAGGCGATCAGCAAAGAGCGCGCCCCTGAAACCAAGAAACATCTCAGCATCGCCCAGATCCTTGAGGCGCAGCATGAGGTGAACCATCTGCACATGGCTGAGCCGGTCGAGCAGTATTTGGTACAGCTCACCCTAGCCAGCCGCGATCCATCCCCTTATGGGGCGGATCTGGCTCGCTGGGTCAACTACGGTGCCAGCCCGCGTGGCACTATCGCTCTGGATCGTAGCGCTCGCGCCCACGCATGGCTGCATGGCCGTGATTACGCCTCACCCGAGGATGTACAGGCGGTCGCATATGACTGTTTGCGCCACCGTATTCTGCTCTCATTTGAAGCGGAGGCTGAGGGGATCACCAGCGATGACTTCATCCGTGAACTGGTTCAGCGAGTACCTGTGGCTTAAGGAGGCTCTGAGCAAATCATGAACGCCTCTCTTGAGCCCAAAACCCGTCACTTCTTCGTTATTAAGCTTCGTAATAGCTTGAATCAATGATTAGGCACAAAGCTCAGCATACCCGTAGGAGCGGCGCCCTCGCTGCGATTGGGCTTGGCAGCGGGATTCATCGCGGCGAGGCACCGCTCCTACAGATGATCATCTGTATGATTGAGCTTTAGACCTAATCACCATGAAATTTAAACCTAATCTGCTTCGTCCAGATCTATTCAGAGGCTCCTTGATGCTCAACTGGTTCCACAACAAAATCCAGCAGCCGACGGCTGGCGTGGTTGCCTCCTCATCGAGTACACAAGCCACCACTGAGGAGCTGATTCAGCTCAGGCTGCATGTAAAGGGACTGAAGCTGCGTGGGCGACAGATGGCAACCAGCGTCATCTCCGGCACCCACCACTCGCGTTTTCGTGGACGCGGCATGGACTATCTGGAGTCACGCTGCTATCAGCCGGGTGATGATATCCGTAATATGGATTGGCGCGTCACCGCACGTACCGGCACACCACACACCAAGATCTACCACGAAGAGCGGGAACGCCCCGTCGTCGTCGTGGTCGATCTGGGACCAACCATGTTCTTCGGCACCCGCAACTGCCTCAAGTCGGTGCAGGCATGTCGTGCCGCCGCAATGCTTGGTTGGGCCACCATCACCCAGGGCGACCGCATCGGCGCGCTTATATTCAATGGCAAGCACCAAGAGCTACAACCCAGCGGGGGCCAGCGTGGCGTGTTGCGTCTAATCCGTCATCTCAATCAGAGCAGTGACCCCAGCAAAGGGCTGGCCAATAGCGCAGATAACAACGGCCTCAATCATGCGCTAAAACGCCTACACCGCGTCGCCCGCCCAGGCTCCCTCATCTTTATCATCAGTGACTTCTACAACCTCAATGATGATACTGACCAACAGCTGATGAGACTGCGGCAACATAATGACCTCATCGCCCTCCAGATCACCGACCCACTGGAACTCGCACCACCACCCGCAGGCAGTTACGCCATTACCGATGGCCACAACAGCGGTTGGCTTGATAGCCGACAGACGAGCACGCAAGCATGGTTGCCCCACTACCACCAACGTATCAACGAGGTGATAGAGCGCCGTGCCATGCCACTGCTACAGCTCTCGACCACGGATGAGATCTCCAGTAAGTTACGGCAATTTTTCAACTCATCTAAGCAAGGCAAGAGACGCTGATGAATCCGATACAGCCCCCTGCCCCAGCGCTACAACTGAAGGATATTCACACCCCTGGGCTGCCCGAACTTTGGCCACCCGCACCGGGCTGGTGGTTGGTCGCCATGGTGGCACTGGCACTATTAATATGGGCCAGTTTCGCACTCCGGCGTCATCTGCAACTCCGTCGCCAACGCGCAGAGGTACTGGCCCTACTCACTCAACTGGAAGAGGCGTTTGATCCATCACAGGCGGCCCATCATTTGGCAGAGTTATCGATCCTGCTACGCCGTGTGGCGCTGACGCGCTTCCCCCGCCAACGGGTGGCCGCATTGACCGGCAGCGCATGGCTCAAGTTTCTCGATGAGACGGGGGGAAACGGCCAGTTCAGCAACGGCCCGGGAGCAATCCTCGCCACTGGCCCCTACCAAAGCGACATAGAGGCCGATATTACACCCCTACTGCCCCTGCTGCGCAGTTGGCTCAAACGCAATGCGGGAGGCCCACTATGAGCCTTGAGTTTGCTTGGCCTTGGCTCTTTGCTGCGCTACCGTTACCACTGTTGGCGATACTACTGCCACGTGCAGCAGAGCGTTCACTTGCCACACTGCGGGTGCCCTTCTTCACTGCGGTTAATACCCCTTCTCTACTACCAACTAAGCAGCGTTCCAACTTGCGTCTACTGTTGGCAATTGCTGCGTGGCTACTGTTGCTGACGGCTGCCGCCCGGCCACAGTTGATTGGCGAACCGCTCCATCTACCGATCAGCGGCCGCGATTTGATGCTGGCCATCGACCTCTCCGGCAGTATGGAGAGCGACGATATGATGCTCAACAATCGTCGTATGAATCGTCTACACGCGGTTAAAGAGGTGGCGGGTGAGTTCATTGAGCGACGCACCGGCGACCGCCTGGGGCTGATCCTATTTGGTGACCAAGCCTATCTACAGGCACCACTCACTTTTGACCGCAAAACAGTCCGTCAACTGCTCAACGAATCGGCCATTGGTCTCGCCGGTAAAAAGACCGCCATCGGCGATGCGATTGGTCTGGCGGTCAAACGGTTACGAGAGCAGTCACAGGAGAATCGCGTGCTGATTCTGCTCACCGATGGCAGTAATACCGCCGGCACAGTCGACCCGATGAAGGCAGCGGATCTCGCCGCTCAAGAGGGGATTCGCATCCACACCATTGGCATCGGTGCCGATGAGCAGTTGATGCGTGGTTTCTTCGGCTCACGCCGGGTGATGAACACCGATCTTGATGAGGAGGCGCTCAAAGCGATTGCCCAGAAGACTAATGGCCGCTACTTTCGGGGTCGTGATCTAGCGTCACTGGAGGAGATCTACCAACTGCTTGATGAGCTGGAGCCCGTCGCCGAAGAGCAGCAGCTCTATCGCCCGGTTGACGAACTCTACCGCTGGCCACTGGCCGTCGCACTGCTATTGAGTATCCTCATCGCCTTGACAAATCGTGGGTTATTGCCGGGAGTGCGCCATGTTTGAGCTGCTCCACCTGCAACATCCACATTGGCTCTGGGCACTACTACCATTGAGTCTACTGCTCTGGTGGCTACTGAAACCCACACAACACGACAACCCGTGGAAAAAGGTGGTCGATGCCCATCTACTGCCGCTACTGATGGCCGATGCCAACGGCAATATCAGCCGACTACCGATTATTCTACTCGCTATCGCCTGGCTACTGGGGGTGCTGGCACTGGCCGATCCGGTGTGGGAGAAACAGTCCCGCCCCCTCTTCCAGGCACAGCAAGCGCGGGTCATTGTGCTCGATCTATCGCGTTCGATGCACACCACCGATGTCAAACCCAATCGTCTGGTACGCGCCCGTTTCAAACTGCTTGATGTATTGAGTCAGACTGAGGAGACAGAGACGGGTTTGGTGGTATTTGCTGGCGATGCCTTCATCGTCTCACCCCTGACACGTGATGCTAAAACCATCAATAATCTCGTCACCGCCCTTGAACCCTCCATCATGCCCATTCAGGGCAGCCGCGTTGATCTGGGGCTTAACAAAGCGGTCGAGCTACTGGCTCGGGCCGGTATCAGCAAGGGCGAAGTGCTGCTGATTGCCGATGGTTATGATGGCCGTCAGGCAATTGATGCAGCACGTGAACTGCAAATGAAGGGGCACACGCTGTCGGTACTTGGTATCGGCACAGAGAAGGGTGACCTGTTACGTGATGGACGTGGTGAAATACTACAGACCCGCGCCGGAAAAAGTATCAACATCACATTTGATAATGATGCGATGCGCCAGCTGGCCAGTGTTGGAGGCGGTCGCTACACCACGCTGAGCAGTGGCGATGAAGATATCAACTATCTGCTGCCTGACGAGTTCAATCCACTCAATAGTGAGACCGAGGCGACCGACCAGAAGAGTGATATCTGGCGTTCCGAAGGCCCCTATTTGGTGCTATTGCTGCTACCGCTGGCCGCTCTCGCCTTTCGTCGTGGCTGGTTGCTGAGTGTGATGTTACTGGTGGGTATTGCACTGCCGCCAGAACCGGCAATGGCATTCGGCTGGGATGATCTCTGGCAACGGCGTGACCAGCAGACCGCCAACGCCATTCAGCAGGGCGACTTTCAACGCGCTGCTGATCTGGCCAATGATCCCGCACAAAAAGGCACCGCAGCCTATCGTCAAAATGATTATGAATCAGCACTGGAGGCCTTCTCTGCACAACAGGGGGCCAACGGGCAATACAATCGAGGCAATGCGCTGGCGCAATTGGGGCGTCACCAGGAGGCGATTGATGCCTATGATGAGGCGTTGAAATTGGAGCCGGATATGGAGGATGCCAAGATCAACCGCGCAGAGGTTGAGCGGCTGATGCTGCAGCAAGAGGAGCAAGAGCAGCAGGAGCAGGATCAGCAGAGCGACGATCAGGATAAAAAAGAGGATCAAGAGGAGAAGCAGGGAGAGCAACCCGACAGCGACTCAGAGGAGGAGGGGGGTCAGCAAGATCCCTCAGATGAGCAGAAAGAGGGGGAATCGAAAGAGCAGGAGAAGGAAGCAGAGGAGTCTGACCCATCTAAAGCAGAAGAGGCGGAGAAAGAGGCTGCTGAGTCAACCGCTGAGGAGTCTGACAAAGAGCCAGAAGAGACCGCAGAAGCGGAGCCACTCACTCAGGAGGAGCAGCAGGCGATCGAGCAGTGGTTACGCCGTATTCCCGATGATCCCGCTGGCCTGTTGCGGCGCAAATTCAAATATCAGTATGGCCGACGCCCACCACGCTCAGGCACCGGGAGTGATCAGCCATGGTAATCCGTACGCTACTGCTCATCTGCTGCCTACTGCCCAGCACGCTGCTAGCCAAGGTAAATGCGACAGTCAACCAACGCAGCCTCTACCCTAGCGATGTTGTCATTCTAACCATTGAGGTTGAGAACCAAGATGGCGAGCCTGACTTCTCATCATTGAACAAAACATTCCGCATCGGCGGCACCAGCCAGAGCCAGCAGATCAGCATCATCAATGGCAGCCGCACTGACAGGACCACATGGCGTATTGAGCTTCAACCATTGGCAGCCGGTAATGTGGTGATCCCTTCGATCCAGGTGGGTGATGAGCAGACGCAACCCATCTTGTTGACCATTAAACAACCCACCGAACAAGAGCAGGCACAAACAGCAAACAACATATTTGTTACGGTTGATATTGAGGGAGAGAACCAGCCCGCCTTTGTACAGCAGCAGATCCGCTATAGCGTACGCCTCTTCTATCGCATACCACTGCTCGACGGTGAGTTGAGCACCCCCTTGATTGAACATACGATCATTGAGCAGTTGGGAGAAGGTGAGCGCTACCGCGTCCATAAAGATGGCTCAGAGTATCAGGTGATTGAACGTCACTACGCCATCTTCCCTGAGAAGAGCGGCCCACTGACCATTCCGCCGATCCGTTTCCAAGGCCGAATCAGTGTCAATACACCGCAACAACAACGTCCACGCTCAACCCGTGAACGCTTCTTCCAGGACAACTTTTTCAACCAACCACGACGCGCACAACGCAGTCGCCCGGTAGAGGTAGAGAGCGAGGCGATCACACTACAGATCGCGCCACAACCAGATCAATATAGTGGCCAACACTGGCTGCCCAGTGAACAGATATCACTGAAAGATAGCTGGGCCAAATCACCCCCCGAGTTTCGTGCCGGCCAACCCGTGAGCCGCACCATCACCATTGAAGCCAAAGGTTTAGCCGCATCACACATCCCTCAGTTAACACTCGATATTCCCGATCACCTTCGTATCTACCCAGAGCCGACAAAGACCGAAAGTGTCACTGACGGCAGTTGGGTCTATGGACAGAGCGAGCAGAGATTCACCTATATCCCCTCCCAGTCTGGCCGCCAGAAGATACCGGCCGTGACATTAGTTTGGTGGAACATCACCACCGGAGAGCAGCAGAGCAGCACCCTGCCCGCTTGGCAGATTGATGTCCTGCCGCCCCTTGAGGAGCATAGAGATCAGCCAGCGGCAGAAATTGAGAAGATAGAGACAAAAAAGGTTGATGAGGCGGAGACACTACCAGCCCAACCGCACGAGAGTGAAAGCAACTGGCTCTACCTAGCACTCACCATTCTGCTTATTTCTCTACTATTGATGGCTCGTTATCTAAACCAACTAAAGGCCTTCATTGCGCAGCTAATGCCGACAAAAGATAGCGCAAGCAAGCGCACTACCCTCTTGGCAGATCTGCAGCGTGCCTGTGCAGACAATGATCCCGTTGCGGCTAAACGCGGCCTGTTAGAGTTCGCCACTGAAACATGGCCGGACCAGCCGCCGCTTGGACTCACGGCACTGGCAGGACGACTTGAAGGGGCAGAGGCTCAGCTAGAGGCGTTGGATCGGGCGCTTTATGCGGCAGAAGAGAACCGCAGCTGGAACGGAGAGGCGTTATGGAAAATCGTCCAACATGGTTTTAAAACAGAACCCCACTCAGACAAGTGCCAACAGGAGAGGCTCGCCCCACTCTATCCAACTCTTTAGGGGGGTATAGAGAGGTAGATCGGCGATGCATTGCACTATTTTTACCAGGTTATTGGCCGTTGATAACAGTCCATCTCTAAACTGCTTAGCGCCCTGTTTAACCCGGTACAACTGGTCGGCTGCAACAGATTCAAAGCTCTCCAACACCACAGGTGTTGGAGAGCTGACTAGATAACCTAGGGAACCTCTAAATAAGTCATGATTGTTTTAGACTGACTTTGGCCCAGCTGCAATCACCGCAGGTGATACCATCGATTCAAACGCTTTAAAGTTCTCTCTAAAGGCATTGGCTAACTCACGGGCCTTCGTTTCATAAGCGGCTCTGTCCTGCCAAGTATTGGCGGGGTGAAGAACATCTGACGCAACCCCCTCACAAGATTCAGGTATCAGCAGACCAAAAATAGGATCCTCTTGCACCGGCACTTTTGCCAATTCACCCGACAGTGCGGCATTCAACAGGGCACGGGTCAAATTGATATCCATCCGCTCACCGACACCATATGGACCACCAGACCAACCGGTATTAATCAGCCAGCATTGAACATCATGTTGCTCCAACTTTTCACCCAGCAATTTGCCATAGACACCCGGCTCCAGTGACATAAAGGGTGCACCAAAACAGGTGCTGAAGGTGGCCTGTGGCTCAGTGATACCCGCCTCTGTTCCAGCCACTTTGGCGGTATAACCAGAGAGGAAATGGTACATCGCTTGCTCTGTAGTCAATTTGGCGATAGGCGGCAAAACACCAAACGCATCACAGGTGAGCATGATGATATTTTTTGGATGGCCCGCAATACCGGGGTAGATGGCATTGGGGATGTGGGTAATGGGATAGGCGGCACGGGTGTTCTCGGTCAGGTCACTATCATCAAGATTGACCCGGCGGTGGTGGAAATCCATACCGACATTTTCAAGAATGGTGCCAAAACGACGGGTAGTTTCATAGATCAACGGCTCTTTTTCTTTTGAGAGGTTGATCACTTTGGCATAACACCCCCCCTCTAAGTTGAAGACACCATTATCACCCCAGCCGTGTTCATCATCTCCCAACAATCTGCGTTTTGGATCGGCTGAAAGCGTTGTTTTGCCGGTACCTGAGAGACCAAACATAATCGCAACATCACCCGCTTCCCCCACATTGGCAGAGGCGTGCATGGAGAGGATATTCTCTTGTGGCAACATAAAGTTCATGACAGAGAAGATCGACTTCTTTATCTCACCCGCATAGGGTGTGCCGCCGATCAGGACTTGGCGTCGACCAAAATGGACGATGATGAAGGCTTCAGAGTTGGTGCCATCTTCATCCGGCACCGCGTGTAGATGGGGGACATGCAGAACGGTAAATTGTGCTTCATCTGTTTTCAATTTCCGTCCTAGATTTTCTGGCCGGATAAACATGGTGCGGGCAAAAAGGGAGTGCCACGCATCATGCGTGATCACTTTGATCTGCAATTCATGGTCGGGGTCAGCCCCCACCAGCAGATCCTGAACGAAGATATCTTTCCCTTCTAGGTAGTGACAGGCACGGCTGTAGAGCTTGTCATAACTCGCTTCACTGATGGGCCGGTTGACCTCGCTCCACCACACCTGCTCACGACTGGAAGGTTCATCGACGATAAATTTGTCGTTGGGCGATCGTCCCGTATAACTCCCTGTACGTGTAACCAAAGGCCCCAAGTGGGCAAGAAAGCCCTCCCGCCGCCGTATCGCTGCCTCATACAGTTGGGCAGTGGGAAGGTTATCGTGAATATTGCCTAGGTTTTTAAGGCCCAGTCCTACCAATACTCCATCAAGGTCGTTGCTACTCAATTTGGTTACTCCAAGATTTTATCGTTTTCTTTAAGGTAAAAAGACATAGGTTTATGCGCTTTCACATTAGGGAACCTCTGATTAAGTCTGGTTGAATTTAGGCTGAAATAAAACTGTTCCGATTAGTTTCAAAGTGAGCTGTAATAGTTGTTCTATTGCAGCGATCTTCGGAGCAAATCGGGGCAGTTTTAGCGGAGCTTTAGCGAATCTTATGCTTTAGTGCAACCAGACTTATTCAGAGGTTCCTTAGTATTCAGAATGATCTTTCATTACGGATATATTTGCAAAATATTATCGGGATAATACTGAGAAATTTACGGGAAACGCTCCCCTTTCAACGTAAAAGGGATATTTAAGAAATCATGACTGTTTTAGAGTGGCCGAAACGACCCTGATTAATAGAAAATGCTCATCCCATCTGAAATTTTGAGCAAGCATTGATGGTTGTCCAATAATTGTTAATCAATGTGCTGAACAACTTACTCCGCTTCACGCTCTTCACGTATCCGTCGCAGTGACTCTCCTTGCTTGCGCAGAATATGCCGAATCAGCGCATCGCGATCATTATCACGAATGAACTCAAAATCTACACGAATCTGGTATCCACCCTCTTTTGAGGCGTCACATGAGATAACCCGGCCATAGATCAGAATACCTGTGTAGGTGGGAAATAACAGCAATTTGACCTCAAGCGGAATCTGCAACGTCACCGGTTCTTCAACTTCAAAGGCGATACCTCCAGCACTCAAGTTGACCACTTGGGTCGGCTGCTCAACCAAATCACTATTTTTTGATATGTAGGTCTGCGCCAAAATCTCAATTTTTTCATCAAGCGCTCTTAGATAATCTGCCGTATCTGGATCTCGTTGATCAATTCGGTGCAATGAGGCTGAAAGCTGTTGAGTAATGCTCGACATGCGCGTCATGATGGTCAGACTATCCGTCAAGCCGAAGGCAAGCTCCTTAACGCCATTAGACATCTCATCCTCAGTGAGGCATTTAAAGCTCAAATTCACTTTGTCATCCAAACGGAAGAACTCACGTCGATCTTTCTCATCATTCTCTTTTTTGGCGTCGCTCATAATCCTAAAATCTACAGTTGGATGTGGTGGATTGGGATGAGGAGTTAGGCAGACGGTTTACTGCCTAACATCACCCTCCCTACAGCTAAACAAGGGGCATTGGAACCAATGTACTACATAACTACTAAGAAGGTCGTTGGGATCTCTATTATCAGAACTGAGAGATCAACAGTGGCATGCTGGATGAACTTAACCTGAGGTCTTTTTTGTTGCCTGTATCTCTTTACCTGAATCTATATGCTGCCCCTGTTCCAGCACCAACTCAACCCGTCTATTTCTGGCTCTATTTTCAGCTGAGTCATTGGGGACAATCGGTTGAGTATCAGCATAACCCTCTATTTTAACCCGCCCCATATCAACATTGGGGTGCCGTAATAACGCATGCACCACCGTCACTGCGCGGGCAGTAGATAGCTCCCAATTTGAGCGGAAACGCAGGGTTGAAATCGGTATATCGTCTGTATGACCAGCGACGACAATTTCCCCCTCTTGACTCGCAACCACCACACTTATTTTATCCATCACATCAAAAAATTCAGGGTGCGGCTGATCACTACCCGATCCAAACGAGCCTTTCTCTTGGATACGAATAATGACACGCGTTTCATCATGTTCAACCTCCACCATTCCCTTCTCAATCTCTTCAGCTAGGTCCTCTTTTAACTCCTCTGCAGTCTTGTCTGCCTGTTCTGCCATCTTCCTCAGCATGGCGGCCATCAACTCTTCATTGATATCAGGCTCTTCATTAGCCTCCATCTCATCCTTTTTATCTTGATCAACATCAAGATTTTGGCTCATATCATCAGTGGTCATCTGCTTGATCTCTTTCAGCAGCGTCGGCTCTGGCTTACCAGGTGTGAACTCCATTTTTACGACACTAATGCCTTTTACAATCTCACTGGCGGGTATCTCCCTTTGCACACCAAAAGCATCTTTCATTGAATCCGCCATTTTTTTAAAGCGAACCGCATCCATCTCAGCAAATGAGAGAAGTAGCACAAAAAAGCACATCAGTAGTGACATCAAATCTGCAAAAGTGGCCAGCCAGGGTGGCAACCCCTCCTCACATGGCGGGCACTCCTGCATATCAGGCATCTGCCGCTACCTCATCGTCATCACGTGCTCGTTTTCCAGCAGGCAGATAGGTTGAGAGCAGCTGTTCAAGAATTTTAGGGTTCATGCCCTCTTGAATGCCAGAGATGGTCTCTACAATCAGGGCACGATTGATCTTCTCCAGTTCGGTGACACGGGCTAATTTATCCGCTAAGGGGTTAGCAAAAGTATTTGCGATAATAGCCCCGTAGAGTGTCGTCAACAGTGCAACAGCCATGGCTGGGCCAATACTGGCTGGGTCAGACATATTGGCTAACATCTGAACCAAACCAATCAGGGTGCCAATCATGCCCATCGCAGGAGCCATGACCCCCATATTTTTGAACATTCGCTGACCCACCTCATGTCGATGGATCGTTTGCGCAATATCTTTGCTCAACATTTTACTGACCAACGCAGGATCATGACCATCTACACAGAGATTGATGCCTTGCTTAAGAAAATCATTGCTTATCTCCTGCCCTTCAAGTGCAAGCAGTCCATTTTTACGGGCTACATCAGCCAGTATCACAGCCTCTTCAATGAGTGCCCTGGGGTCATCGACTTGGTAGACAAAAGCCTTCATTGCCACTCCAAATGATGCCAAGAAGTCAGAGAGAGAGACCTGCATCAGTACAACCATTGTGGTTCCACCAACCACAATCAGGATGGAAGGCACGTTGATAAACAACATCACATCACCACCGGTTGCAATCGCTCCGATGATGACACCAAGCCCACCTATGAGCCCAATAATTGTTGCAATATCCACTAAAGAACTCTCCCTTACCGCTACAGTGAAATTTTGATACTAAATGGTCACTATTTATGTAACCAGTATCGGTAATTTTCAGGATAACTTTAATTCATTTTTGAGATATGAAACCCACCTATCAATAGGCTAAGCTACGCCAAGATGAGACCACCTAAACGAACAATTCTAATCACAGGCTGCTCCAGTGGCATTGGCTTAACCAGCGCACTAAAGTTGCAAGCGCGGGGCTGGCAAGTCTATGCTTCTGCTAGAAAAAGTGCTGATGTTGTAGAATTGAGAAAACGAGGTTTAACCACCTTGCAGCTCGACCTAGATGACTCATCCAGCATTCATCAAGCCGTTGACCAGCTACTGGAGCAGACAGGAGGCAAACTCTATGCGCTTTTCAATAATGGTGCATATGGTCAACCCGGTGCAGTAGAGGATCTCTCTCGTGACGTTTTAAAGGCTCAATTTGAAACCAATCTCTTTGGTTGGCATGAGTTAACCTGTCGAATTATTCCACTAATGCGACAACAGGGAGAGGGACGTATCATCCAAAACAGCTCTGTTCTGGGTCTTGTCGCAATGCCCTACCGTGGTGCTTATAACGCATCAAAGTTTGCGTTAGAGGGGCTCACCGATACGTTGCGAATGGAACTGCGGGGAAGTGGCATCCATGTCTCATTGATTGAACCTGGCCCGATTGAGAGCCAGTTTCGCGCCAATGCTCGACTAAAATGGCTAGAGAACATCAACATTGATAACAGCTACCACCGCGAGAACTATCTGGCTATGGAGGAGAGATTAAATAAGGATGGAGCAGCGACACCCTTTGCCTTGCCTCCTGAAGCAGTATTAAAGCGGGTCATCCATGCATTGGAGAGCCCCCGACCTAAAGCGCGTTACTATGTCACTACGCCCACTTATCTGCTTGGTACGCTAAGACGCCTACTGAGTAGCCGAGGATTGGATTGGGTGCTGAATAAGGTATCAGGAGATGGCAGGCGTTAGGTGCTACGAGGATAGACTCTTCCTTAGGGAGTCTCTGATCAAGTCATGATTGTTTTAGACTGGCCGAAATCGCCCTAATTACCTACATCCCTGTAGGCATCAGCCTAATTCTTAGCTGAGCTTTAGCGAACCTTATACTTTACTTAATCAGAGGCTCCTTAGCCAAAATACTCTTTAAGAAACTGTTCAAATGAGATGCTATCAGCCGCCTCAATTTGCTGCTGTTCCAATGTGGCACGCTCTGCTGCATGATGAAAAAGTTTGAGGCGTTCAACACTTAACGACTGCGCTTGATAGTGTTCAATATTCTGCTGAGAGAGCCGGCAGATAAACTGATAGTAGTTCTCACCATTTGCCTTCATCTCAGCCAATACGCGCGCCGAAGGGGTGGCATCGGGGTTATCCACGCGTTCCTGCTGCTGTTTAAGACTCTGTTGGTAAGGTTTGTCGACAAGCCCATCGTCAAGCAGTTCACAGACCGGCTGCATCGCCTGTAGCATCGACGTGGCCCACTCCCGAAGCGGAACTTCATGCCCTCCGCGCAATAGTTTGAGACCCGGCTTACGCCCCTGGTATGTCACCTCAGCCTCATTGTGATCCTGCTCACTTCGCTCTTCTAGGCTGCAGGGCGGGCTATCCTGTAGCTGTAAAGTGATCAACAGCGCTTCAATAAAATGGGCTTGCGACTCATCAATACCCAGCGGCAGGAACGGATTAATATCTAGCGAACGCAGTTCAACATAACGTACGCCGCGCTCCTTTAAGGCATGGGTTGGTCTCTCCAACCCTTGCAGTATCTGTTTAGGGCGGACGCTGCTGTAGTACTCATTCTCAATCTGTAGAATATTGCTATTGAGCTGTTGATACTCATCCCCCACCTTCATAGGAATCTCAGCATACTCAGGACATGGTGTCTCAATCGCATGGCTTAAGGTCTCTACATAGGCCGCAATATTGTTGTAACAAATTTTTATGCCGGTATCCTTCTCCTTGCTGTTTTGATAGCCGATATCGGCCATGCGCAGTGAGGTGGCATAGGGTGAATAGTAGGTTCTGCTATCCCACTCCTGCAGGGTGGTTGACTGCCCATTGAGGAATGATTTACAGAAGGCTGGAGAGGCACCAAACAGATAGGGAATCAACCACCCAATACGCTTTAGGTTTCGGATCATGCCGAAGTAACGATCTGAGATGAAATCCTGCAACGGCCTCTCATCACCCTCCATCTGTTGAAACCCAGGCCAGAAGCTCTCAGGCAGTGAGTAGTTGAAGTGGATACCGGCAATCACCTGCATCACCCGACCATAGCGATGACCTAGTCCACGACGATAGACACTCTTCATCATGCCCGCATTGGAGCGACCATAGTTGGCAATAGGCACCATCGCACCACCACGCACAATGCACGGCATACTGCCAACCCAGAGCAGTTCATCTTGTAGCTGATCATAGAGGAACTTTTGCACATCATTGAGAAAATCGAGCGCTTCAGCACCACTTCTCATGGGTGGCGTAATCAGCTCGGTGAGTGCTTCAGAGTAGTCGGTAGTGATGTAAGGGTGGGTCAGCGCCGCGCCCAAACTGGCGGGGTGGGGTGTTTGGGCAATGGTACCGGCGGTAGTGACGCGTAGCGCCTCTTTTTCCAGCCCGATCAAGCCACCCTGTATAGAATAGTCCGCTGAACTCTCTTGCAAGCAAGAGAGTCGTTTTTCAAATGTATGGTTCAAATAGTTATGCTTTTATCGGGTGAGCTGCATGGCAGATCGAGGGGCATGCATACGAATGGCATCCACCAGAATTCTGGCCGCTTCATTAAGTTCGATATGTTTGATGGCGTTGCTCTCGAGTTCATCCGCCTCATCAACATCTCCGCCATGCTCAGGCGGCTTATCATCTGGTTTTCTTGGTTCTAAACCCACCGAGACGAGAAAGCGGTTTTTGTAGTCCAACCGAAGCTTCTCCTGATCTTCCCACTCCGCCTTACGTCGGCTCTCAAGCAGGCTGACCTCTTGACGGCTTTCATACTTATCTAGGAGACTTTCATACGCTTCAAGCATCACAAAACCGGGGTTATCAATAATTCTCTTTTTGTGATTTTCAATAAGCTCTCGCATGTCACCCATCAATGCCACTTGGTATTTTGCCGGTCTGATCTTGGCCCAAGGCAGGGCATTCTCCAGCGCCCGCTCACCATGCTCAGAGAGATATTTAGCCGTGGGGAAAATGATATCAGGAACCACCCCTTTATGCTGAGTGCTGCCACCATTGATCCGGAAAAACTGTGCCATGGTAAGACGTAGACGACCCAAGTTGGGGGTATTGTCAGGTGCATATCGGCGCAGATCAACCAGTGTCTGTACTGTCCCTTTACCAAATGTGGGTTCGCCGATAACTATGCCGCGTTTGTAGTCTTGAATTGCACCCGCAAAAATCTCAGATGCTGAAGCACTATTGCGATCAACCAACACCGCCAACGGACCAGCATAAGCCACACCAGGATCAACATCCCTCTCCACTTCAATTCGACCAAGAGCATCTTTAATTTGTACGACTGGGCCAGCGTTGATAAAGAGGCCGGTGAGTTCAGTCGCTTCGCTCAATGAGCCACCACCATTAGTACGCAGATCAATGACAATGCCATCAATAGAGGCCGCCTTCAGCTCTTTAATGAGCTTGCGCACATCACGTGTAGTACTTCGGAACTCTTTATCTCCTTGCATCTGGGCGGAGAAGTCACGATAGAAGGTGGGTACATCAATCACACCAATACGCAGATTACCAAGACCATCCAGACCCTCAATAATTGACTGGTTAGCCGCCTGCTCTTCTAATCTTATTTTGTTGCGGGTCAAGGTGACCAGTTTGACCTGGCTGGAATCGCTTCCTTTGGGTTGCAGCTGCAGACGAACAACCGAGTCCTTAGGGCCACGGATCTTCTCAACTACATCCTGTAACGGCCAACCAATGACATCTTCAACGTCGCCCTGAACCCCTTGCCCAACGCCGAGAATCCTGTCACCCGTATGGACTTGGCCACTCAATTTTGCTGGCCCACCTGCGATGGTTTTCTGCACGGTGGTGTACTCGCTTTCAAGCCGCAAAACAGCACCTATACCCTCAAGTGAGAGACGCATGCTGATATCAAAATTCTCTGAGGTGCTGGGCGACATATAACTGGTGTGCGGCTCCAGACTGATGGTGTAGGCGTTGATAAACATCTGAAAGATATCATTTGCCTTGAACTGGTTAACCCGTCTAGAGAGACCGGCATAACGCTTATTCAGTGTCTCAACAATCTTCTCCGCCTCTTTATCTGCCATGTGAAGACCTAGCCAATCATTCTTGACCCGTTTATGCCAAAGCTGCTCACGCTCCATCTGGTTGGCTGACCACGGCGCATCTTCACGATCAAAGCGATAGCTCTCATCTTTTTCAAAATCAAAATTGCCCTCAAGCAGGCTTGAGGCGTAGGCCACCACCTCATCAACCCGCTTGCGATAGACTGCAAAGATCTCAAAAGCGGGTTCAACATTGCCATTCAGCAGATAGTCATCAAGACGCGTTTTATAACGCTGGAATTCATCAATATCGTGTTGTAGGAAGATCGATCGATTGGGATCTAGCACGTCAATGTAACGTTCGAGCATCTGTTCAGAGAGTCGGTCATCAAGCGGCTGTTTTTTATAGTGGAAACGGCTAATGACTTGAGTGATGATCCGCGTCGATTTTTTGTGTTGTGGAGTCGCTTCAATGGAGGCAGAGCTTTTTATGTACTCCGCCGTTAGTGGTGAAGCAACACCCAATAGCAGTGAGGCAACAGCAAACGGCACTAATATTTTTAACACACGCATCAATTTATTCACTTGAAAACAGATAAATTACTGACCACAAAATCACCTAAAGGTTCAACGTAACGCTCATGGTTATAGAGTCAATTCTAGCTGAGAGCATAGACTATTCAGAGGTTGTTTAAGTATTACCCTTTAACGCATCTTTGATTGTGAGGTAGCTCTCATCACTCAGGCCATGTAGATGGTGGCGAAGTAGAAAATCAATAATCACTAGATTGCAGTTGGGTTTAAAACGCTCTGTTTCCCGTACGACCCGCGCCACTTCAGCCACTGGCCAGAGATAAAATCCAGCCACTTCACCATCAATGCAACGCGGCATAAAGGTCGATGGCAACGATAGATCGTAACAGAACAGCGTATCGGGTTTTAGTCCTAATTCCGTTTCACAGCAATAACTTATTTCACCTACCGGTTTGGCATTGGCGACTAATCCTTTAGCAATACCCGCCTCCTCCATGCACTCTTTGGCCAAGTTATCCGACAGTTTGATGCCATGCGGAAGACCACCCGCAACCATGTTATCAAAGCGATCAGGGAAGATATGACGATCAGCTGCTCGATGCCCCACCCAGAGTGACAACTCTTTATCACCTTTCACATAACCGTTCAGATGTTGACCAAAGGCTCGAATGCCAAAATACTGCGCAGCGGCTCGATCCAGCAAAAAGATGGCTGTTTGACCGTATTGAGTCACCACTGGGTAGAGTTCACCATAGAGTGACCCTATCACACCCCGTTCAACCAGCTGCTCCAGCATCTCGGCGACCGCTGCAGTACGCTGCTCCTGCGTTTGTAGCTGAGTATTAAGTTCTACCCGAGCAGCGTTAACAACAAAGAGCTCTGGATAGTCACAGAGCACGCTAGCGAATGGCTGTTTAATCCAGCCAAACTGCCGGCCATCAACCACAAATGGTCTGAAGTTATCGGGATTCCAACGGTTGCAGGCCTGAATACGTTCAAGATAGCTCATTGAGACTTTGCCTCATTCCAAAGTCGTTCCATCTCTTCCAAACTCGCCTCTTCTAGTGCAATACCTGTCAGAGAGAGCTGCTGTTCAATATAGGCAAAGCGACGCTCAAACTTCCGGTTAGTATCACGCACGGCTGTTTCAGCATCAATATCGAGTCGGCGTGCCAAATTGGCGCAAGAGAAGAGCAGATCACCCAGCTCTTCTGAGAGACGCTGCTTGCCTTCATCCTCAGCAATCGCCTCTTTCAGCTCAGCAAGCTCCTCATCTATTTTAGCGATAACACCACTCAGCTCAGGCCAATCAAAACCAACCTGTGACGCCCGCTTTTGTAGCTTCTCTGCACGTAACAGGGCGGGCAGACCCAGTGCAACACCGGCCAGTTGTGAAGTCTCACCGTCAACCTGTTTCTGTCTGCGTTCAGCCGCCTTATGCAACTCCCAAGCCTGGCTCTGCGCTTCGGCATCGGCCACATCACTTCCGGCAAAGACATGGGGGTGACGCCGAATCATCTTTTCACAAATCGTCTCGACCACATCATCAAAGCCAAAGTGCCCCGCCTCTTCCGCCATCTGGGCGTGAAAAACCACCTGGAACAGCAGATCACCCAACTCACCACGCAGCTCATCCATATCACCCTGAGCAATCGCATCGGCCACCTCATAGGCCTCCTCTATGGTGTAGGGGGCGATACTCGCAAAGCTCTGCTGTCGATCCCACGGACAGCCCGTTTTATCGGCACGCAGTGCACGCATAATCTCTTGTAGCGGTTTTGTCGCCAATTTACTCTCTCACTCTTTAATTAAACAGGTAACTATTCAGCGTGTTTAGATTTTGCCTAAAATCGAGGCATTTTCGCACGGAAAGAGGGAGCATATAGGGCATATGTGACCGATTGAGTACGAAAATAACGAAGAGTTGAGGCAAAAGATGAATACGTTGAGTAGTTACCCCCTAAGATATCAAAACTAACCAGCCATAGGGAATTTTGAGGTATCAAACCACTCATACGCCCACTTGTATGGTATAAAGCGCATGTTTTTTAATCTAAACCTGAAGCTGCTATGACTGAGAATAAATTAAGACTTTCACTAGGCCCCAACCTCTTCTACTGGTCACGCGATCGACTATTCGAATTCTATGAGGAGGTAGCAGAGATGCCGGTAGATATCGTCTACCTTGGTGAAACCGTCTGCTCAAAACGGCGCAGTCTCACCTTTGAAGATTGGATGGAGATCGCTGAGAAGCTTGCCGCAGCCGGCAAAGAGGTGGTGCTCTCCACATTAGCCCTGCTAGAGGCTGAGTCTGAGATGGTCACCCTGCGTAAGGTGTGTACCAACGGCAAATATATGGTTGAAGCCAATGATCTCGGCGCAGCCAACCTGATGATCAACGAAGGGCCGTTTGCCACTGGGCCGATGGTTAACATCTACAACCCTGCCACTCTGAAACTGTTGGCCAAACAGGGTCTAAAACGTTGGGTGCTGCCGGTTGAGCTGTCACGCGATACGCTGGCCGATATGCAGGCGGAACGCCCTGAAGGGGTCGAAACCGAGCTGTTTGCCTTTGGTCGTATGCCGTTGACGCTATCAGCCCGCTGCTTCACTGCCCGTTCACATAATCTACCCAAAGATAACTGTGACTACATCTGTGGTAACTATCCCGATGGCCAGCTGATGAAGACCCGTGAAAATGAACCTTTTCTGATGATCAACGGCATTCAGACTCTCTCATCACGCACCTGTGATCTACTGCCAGAGATGGATGAGATCAGGGAGTTGGGTGTCGATATCCTGCGCATAAGCCCTCAAGATAAGCACACTGGGCAGATCATTCGCCTCTTTGCAGAAGCCGTCAATGGCGAACGCCCACTGAATGAGATCGAGGCCGAGCTAAAAGAGCTGGCACCACTCGGGGTCTGTGACGGTTACTGGTTTGGTGAGGCCGGTATGGCTCAGGTGACTGCAGCGGCGAATGCGCTGTAGCAGAATAATATGACTAGGAGCCCTCTCTGGACTCCTAGTGACAACCGATTAGGCGAAACGCTCGTACATCGAGACACAGCGCAACAGCGCTGGATTGATCATGCTTGCCAATGGCAGGCCATCCAGATCCACCCCTGCAAGAAAATTCTTCAAGTGAACCCCAAGGCCGGTATCCCCTTCCATCAGAAGATGACGCTGAAAAAAGAGCGTGTCGGGATCTTCTTGGCCGGTGAGCAACAGTAGAAAGTCATACACCGTGCCACTGATTTTCAGGTCGGGCGACTTGCCCGCGGCAGACCGAAAAGAGCCCGCATCCATCTCAACCGAAAAAGCGCTCTTCGCATCAAGAATGCAGATCTCAACCACTTTGCCTTCAAGAAAATCGAGTTCAGCTTCGACAATATCTTCAGCAAAGACTCGATTCAGGGCACGCCCCAATACCTGACTATGCAGACGGTTAGGCAACAGCCCCAACGGCAGGGAGATAGGCTTAGGCAGTATTGGACGTTTTTGGATAGATGATGCAGGCATTTCTCTAACTCCTCCTGAGTGATCGCCAGGAAGTTATCAATAAATTGGTGTGGATTATAACAACTGACTCCCGATTGAGCGAGAATCATGCGACTTTACGGAAATGGAAGCTCTAACCCGGATAATTTATGAAATATCCGAGCTAATCCACCCACCCAGCAACAAGCCGAGTGGGTGAGGTTTTTTCTACTGCTCAACCTGTGGCTTGCGAATACGCAGTGAGAGCTCTTGCAACTGAGCGGCACCCGCCTCGGAGGGCGCAGAGGTGAGCAGACAGGCCGCTGACTGCGTCTTTGGAAAGGCCATCACTTCACGAATAGAGGTGGCACCCGTCAGTAGCATCACCAGTCGATCGAGACCAAAGGCGAGACCACCATGGGGTGGGCAACCGTAACGCAGTGCTGTCAGTAGGAAGCCAAACTTCTCTTCGGCCTCTTGCTCACTGATACCGAGCATTTTAAACACCTTCTGCTGAATCTCCGAACGGTAAATACGGGCGGAACCCCCGCCTAACTCAACACCATTCAGTACCATATCGTAGGCGCGAGAGTTACAGGCACCTGGATCGGACTCAAGCAGCTCCAGATGCTCCTCTTTCGGTGCGGTGAATGGGTGATGCAGTGAGTTCCAGCGCTTATTGCCGTCATCCCATTCAAACATAGGGAAGTCGATCACCCAGAGTGGTCGCCAACCCTCTTCTACCAGACCCGCATCCTGACCCAATTTGACACGCAGCGCACCCATCGCCTCATTGACCACTTTAGCCTTGTCGGCACCGAAGAAGATCAGATCACCATCTTCTGCGCCGGTGCGTTTGAGAATCCCTTCAACCGCAGAATCTGGCAGAAACTTAAGGATGGGTGATTGGAGACCTTCACGTCCTTGGGCGATCTCATTGACCTTGATATAGGCGAGACCACGCGCGCCGTAGATGCTAACAAATTTGGTGTAACCGTCGATATCTTTACGGCTTAGCTTACAACCATTCGGCATACGCAGAGCGACAACGCGACCGTTTGGATCTTGTGCCGGACCGGCAAAGACTTTGAACTCGACATCATCCATCAGGTCAGCGACATCAATCAGCTCTAGCGGAATGCGCAGGTCTGGCTTGTCGGAGCCATAGCGACGCATCGCCTCTTCGTAGGTCATCTGTGGGAATGGATTCTCCATATCAACATCAAGGATCTCTTTGAACAGACGGCGGATCATCTCCTCCATCATGCTCATCAACTTATCCTCATTCATGAATGAGGTCTCGATATCGACCTGGGTAAATTCAGGCTGACGATCAGCACGCAAATCCTCATCACGGAAGCAGCGCACAATCTGATAATAACGATCAACTCCCGACATCATCAGCAGTTGTTTGAAGAGCTGTGGTGACTGTGGCAATGCAAAGAAGTTGCCTGGATGGGTACGGCTTGGCACCAGATAGTCACGTGCGCCCTCAGGGGTCGCCTTGGTTAGCATGGGTGTTTCAATGTCGAGAAAACCTTCCGTATCTAGGTAGTCGCGCAGAATACGGGTGACATTGGAGCGGGTGCGAATACGTGCCAGCATCTCTGGGCGACGTAGATCAATGTAACGATAACGTAGACGGATCTCATCCGATGCCTTCTCATGCTCTTCGAGCTGGAATGGCGGTGTGTCGGCCTTGTTGAGCACTTCAAGATGGAGACCCAGCACTTCGACCTCACCCGTGGGTAGATCAGAATTTACTGTGCCTTCAGGACGGGCACGAACACGCCCTTTGATACGCAACACAAATTCATTACGCACCTGTTCAGCCATAGCGAAGGTCTCTGCCAGGTCAGGGTCATAAACCACCTGAATCAGCCCCTCACGATCACGCAGGTCGATAAAGATGACACCACCGTGATCACGGCGACGATGGACCCAACCACAAAGTTCTACTTCCTGATCGATGTGTGAGGCATTGATCTGCCCACAATAATGGCTGCGCATGGCATGAACCTTCTTCAAATAAAATGTTGTTCAGGACTGAGTGCCCTGGAGAAAAACGGGAATGTTAAGGCTTGATCTCGGGGGGTGCAAGCTCTGCTTTTTCTAATAGCACATCAGGCACCACTGCCCCCATGGAAAGCAGCATCTTCAGACCGTCATCAACGCTCATCTTCAGCTCTTTGACATCACACTTGGGTATCATGACAAAATACCCACCGGTGGGGTTAGGGGTCGTTGGTACGTAGACGTTGACGACATCGTGACCTGTCATGCGTTGTGCTTCACCCTGATCCGTTCCGGTCAGAAAACCCAAAGCCCAAATACCAGGACGAGGAAACTCCACTAACACCACTTTGCGAAATGAGTTACCGTTATCAGCAAACATCGTCTCAAGCAGCTGCTTTACTGATGAGTAGACAGAGCGAACCAGAGGAATTTTAAAGAGCAATCGTTCCCACAATTTGACCAATTCTCGACCAAACAGATTGGCGGCGACCACGCCGGTAACAAATAAAATCGCCAAAGTGAGAAGCACACCAAGCCCTGGAATATGAAAACCAAGCAGCTCTTCTGGACGATAAGCAGCGGGAATCAACAGCAGACTTTTATCCATCCACTGCATAAGCGTGGTGACAACCCAGAAACTGGCTGCCAATGGCAACCAGACCAACATACCCGCGATCAGGTAGGTGCGTATTTTACTGACTGATTTTGCTGCCATTAGCTTTAGATTTTTACCTCAATTATATTTATAGGTGTAGGGCGGTGTCAGGCGTTTGGGCATGAACCCGTTGCGGCACAGGGGGGAGCATCGGATTTTTTAGCTGAACTTCCTGAGTCGTGCAGGTTCTTTTTATCACCCTTTTTGAAGTCCGTCTCA
This sequence comes from Candidatus Polarisedimenticolaceae bacterium, assembly GCA_021647945.1. Taxonomy (GTDB): domain Bacteria; phylum Pseudomonadota; class Gammaproteobacteria; order Chromatiales; family Chromatiaceae; genus JAKITT01. Next base: position 27,707 of record JAKITT010000006.1, read on the forward strand.
TACCAACCACTCCCTTTTAGACGAAAGGCTACGGCTGATATCAGTTTCTTCAAACTAGATTTTTCACATGCGGGGCAATCAACAAGCGGCGCATCTGCCATCTTCTGTATCGTTTCCAGCTCATGACCACATGCATCACACCGGTATTCGTATATAGGCAAGGTAAACTCTCCAAATAGGGCACTTCTCATTAATACAGGAGAAGAGGGAAAATGATGCGCGATGTTAGCAGAGTGCGGGAACGAACAACAATCTTCAGGTTACTTTGGCGAAATGAGATCTTAAATCTTAACCCACAAACCCGCCGATGAGTCTCTAAACGACTTAAAAACTGAGCCGCATATTCACCGTAAAGAGGTTTCGTGCATACTCAGCACCACTCTCAGTCGAGTTATGATTAAGGTGTTCATACGCCAGCGACCCCTCTATTCGACGGCCAAACCGATGGCTGAGTGATGCATAGAGCGTTGAGGAGCTACCCTCTCTGTCGGATGCCACAAACTCATTTTGGTTCCAACTCATCTCGATCTGTAGGTCTGTACGCTGAGTGAGCCGTCTATCCCAGTGCATCGATACTCCGACAGTGCGCTCTTCTGTACCATCTTGTTGATATTCACGCTCATCACCTTGCAGTTCAAGCATCACATTGCTGCGAATAAAACGTCTCTCTATTGAGAGAGAGGCTCTTCTCTGTAGGAATGCTTGGTTTGAGATGCCGCCGATGTTTTGGCTGTCGAGAGAGGTACCCTGCTCAGCCTCTGATAGCGCATCAACGGTATACTCTTCCGAATAGTTGAGAGCATAGTTTGTTCTGCCACTACTGTGGACAAACTCTACCGTTGTGGAATTGCCATAATATCTATCATGTCCCATCACCTTGATACGTGTTGTAGCCGCTGGCTGCCACTGTAGACCAAGACCATAACTCTCGCCCTCACGCTCCTCTGTTTCGTCAGCATTCACGTAATCATTATTCTCATAACCGACAGAGGTGATGATTTGCCAGCCTTCAGTGGGGGAGAGTGTGAGCAAACCTTCAATCTGTTCAAACCTGATATCCTCTACATCATCAGATTTTGCCGTTCTATCTGAGTAGTTGATACTCCAAGAGATTCGTCCAGCACTCGAGGCACTGGCGAGCGAGGCGGCGACTGCCATCACTTCACTATCGTTGGCGTCGAGGCTGTTCTCACCGTAGGTAACATTGTCGTGAGAGTATCTCAACATGAGTCTGACATCCTGACCCAATAGCGTATCGACGTAGGGGCTCACTCTCGTTGTGAGCACTTCACTGTAGTTATCGGTGATACTTAGCTGTTGAGAATCAATAGGTTCACTTTGAGAGATGGCTCGTTGCCGGATATTCGCAGAGAGATCCAAAAATAACAGCTTATTAAGAACCGTTATATTAGCCAGAGAACTGAGTCTATTTACCACTTCATCTTCACTGGAGTGAGCAGCAAATTTTGTGGCAACTAATTGATAATCGAGGTTAAAAACCAACCGCTCGCCTCCAGCAGAATATTGAATTGCAGGGGTGACACGGTAGATCGTCTCCCCCTCCTTATCACTGGAGAGATAGACGTTATCCGTATGGCTCACCTCTACCTCTACTGAAGGAAGCAGCTCCCAGCTAAATGCCCAAAGATCATTGACCCCCAAAAAAAGTATCACTAGGGCAGAGATTTTGCATATTTCATGTGACATGGAGATATAGTTTTATTTTATAGATAGGGAACGCCGCACTATCAAAGCATCTATATTGATAATGCGGCCACTAATTTTAATATGATGCGTTATTATTTGTCTCTCTTATTCCCCACTATTCGACAGCATAATTACCGTAATATCCGTCATAATAGCCACCACTTGCACTTTTTCTACTCTTATTCAATACAAGCCCCACCACTCTATCACGATCAATTCCTGCCAATGCGGCATTAACCTCATCTGTTTTGCTTTTACCCGCCTCTACGACGACCAATACCTGTCCCATAATATGCGTCAACACGACCGCCTCTGTAGTTACTAAAAGTGGAGGAGCATCAAAAAGGATGATGCGATCTGGATAACGCGTCGATAGCTCTTTAGCAATACGAGCCATACGATCACTGGCAAGTAACTCCGTAGAGTAGGTTTTCCGTCGGCCCGAAGGAAGGATTTTCAGTTTTGGATTATCTGTCGAAACAATCACCTCCTCAAGACCCTGAGCCTTCCCTTCAAGCAAATCTGTCAACCCAACATGGTTGTCAACATTCAATATCGTTGACAATGATGCTCGAATAACATCGCCATCAACTAATAGCACGGTTGAATCCATCTCCATAGCCATGCTCATCGCAAGATTCAGAGTCGTAAATGATTTCCCCTCACCTGGCAGTGCGCTAGTGATCATAACCAAGTTTCCATTCGGTACCGGAGCCGCTCCTTTGCCAAATGCATTCTTTAGAATCGGGCGTTTGAGAACCCGATACTCCTCTTCTAAATGTGGGACTCTGTAAATCGGCGTTATGAAACCCAGCTCATGCAGTTTGTCATAATCCAACGCAATTTTATTTGCTCTATGACCTGGAACCGATCTCTCATTGATATCACTATGCTGCGGCTGGATAGCGATCTCTTCTGCTGGCTCATCTACACTACTCTCACCAACAGGGGCAGCAGCATTTAAATGATCAATAGAGGGCTCAATGCTGGGCGTGTGTTGACCAGGCATTTCATCTGTAATAGCCGGTTTACTTTGTCCCGTCTTCTGCAAACGACTGATTGCTTTTTCAATACTATTGCTCACAACAGTCCCCTTACTTGAGAGATAACCTTATCAGGCCCACCCATAAAATAGATCACTTCAACCAAAACAAAGAGAGTAAAGAGAGCGGTTGAGGAGAGAATAAAAAAAGCGACCTCAATTCGCCGTTTTGTCTTAAGGTTTGATGTCCAGACTCTTGAGATAGAACCGAATACAGGGTACTCCGTCTCTCTACGCAGGCTAGACGCACTATAAAATACTGGATTTAACTGTGAGAGCAGGAATGCCAGAGCAGCGCCAATGCCAAACGCTGCGACTAACACAACAGCAGAGAGAAGCTCGCGTTTAGGAGACATTGGTAATGATGGGGCATGAGGTGGATCGATAATCCTGAACTTAACACCATCACCTGCTTCATCTACATCTTTAGATATCACGGCAGACTCTCTGCGTTGCGTCAAAAGATCATAGTTTGTTTTATTGAGCACATAGTCTCTATTGAGACGAGTCAACTCCGCTTCAACCTGCGGAATTGTATCCATCAGGAGCCCCATTTCGACAAGTTTTTGTCTATACGTTTTCTCTCGAACATTAAGCGCTGCCACATTTGCAGTAGCCGTTGCCAACTGAAGTTTCAGCTGATCAAGCGCCTCATTTTCACCCAGCCCCCCTGTATTATCAGACTTACTCTCCTCAGAAAGCGCCTCTTTACTCGCTTTGTCCTGATCCTGCAATACAACAATTTTTCTTGAAATTTCGACCACATCTGGATGCTGCTCCGTATATTTAAGCAGCAGTTCATCCTCAAGCTGTTCAAGCGCAGTAATTCTGATCTGGTAGGGGCTTTGAACAACGTCAACCGCCTGCATTTTTGACTCTGTTGAGGCCTTTTGATCCGATAACAACTTCAGTTGTATGTTGAGTTCATTACGCTGATTTTCGGCCTCTCTAAGGGCTAGCAGCGCCGTTTCATGTTGGCGTTTTACCACCTGTTGCCGCTGAAATATCCCACCATCCTGACCTGGAAGCATTCCAACATTTTTTCGCTTAAATTTCGTCAACCTGTTCTCTGCAGCGACAAGTTTCGCCTCATAAGAGGCAATCTGTCCATCCAAAAAACGCGTTGCCGTATCAGCCTCGATCCGTTCATCACCGATTGATGATTCAACAAATATATTAAGCAGCTCTTGAACCACCTTAACTGCCACCTCTGGTGTTTCATGAACATATTGAATGGTAAAGAGATTCTTTTCTCGCCCCCCACTCACTAATATCCTTTTAGCCATCCCACGTACCAGAGCCTCCATCTCCACTTCACTTTCGATTAAAAGATCGAGATCTGCCTCCCTAATAACTTTCTCAAGGTTTGGGCGACTCAACAGTGTCTTTGTCATCATAGAGAGCTGCTCTCCAATATCTGATTCAACAGCAAGGCCTTGCAACAGTGGTCTTAGAACAGATTTGGTATCAACATAAACTCTTGTAGTAGCTTCAAATTTATTGGGTAATGAGTAAACAGCCGCCCAACCAATGATCGCCACTACCCATGCTAAAGCAATTGCATACCAACGAAACCTCCAACCTGAGCGCACATTATTGAGTATCTCTTCAATAATATCTTTCATTTAAAAAGTCCATTATCAATTTTAGACATTTAATAAACACCTACTCTAAACAGTGGTGACAAAGAGAAACTAATAATCAAGAAACAACCTCCAAATAATTACGCTATACGACGACTAATATGAGCTAAACCCGGTGCATCCCTATCCCTTAGAACCAAGACTCAGGGATAATAAGAATATCGCCAGGTTGCATCTCTATGTTTTCAGAAATATTTCCCTGTTTAATCAAATCATCAAGATGCACTTCAAACTGCACTTTTTCCCCATCAATTTTACGAACGATGGTTGCTCCATTGCCATCAGCAAACTCTGTCAAACCACCCACAGCGATGATGACATCAAGCACCGTCATATTTTCTCTATAGCTTAATGCCTGTGGCTGTGCAGCTTGCCCCACCACTCGCACCTGTTCATCATAGCGACCAACAAAGCTAGATATTGAGACAGTCACATTGGGTGTTTTGATATACTTTGATAGCTTCTCTTCAATCGCACTAGACAAAGCCTCTGCCGTCGACCCACTCGCATGCACATCTTCTACCAAAGGTGCCGTAATGTAACCATCAGGCCTGACCACTACGGCTCTGCTTAAGTCAGGATTACCCCATACGAAGATATCCAGCTGATCTCCAGGACCAATTTTGTAGCTTGGCGCGGTACCCGCCGGCTCAGTTTTTTGAACAGATTTTATATCAATAGTTCTAATCGACTGTGATCCGCAAGCGGTTAGCACGCTAAATAAAACTAGAATCATTAGCACTTGAACAAGGCGTACCCTAATCATTATTGTCTCCTGCTGTATCGGAACTCTCTCCGATATTATTTAATTTAATAGCATTATTTGTCAGACAACCTATGAATAAATCACGATTGTTTTATCCTGACTGGGTTCAACCAGACTGACCCCATAGCTTACCTAGGTAGTTTTTTCTGCAATTTCATTACCAGTTTTTTTAATTCACTATTTAAAGCGGCATCCTTCTGCAAAGTATTGACAAGTTCATGTGCTTCTTCATATTTCCCTATATTTTCCAATGCGTAAGCCAAGTGGTAGCGAATCTCAGAATTGTCTGTCAAACCTAGCGCTTTACGAAGTGAGTCAATACCCCGCTCAGTCTGCCCCGCCTGAACCAACACCCAGCCATAGGTATCTAATATTTCAGGTCGATCACCCGCACGTTTCATTGCCAACTCAGCAGTATCAACTGCTAAATCAATATCGGTTTCAAGATAAATTAACGTTAAATTATTGAGAATGAGAGGATTCCCTTTATCAATTGCAAGCAGTTTTTTGTACTGTGATCCTGCATCACCCAGCCTGCCCATCATTTGATAAACTGAGGCAAGCAAAAAACGAACATCTGAATTATCCCGTCTCTTTAGCCACCGCTCTAACTCTGCAACTGCATTTTTCTTACTATTTTGTCTTAATTGTAGCTGGGCCAACTGTATAATAGGCTCTCTTCTATCAGAGAATTTTATCGCATTACGCAGTGTAGCGATGGCACCATCAATATCCTTTGTAGCAATTTTTCCATTAGCAAGCAGCATATTGGCTGCGAAATTTTTTGGATGTTTAGCCAATAGTTTTACCGCTAACTTAATCGCTTTATCTGGGTTCTTGCTCTGAAGTTCCAATTCAATTCTTGCCAGCGCAACAACAATTTTATCCTTTGTTGAGGCTTCCATTTTTTTCAACACACCTGCGGCCCGCGTCTTATCCCCTAAACGGCTGTAGATCTTAGATAGAGCAAGATATCCTCTTGCATCACGCGGATAATATTCGACGATTTTTTCATATGCTTCTGCCGCTTTTTCTGGTCTGTTCATCGCCAATAAAACAGCACCATGTTGTACTAAAGTCACACCACTCGTACTATCAATAGATAATAACTCTTCCACCACTTCCAATGATTTATCAAACCGCTTCGTCTTATAAAAATAGCGGCTCAAAATAAGGCGGGGCAGTTGGGCAGAGGCATCAATAGTGCGGGCTTGCTCTAACCACATGATCGATTTTTCACTCGCGCCTACCTGCTCCTCAAGCTGGGCTAAGGAGATCATGACCTGAATATTTTTTTCATCCCATTCAAGTATGCGAGAAAACCGCTCTCGAGACTTCTTTAACTTGCCATCTTCTAGATCGATTTTAGCCAGTGCATAAATGGCGGGCACGCTCTTCTGGTTATTTCTCTCAAGTGTCTCCAACTTCACTCTCGCTTCAGCCCGCTTCCCTTCAAGTAGGTCAACCGTGGCTTGTACCAATTGGAGTCTCTCATCTTTTTGGTACTTAGGGATTAGATCCCCAAGAATTTGTTTTGCCTTTTCAATATTTTTTTCCTTAAGATAGGCATAAGCAATGAGCAACTTGGCATTAAGTTCGTCATCGCCCGTCGTTTGCTCCAAGGTGGCGATTGCATTGTCGAACTCTCCACTTTGCAAATAAGACTTCGCAAGCTCTTCACGCAGTTGATAGTTCTCTGGTGCTGCCTTGGATGCCCGTGCGTAAAAGCTCAAAGCCATCTCTCTCTGATCACTCTGGCTTGCAGCTCTGCCAACCATCGCCAAAATTTCTGCATCGTCGACATCTGACCCAGCAATTGGTGTCAGGATCTCCAGCGCATCTTCTGGACGTTGTAGTTTGAGGCGTGTTGCACCCAATATCTTTCTAGCCTGAATATGTGTGGGTACGCTATTGATAAATTGTGTCAGGTAGGTATTCGCCTGCTCATAGTTCCCCTCAGCAAAGTGAACAGAGCCAAGCAGCAGCAGGCTAGGTAGGTGATTAGGCATCCGGCCGATCAACAATGAGAGTCCACTCTCTGCATCCGCATAATTTTTATTAAGAAAATCATTTAACGCAGTAAAGTAGAGCGTTAATGGATGCTCTGCTGATAACCGTTTTAGCTCTTTAATTTCAGCAACAAATTGCTCAGACTTCTTCATAATCAGTAGTGTCTGAACCAAGCCCACCCGAGTAAGGTACTCTTCCTGAAAACGAAAACTTTTCTTATAGAGTTCTATCGCCCTTCTGAGGACCTGTTCACTCTCTTGATAGTTCCCCCGTTTACTGTATACAGCCCCTTTAAGCCGCCACGCATCCGCAAAGTCAGCGTCGACTTCAATGGCCTGTTCAATGTTAGCCAACCCCTCATCAAACTTTTCATGTGCAAAGTAGATCATCGCCAGCCCCGTTAAAGCACCAGCCACTTTTGGGTTCTCACTTAGAATGGCCTTGTATTCACTCTCGGCCTGATCCAACCTCCCCAATGCTGCATTCACTTTTGCACGCTGAAGATGAAGTTTCTCTTTGCCCTCTTTAGAGAAGGTGTTATTAATCTCAATCCTTTCAATAAAGCTCTGATACTCTTTCTGCATCACCAACGCTTCTGCTAAGAGCATTACCGCCTGTTCACTCTTCTGATCAGCCCCACTCACTTTTCTGATCTCTTTTTCTGCTGAATCAGCCTGTCCAGTAATAATATAGATGGTTGCTAATGCCAGACGAGCCTCACTATCTGATGGGGCATTTTGGAGAACATTTTTTAACTCAATGATGGCAGAACGGTACTGATGTTTACTGCTCATCTCTTGGGCTTTCTGCTTGCGTTCACTATCGCTCACATCCTGCCCACATCCGGTTAGCAATAGCACAACCAAGACAACAGACGCCCCCTTACTCCAATAGCTACTTATCATATTTCTTTCCCGATATCGATAATATTTAGAGGTCATATATCCCACTAAAATTGAAATCGATTACTTTAAATTATACTTATTCATAAGGTCATAGAGCGTTGGCCTGCTGACCTCTAAAAGCTCAGCGGCACGTGAGATATTACCCTCAGCATGGCTCAAAACCCGTAATACAGCATTGACTTCAGCACGCTCTCTAACCTCACGCAGAGCGAAAGTAGCATCAACTTCATCTAATGCCTCCTCCAACTGAAGTTCTTGCGCGGTTATTAGGCTGCCCTCAGCCAGAATAGTTGCACGGCGAATTCGGTTTTCAAGCTCACGCACATTCCCTGGCCAACTGTACCCTTCAATGGCCAGCAACGCATCATTTGTGAAGCCTTTAACATTGCTCTTCACTGATCTGAATTTTTCCAGGAATGACCAAGCAAGCAGTACAGCATCACCCATGCGCTCCCTCAAAGCGGGGATATTAATGACAATTTCAGAGACTCGGTAGTATAGATCCTCTCTAAAACCGCCCTCCTGAATCATTTGGTCCAAATGCTGATGTGTTGCACAGAGAACACGGACATCAACTGGAATCTCTTCACGACCGCCAATGCGTTCAATGATACGTTCCTGCAAGAAACGCAGCAGCTTAGCCTGCAAGGCGATAGGCATGTCTCCAATCTCATCTAGAAATAGCGTCCCACCATTGGCTATCTCAATCTTGCCCAACGTCTTTTTCACCGCACCGGTAAAGGCCCCTTTTTCAAAACCAAAAAGCTCAGACTCCAGCAGATTATCAGGAATAGACGCACAGTTGATTGCGATAAAACTTTTACCCTTCCGGTCACTCAAATCATGAATGGCCCTCGCGATCACCTCTTTACCTGTGCCACTTTCGCCCAAAATAAGCGTAGTGACATTTGTTGGTGAGATCTTCTCAATAATTTTACACAGCGCCATCATCTCTGGACTATTTGCAATCACGCCTTTTAGTGGTACGTGTGACTGCTGGGTGAGTAAAGTTTTATTCTCTGCTTCAATCTCATGAAGCTGATATGCCCGGTCAATAATGACCTTTAAGACGTCTGAATCAATCGGTTTTTGATAAAAATCATAAGCACCGAATGTAATAGCCTCAAGTGCATTGGCCCTATCCTCATTGCCGGTAACAACAATCACCTTTGTATCCGGCGCTATCGCCAATATCTCTTTCAGCGCCTGCATCCCCTCACTGGCGTTGGTGGGATCTGGCGGCAGACCAAGATCCAGCGTAACGACGGGCGATTTGATTCGTTTCAAGGCGGCAATCCCTGACTCACGATCACCCGCTATTTCAACTTGGTAATCTTCAAAACACCATTTCAACTGGCTCTGTAGCCCTAGGTCATCTTCAATAATCAGCAAGGGTTTCAATGATCACCTCTCTCTTTTATATATCAATCTGATAAACGGCCAACTAATACCAACATAACTACGTTTTATCCATCATATTTGGTAGCTCTACAGTAAAGGTCGTACCTACATTCACGCTACTTTCGACCCAAATATGCCCACCCAGTGAACGGATAAACTCTCTGCTCTCATAGACACCAATGCCCATCCCTGCATTCCCTTTTGTCGTCTCAAATGGGCGAAAAAGTCGATTTTTTATAAAGGTGGCATCCATGCCACTTCCATCATCGACTATCTCTATAGTGGCAACACCTGCAGTTTTATTTAATTTAACAGTGACCGCCCCCTCGGGAGTCGTCGCCTCTTGGGCATTGCGCACCAAATGCCCTATCACGGAGACAAAGCGATCATAATCCGCAACAATTTTGGCAGATTGCACCGTAGATTCCAGCGTGGGCACAGGAGAGAAGCCTGATTGTTCGACAACCACCTCCTTTAGCGCCTCATTGAGGTCGACAATTCGCTCGCCTCCTGGCTCAAAACGCCCTTTTCTTAGCTGTTTTAGCAACCGATTCATCTTGTTAACGGCATGCCCAACCGTGCCTATAGCGTCCTCCATGAACTCAGGATTGTTCTTATGTTTGGCTGAGTTTTTTACCACTAAATCAAGCTGTGCAATCAGGTTTTTAAGATCATGGACAACAAAAGCTGACAACCGGTTAAACGCTTCAAACTGCTGGGCCTGAGCAAGCGCTTCATTAGCTTCAAGAAGAACCAGATAGCTGGCGGCCTGCTGACAGGCGGTTTTCAATAGATCCCGGTCTTCCCAATTTATCTGGCGAGGTGACTGTGGCTGCCCCAACATGAGAAAACCATACAGCTTATGTTGATGTCGAATAGGAATAATCAGCCAGATATCATTGCGCTCATCAATCCACCCAGGCAGCATCATGTCATCGTAGAGATCGGGGTCTCTACGATACTCTTCAATGTGGATAATCCAATCCTTTTTATCCAAGAATTCAATCATTGAGCTATCGTGCCTCACCAACGCATTCTGCACATCCATCTGTAGGGATTTGACGCAGTGGTAATCCCCCCCCTCATTCTGAATCCAGAGCGCACCGTGGGTTGACTCAACAATGGCGGCAACCGCCTTTATCGCCTGTTCACGAATTTTATCCCCTCTCGCTTCGCCAGCAAGTGTATGGATTAATTTCAGCCACTCTTCACGGTAGTCATATTTGTTACTAAAAAAATGCTTACTCAGAAAAACCCTTAATCGCGCTCTCAAACTGATGGAGAAAAGAATCATCAGCAACATAACCAGCGCACAGAAAAAGAAGACCACCTGTATCATGGTGCCCCAATCTCCGCCATACGCTCTTATGTAGTAGCCCGCAGCAGACATGCCAAACAGATAGAGTCCCGTGCCAAAAATGGTGATTGAGTGGAAAACAACCTGACGCGAGACAAAGATTTTGGTTGACCAAGTAGTTGGATTTCGCGCTGCGGAGATCACCAACATCGGTACGACAAATGCACTGATATAACCTCGTGCAGTCCAAAGTGAGAAGCTCACCTCTCTAAATAGCAGTGCATCTGCATAGAGAAAAAAATCATATGCGTAGCTGGCTCCAATCCCCAAGTAGAGGTATTTGACCGCCCAGCGGTGATCCATCCGTGTATTTCTGAACAGCTGCTCAACCATAATCAAGCCGGCAATCGCAATACCAAGATGCCCCACCATCTGCAAATCAACGGCGTAGTCGACCGAATAACTCGAAGATAAGCTCGACAGCAAAAATGCAGCCAACAACAGAAACATTGAGAGTAAAAATACAGCGACAGGGATACGCTGAATAAGCTTTCGCTCTTCACTCCCTTTCCTTCTGAGAGGTGTCATCAACTGGTACAAAAAAACAAACCAACAGAGGTTTTTTACTACCTCAAAAAAGTAGTACCCCCCAATCGTGTATAGATTCTCACTATTTAGGAGTATCGCCCCAGAAACGGACCAGAGAGCGGTCAATGCGACGGCAACCAACAAAGCTGCACCCTCTATCCGCCCACGCCAACCCGAGAGCAACAGAAGTGCAAATAGTAGGTAGAGTACGGCAGAGAGCGAATAGCCTAACAATCCAAAATTCAACGTAAAGCTGCCTTATTTTTCACAAAATAGCTCGGTTCTGCATGATTTCAAGTGCCGTATCAAAAAGAGCCTACCATCGTCAGAAAGTAGTGTTCTTCATTTAGGAAGGGAATCGTATTCATTATAGTTATAATCATTCACTGACCTAATGAGTGCTAATCCTCAGTTGAGGGTAGATAACTCGTACCAAGTCCGTAACAAATCAATGATATAGCCAAGAGACAACGTGTAAGACAAAACAAAGACATAGACGCGCCTAGCTGAGGTTCGGCACTAATCAGGTTCACTGATGTAGGGCTCCACACCACCACAACACCTCTCTCTATAAGACGACGAATAGTGTAACCCCATATCAATGCACTGTAAAAACTAAGAAATTGCTTGGAAAACGGCTTGTTAGAATCAACTTATCGAAACTATGTCATACCCAATCATATCGCATGTTTTCTCATATTTAAGCGCTAAATGTGCGCTATACTGATTACGATTTTGCTTAATCTGACACAACAAATAGGCCAACATTCATAATGTCAATCCAACGCGCACGCCACCTTGGTAGTAAATCTCACCAATCAGCATTCACACTTATCGAAGTGATGGTTGTTGTTGTCATCTTGAGCATTCTCGCCGCCATTATCGTCCCTAAGATTATGGATCGACCAGAACAGGCAAGAATCACCAAAGCCAAGAGCGATATCCGAGCACTACAAGCGGCTCTCAGCATCTATAAATTGGATAACTTTGCTTACCCCAGCACAGACCAAGGGCTTGAAGCACTCACCATGAAGCCCGCTGGACGCCCAGAAGCAAAAAATTGGAAAGCGGGTGGTTATGTGGATCGTCTCCCTGCTGACCCTTGGGGTAACGACTATCTCTATCTCAGCCCTGGTTCTCACGGTGATATCGACATCTACTCCGCAGGCCAAAACCCTCACGCTGAGGATGACAACATTGGCAACTGGAACCTAGATTAATATTTAACCACACGACACAAGCATCCGTTTTAAGGCCACAGGATCAGATGACGACCTCACCACTCCCTCGCCAAAAAGGCCAATGGCAGAAGGGTTTTACGCTGGTCGAGTTGATGGTCGTCATTGTCATCATGAGCATTATGCTGGGCTTTCTGGTGGTATCGATTGGCGGCGGCGAACGCGACAAACCGTTGCAGGATGAGGCCAAACGCATCTCCGCACTTATTAAACTCGCCACCGAGCAGTCAATGTTGCAATCGATGGAGATTGGCCTGCTGATTGATGAAGGTAGCTACCGATTCCTCACACTGCATGAAGAGAGCTGGTCACCACTCTCAGAGAACAACTTCCGACAACGCAAGCTACCCGGGAGCATTCAGCTAGAATTGGTCACTATTGAGCATCTCCCTCCACCCGAACAGTTGGAGAAGAGAGTCCCACAAATTCTACTCCTCAGCAGCGGCGAGATGACGCCATTTGAACTGGAGATTAGAGGAGATGATATCGACTACTACTTCTCCCTCACAGGCTCAGCCATGGGCAAACTGACCCTTCAGCAGGTCGAATATTGACTCTCCCATATCGACAGAGCAAGGGGTTCACCCTGCTAGAGGTGCTGATCAGCTTGGCCATTTTGACCATCGCCCTTGGTGCCATCGTGCAGACCACAGGCAACAGCACCAACAATCTCACTCATCTGGTGAACAAGAGTTTTGCCCATTGGGTCGCGCTCAATAAAGCCACTGAACTGCAAATTGAAGAGCAATGGCCCACAGCAGGCAATCAATCGGGAGAGTATGAGATGGCCAACCGAGCGTGGCATTGGCAAGTTAAAATATCTGAGACCAACGACATCAACGTCCGAAAGATGGAGATCTCCGTCAGTGAAGAGAATCACAAAGAGTCACCACTCATCAGCCTGATCGGTTTTCTCGGCAAACCGTCACCCAAAGAGAAGAGTGCCTCACAATGAGAGCACAGCACGGCTTCACACTGATCGAACTACTCATTGCCGTATCGATCTTTGCAGTATTAGCCACCATCGCCTATGGCGGGCTAGGTGCTGTACTCGATACCCGCGAACATACCGAAAAAGTTGCCCATCGGCTCAGCCAACTACAGATTGCATTGACCATCATGCAGCGCGATATTGAACAAGCCACCACACGATCAGTACGTGATGAGTTTGGTGATAGAAAAGAGGCCTTTATCGGTAGCAATCAATCAGGCAGCTATATTGAACTCACCAGCAATGGCCACGCTAACCCACTCAAACGCGCCAGGAGTTCACTTCAACGGGTCGCATACCACTTCTCAGAGGGTGAGCTGACACGCTCAATCTGGCCGGTGCTTGATCTCCCCCAAGAGGCGATAGCTAACAAAGAGGTTGCCCTTAGCGGCCTGACTGATCTCAACTTCCGCTACCTTGATAGCAATAGAAAATGGCAGCAAAGCTGGCCACCAGAGAGTACAGAAGAGGATATTCACCCGGCACGACCTATCGCGGTAGAGGTGGTACTCGAATATAAGGAGTGGGGCGAGATCAAACGTCTTTTCCGGCTCGTCGATAGCAGCCAATGAGAGAGCAGAGAGGCGTCGCCCTAATCACCGCACTACTCATCGTCGCATTTGCAGCCAGCATCTCCTTTGCTCTACTGGAGAAACAACTACTGGATATCCATCGCACCGAAAACGTGCTGACCGCTGGGCGAGGGGAACTCTACGCGCTCGGGGGTGAAGAGTGGGCCAGAGGCATGTTACTGCGAAACCAAGAGGAGGATAAAAAAGAGAACATCACCTACGATGGCCTGGAAGAGGCGTGGGCACAACCGCTCCCCCCAACCCCCATTGAAACCGGCGGTGAGATCACCTCATCTATTGAAGATATGCAGTCCCGCTTTAATCTCAACAATCTGCACCTAGCAAAAGATGCGAGCGATGAAGATAAAGAGGATGTTATTCAACAACTGGCGCTCTTCACACGCCTATTGCGGGTATTGGAGATTGATGAGCAGCTAGCAAAAAAGGTGGCCGATTGGCTTGACCGAGATATCAATACACGTTTCCCCGATGGTGCAGAGGATCAAGAGTACCTCGCTGAAAAGCAGCCCTACCGTGCCGCCAATGGGCCGATGGGTAGCCCCACTGAATTGCGCCTGATCAAAGGCATCACCCAGCAAGAGTATGAGAAACTACTGCCACACACCACCACACTGCCCGAGTCCACACTGATCAACATAAACACAGCCACTATTGGACTATTGGAGGCGCTAGACGATAACTTGGATGATATTTCCGCCATCACATTAGCAGATGAGAGAAAAGAGACACCGTTTCAGACAAAAGATGAATTTCTCGATAGAATCGACCAATTGAGGAGCGGTGGCAATCAATCAAGCACCGCCATTGAGTCACTAATAAGCACAACCAGCAGCTACTATATGGCACGGACCACAATCAAGATGGGCAGCTTCAAGCAGCAAAAATTCAGCCTGATCAATGTGAGCGATGATGGACAGATTCGTACAATTTCACGCAGCATTGGGAGTTACTGAGGGTGAGTAACTGCCTCTACCTCCGCTTTACAAATAGTGATAGCCAACAACTTAGCTGGCTACCTACCGATAGTAACGGGCCAACCGAAGAGCCAACATTGGGTTCACCCGAAGAGGCCGCCGAGATTGCAGGCAGTCGGCGCATCATCTTATTGGCACCTGCCGCCGATGTACTGCTCATTCAGCCATCACTACCCACCCAAAACCGGCAACGTCTGCTGCAAGCAATCCCATTCGCATTGGAAAATCAGATCGCCAGCGATATCGATCAGCAGCACTTTACCGTTGGCCCTCAGAATAAAGATAACAGTCTGCCCGTCGCCATCATCAGCAAGCTGAAGATTGAGCACTGGCTCAACACGCTGGAGGCGGCTGGCATTCGGCCCCACGCCATCTATCCAGAGACCCTTTGTCTGCCCTACAGCGAGGGTGACTGGACACTACTGGCCGACAAAAACCGTACCCTTCTGCGCTGCGGGAAATTTAGTGGCCTCACACTCGATTTTGAAAATAGCCAACAGATGATAGCGCTTCTGCTGGAGCGGGCAGAGGAGTCTCCACCCAACAAGATCAATCTAATCACCTGCGGCGAAGAGTCACAAGCGCAATTCAATGACAGTCGATTAGCTGAATTTACTAAAGAGCTAGTGGTCAGCTCATGCGATGAAGAGCCGTTGCTGTTGATGGCAAAAAACTGCAACCCCTCAGAGAATCTCAATCTACTCCATGGTCCCTACCAACAAGATAATCGAGGCCAGCTCATATGGCGCAGTTGGTATCCGGCACTCACCATTGCACTCATCTTAACCACACTCAGCATCGCCTCCGCCCTGCATGAGCTGAGCCGGCTTGACCAACAGCACCAAGCACTCAGCCAACAGATTGAACAGCTATTCAAAAAAAGCCTGCCTGAGAGCAGAAAGATGGTCAACCCACGTGCTCAAATGTCACAAAAACTGCAAGCGCTACAGGGCAATGGTAGCGGTAACAGCAGTTTTCTAACACTGGTCAATCTCACAGGTAAAGCGATCAATAACCAACCAAAAAGCACCATTGATGGCCTCAGTTACCGCCAAGGTGAACTGAGCATCCAACTCACCATTAAAGATCTACAGCTGCTTGAGTTGCTAAAAAAGGAGCTAGAAAAATCACAACTTAGCGTCAACATCCGTTCGGCCAACGTACAAAAAGATAGCGTAAAGGCCCACCTACAGATCGGGGAGATGCAGTAGATGAAACAGTGGTTCTTCAGCCGACAACCACAGGAGCGCTTAGCCCTGACCGTTATGGCTATGTTTATCATGGGAGCGGCTATCTACACCCTCTTCTGGCTACCGCTCAATGACGATATTGCACAAAAACGCCTTTGGGTTTCTGAACAACAGAAAACTCTCGACTGGATGCAGCGCACCGCCATAGCGATCAAACGGCTCAACCCAAGTTCAAAAACAGGCGGCCAACAGAAAAGCAACGAAGCACTATTGACGACGATTGACCGCACCGCTAAACAATTGAACATACGTGACGCAGTAAAACGGATCAAACCGCAAGGTAATGACAAGGTGCAACTCTGGCTTGAACAGGTTCCATTTGATCGTGTAGTCCGCTGGCTCGACTCACTCCAGCAGCAACACAATGTGTCAATAAGTACGATAACCATTGATCGACAGAGTGGTTCTGGCTTGATCAATGCACGAATCAACCTGGAGAGATCATGACCATAAAAAAGTGGCTGGGATATCTCCTGTTTACGCTCTGCGGTTATCTACTGTTTCTCATCGGCACCCTACCGGCAACACAGCTCTATAACGTTGCAAAAGAGCAGATACCTGGCCTCCAGTTAGCTCAGATCAAAGGTTCTGTATGGGATGGCAGCGCCCAACAGCTCACCTTTAAGGGGCTGCAAATTGGGCCAATCTACTGGCAATTCAAACCACTCTCTCTGCTCTTTGGGCAGATTGAGGTGGCTCTTACCATTAGTGACGCAAAGCTAAAAGCGACAAGCAGAGCTGGCAGCACTCTGAGTGGCGAGTTCTACCTCTCTAATTTAAAGGGTGAGAGTAGCGTTGAAATCATCACTTCACTGATACCAAACCTGCCTGTCACGCCCGCAGGCAGCATCATATTTGACCTTGAGGAGGTTGGTTTTAGTGACCAGCATCTCAGCAGCGCTACCGGCAATATTGATTGGCAACGGGCCAGTGTAACGCAGCCTATTGATATTCAAATCGGCAACCTTAATCTGCGACTTAATAGTGACGATGATGGGATTCATGGGAAAATTTCCGACCAAGGCGCAACGCTCGGAATCGATGCGCAACTTGAGCTTCAGGCGAGCGGCCAATATCAGATCAAAGGCAAGATCCAACCAAAGCCCAACACACCCACCGATCTTATCAACGCGCTGAATATACTGGGCAGGCCTGACCCTACTGGTGCCATATCTATCAACTTGTCGGGACATCTCTAACCGCTAATAGAGCACACTATTTGCAACTAACATTGGCTAATATAAACATCTACTCTATCATTGATGTACTAGCTTATATATTTCTGCTAACCTTATGAAGGATAACAAAAAAACAGTCCGTAAAAAATGCTGTTTTAGTGAGTCAAATGCGAATTCTCAACAACTCAATGACGGACATTTGGGCGTCAATAGCGGCCGATTTAGAACAGGAATAATTTTGAGAATCAGTACGTTACACATCCTATTCAGAAAACCACGGCAATTAATGGCTTTCTGTTTGTTGATAACCACTCTGCTCTTCCATAGTGCACTGAGCTTGGCTGAACCCGTCACGCTTAACCTAAAAGATGCTGACATCGGCGCACTGATCAAGACCGTCTCTGAGCACACCGGTAAAAACTTCGTTATCGACCCACGCGTAAAAGGAAAAGTAACCGTCATCTCCGCCCATCCTATGGATGAAGAGGAGTTCTACCACGTCTTTCTATCGATTCTTGAAGTACACGGCTTCTCAACCATTCCTAGTGGCAATGTGATCAAGATCGTTCCGGATGTGAAGGCCAAACAGGCCGGCATCCCCACCATCAACACACTCTCCAGCCCTAATGACCAAATGGTGACACAGGTCATCCAGATCAAAAACGTGGCTGCTGCACAGCTGGTACCCATTTTACGTCCCCTGATCCCACAACAGGGACACCTAGCCGCCTACCCAGCCACCAATGTTCTGATCATCTCCGACCGGGCTGGCAACGTTGAACGGCTCAACAAAATAATTAGCCGTATCGACCAAGTCAACGACACTTCCATCGACATCGTACCGCTGAAATACGCCTCAGCAGCCGAGGTGGTACGTGTATTAAATAGCCTGCAACAGAAAACGGCTAAAGGCGGTGCAGAGCAGGTACGCCTCGCGGCTGATGAACGCACCAATAGCATTTTGCTCAGCGGAGAGCGAACCATCCGCGCCCGTATGCGGGTCATCATCGAACAGCTCGACACCGAGCAGGAGACCGACGGTAATACTCAAGTCATCTACCTGAAATATGCCAACGCCTCCGAGTTGGCCAAAGTGCTAACGGGTATTAGCGATACACTCAAAGACCCAAAAAAATCCGCCAAAACAGCCATCAAGAGTTCGGTCAGTATCCAGGCAGATGAAGCATCAAACGCACTCATCATCACCGCCCCTCCAGGCCTCTATCGCTCACTACAGGGAGTGATCCGAAAACTGGATATACGCCGCGCCCAAGTGTTGGTTGAGGCGATTATTGCCGAGATCAGTGTCGATAAGGCCAAAGAGTTAGGGGTGCAGTGGATCTTTGACGGCACCCCCGCTGGAAAAGGGCCTGTCGGCATTATCGATTTTGGCGGCGGTTCACCCATTGGCGCAGTAGCTGCCACAGCCGCTGCTGGAGGTATTCCCAGCATCCCCTCTGGCACCACACTGGCACTGGGCCAATTCGATAACAACACCATCAACTTCGCCGCCCTACTCCGCGCTTTGGATAGTGACTCAGCCTCCAATATCCTATCAACCCCCAGCATTATGACACTCGATAATGAAGAGGCAGAGATCGTCATCGGTCAGAACGTGCCTTTCGTCACCGGTCAATACGCATCCACCGGTGGCACCGGCGGAGTTAACCCCTTCCAGACCATTCAACGCCAAGATGTCGGCCTGACACTACGCGTCACGCCACAGATCAACGAAGGCGATGCAGTACAGCTCAAGATTGAACAAGAGGCCTCCAGTATCAATAAAACGGCCAGCTCAGGCACCAGTGATATTGTCACCAACAAACGCGTCATCAAAACCACCGTGATGGTCGATGATGGCCAGACAATTGTGCTGGGTGGCCTAATGGATGAGACGCTCGAACAGGTTCATCAAAAGGTGCCACTATTGGGCGATCTTCCCTTCATTGGCGCGCTGTTTCGCTCAACACAGACCGTGAAGGTGAAACGTAATCTGATGATCTTCCTCAAACCCAGCATCGTGCGTGATGCCGCCACACAGACCCAACTGACCAGCGAAAAATACAACTTCCTTCGCGCACAGCAGTTGTGGACTAAAGAGCGTGGTGTTGATCTGATGTCCAGTGAAGATGTCCCTATTATGCCCAAGCGTTTTGTCGAGCTACCCTCTCCATTTGGAAAAGTGATGGGGCAGCCGTTCGAGTAACATGCGGCATTGTGCAAAATGAGGGTGACATATGGCCACTAACCTTGATGAATTAGGTGAGAACAATCTCATCGACGAAGCGCCGTTGGAGAGCGAGGAGAGTGAGGTCAACTTCTCACTTCCCTACTCCTTTGCGCGCCGTCACGGCGTGGTGGTTACTCAGATAGATGACCATAAAGCCTACGTCAGCCACCTCTCAAACATTGCCATCACCACCCTGGCTGAACTGCGCCGCCACTTAGCCATTCCTGTTCAACTAACGGAGGTCAATGAAGAGACTTTCGAAGAGCAACTGGCCAAAATTTATGAAGCGGGCGCCCAACAAGCGACCCAAATCATGGCCAATATGGGTGACGATCTTGATCTAGATCACGTGGCAAGAGAGCTGGCTGAACCTGAAGATCTGCTACAGAGTGATGATGATGCACCGATCATTCGCCTGATCAACGCACTCTTTACTGAAGCGATCAAAGAGAACGCCTCTGACATCCACATCGAACCCTACGAAAGCAAACTCGTTGTACGCTTTCGTGTTGATGGCATCCTGCGTGAAGTGCTTGAACCACCACGTACCATCGCCCCCTTTCTCGCCTCACGTATCAAGGTGATGGCCCATCTCGATATTGCCGAAAAACGTCTGCCACAAGATGGCCGTATCTCACTAAAAGTGGGCAACCGCCCCGTCGATATCCGCGTCTCTACACTACCCTCCAGTCACGGTGAGCGGGTGGTGCTGCGTCTGCTCGACAAACAGGCCGGGCGCCTCGATCTGAAACACCTCGGCGTCGACAAAAAGATACTCGACAAGATCGACCCCGGCATCATTTTTCAGCCACATGGCATCTTCCTGGTCACCGGCCCTACCGGCTCAGGTAAGACCACCACGCTCTATGCCGCATTGACCCGACTCAACGATAAGAGCCGTAACATCGTCACTATCGAAGATCCTATCGAGTACAACATCGAAGGTGTGGGACAGACCCAGGTCAATACAAAAGTCGATCTCACCTTTGCACGCGGCCTGAGAGCCATCTTGCGACAAGATCCAGACATCGTCATGGTCGGCGAAATCCGTGATATCGAAACAGCACAGATCGCCGTTCAGGCCAGTCTGACCGGCCACTTAGTACTCTCCACCCTGCACACCAATACCGCCATTGGTAGCATCACCCGCCTGCGTGACATGGGGGTCGAACCCTTCCTACTCTCATCGAGTCTGGTCGGCGTATTGGCTCAGCGCCTGATCAGACTACTCTGTCCACACTGCAAGCAGCACTACACAGCAAACCAGCGTGAGATCGAGATACTGGGTGTCTCGCCTAGTCTCACCACAACACTCTTCAAAGCCGCTGGCTGCGAGCATTGCCACCATCTTGGTTTCATCGGTCGCACCGGCATCCATGAACTCATTGTTGTTGATGAAGCTCTGCGCAATATGATTCACGCCGGCAGCAGTGAGCAGGAGATGCTGCACCATGTTCGCAAAGAGTGTGCAAGTATCCGCAGTGATGGCCTACGCCGAGTTCTCGCTGGTGACACCAGTCTGGATGAAGTGATCCGGGTCACACAGGAGGGCTAACGATGGAGGCCTATAAGTTTGTCGCATTAGACCCCGCGGGTAAGGAGAAACGGGGCACCTTGGAGGGTGACTCTGCCAAGCAGGTGCGCCAACAGCTACGTGATAGCAACCTGATTCCCCTCAGTGTTGATGTCGCTGCAAAAAAAGAGTCAGCAAATACACCGGGGGGGTTCACCCTGCAACGCCGCATCAGCGCGATGGATCTGGCCCTCATTACACGTCAACTATCCACACTGCTACGCTCTGGGCTGCCCCTTGAAATAACGTTGAAGAGTGTTGCCAAGCAGACCAAAAAACGACACATCGAACAGGTATTGCTAGCGGTACGGGCACGTGTCCGCGAGGGCCATAGTCTATCCAGCGGGCTGGCAGAGTTCCCCAGCGTATTTCCAGAACTCTACCACCGTACCATCTCAGCCGGTGAAGAGTCAGGCCATCTTGACTCGGTGCTTGATCGTCTCGCTGATTACACCGAAAAACGGCAGCAGATGCAGCAGAAAACGGTACTCGCACTCTTTTATCCTGCCCTATTAACCCTACTATCCATCGCTATCGTCGTTGGTCTCATCACCTTCATTGTGCCAAAGATCGTAAAAGTGTTTGAGACCATGGATCAGGAACTACCGATCATCACCCAGGCACTCATCACCACCAGCGCTACCTTGCGCGAGCACGGTCTAGCCATGCTTGGCGTCTTAGTCCTACTCGTCATCGTCACGCGCATGCTGCTACAGCGCCCAGCAATACGCATGGTCTGGCACCGCATAATTCTTCATATTCCCATTATTGGCAATCTGGTTCGCAGCATCAATGCAGCCCGTTTCTCACGTACATTAAGTATTCTTGCCGCCAGCAGCACCCCGATATTAGATGCCCTACACATCTCATCACAGGTGATCGCCAGCGACCCGATTAGAGCGGCCGTTGAACAGGCCGCCTCACGTGTGCGCGAGGGGAGCAGCCTTCAAGCCGCACTCGAGCAGACCGGCTATTTCCCGCCATTAACCATTAGCCTACTTGCCAGCGGCGAGGCAAGTGGCAATTTAGAGGGTATGCTGGAACACTCAGCAGATATCCAAGAACGCGAGATAGAGGCACTCATCACCACCATACTGGGTATGTTTGAGCCACTGCTGATTCTAGTGATGGGGGGCGTCGTATTGACCATCGTACTCGCCATCCTGTTACCCATTTTTGAACTCAACCAACTGGTTAGCTAGATCCCACTGACCCAACATCAAGAATAGGCACAACATCATGATTCGGAAAACGCTACGCCATCTTATTTTTTGGTTATGCACCACGACGCTGCTACTCACCGGCTGCGCCACTACACCAGACTACAGTGACAATGAAGCGCGCTTCGATGCGGCCAAAGAGGCCTTCCTAAAAAGTGAGTATATCAAGGCGGTCCATCTATTCGAGCCGCTTGCCATTCGCGGCTACAGCCAAGCACAGTACACACTGGGCTACCTCTACTATTACGGACTGGGCATTTCACAAAATAGTGAGGTGGGAAAAAGGTGGATATCCAGCGCTGCAGCCAAAGGCGATCCACTCGCCATTGAAGCATTAGCTCTTATCAGCAAAGAGACATTAGCCACGGAGAAGGCTGAGACAGAAACGGTTGAAGATGAGGCACCGACAACAGGCCATGAAGCCACTGAGGAGCCACCAATAAAGGTAGAAGCGACAGAACCAGTGATTATTAGCGAGCCAGTTGCCATTTCAATGCCCACCAGTAAATCTGCTGCTGACGCCTCTACACCGACAAGTAAACCACTAGAAGTCATAGCATCCACACATAAGCCACTAGAAGTTTCACCTACATTGGTAACAGAGCCGCAGACAAAAACAGTACCGGCGCAACAACACTGGATTCTTGAACAGCCAGCCAGTAACTACACCATTCAACTTGTCAGCCTAAGCAATGAAGCCGCCGCCATAACGTTCCTTGATGAAAGTGGACTCAGCAAACCAACACACATCTTCCATTATCAGAGCCAAGGAAGCGCCCGCTACGGCATTATTCATGGCCGCTTTGCCACCTATACAGAGGCCAAAGAGGCACTGACCAACCTCCCTGAGGTGTTAGCAAAAGCGTCACCCTGGATTCGTAATTTTTCCACTATTCAGGGTTTGCTACAGCAGCCGTAGGCTTATTGGGAAACATCTACCCTCAATTCATCACTCCCCCTTCACATTGGATGTGGAGGCTGATCTCCTCTCCTTCAGGCGGTGTTTCAGCAAAAAGCCAAATTTGGCGCAGTACACCTCGTGATCTCATCAAATCCGCGAGTAGAGTGCTCGCATAATGGCCATTCAAAAAGATGAACTGTCGTTTTATCGCAGCTTCAGAGAGTATCTCTTGTGTAGTACCCAGTCTGCTTTCAAGGTTATCTATCCCCTGCTCCACCTGTTCAATGTCACGTTCTGCAACGGCTAGCGCCGCACGGCTCTGATCAAGAGAGAGTTCGACCCAAGGCATCATCTGCTCAATATGGTGTTGAACCTCATCAGGCAGCGCCGTAGCGTCCAACAACTTTTCGCGTAACACTTGCCGCGTGGCAGCATGTTCTGCCGGTGCATTCTTGGCCAACTGGTCGAGACCTGCCAGCGCTTCAGCTATTTTTTCAGGCACCTGCAACAGCCCTCTAATACGCTTCTTTAGTATTAGACAGAGTCCCCAGGTAAAAGCTAACAACAGAGTGAGGCCAAGAATACTGTAGAGCAGCGGTGAGAGTTCGGCGGGATTCCAGCTTGGATATTGAGCCATCAACTGTGATGTCAGCACTCCAGCAAGTGTGCTCTCAGGCACTATTGAGATAGAGAGTGCTGCCAGCAAAAGATAGAGGGTATAGAGAAACATCACCCCCTGAAAGAAGTTACTCTGTTTCAACCCGCGTTTAGCCTTTCTGATAGTGCGCCCACTTCCCTGAAAGAGCGCCATACGATAATTGAGAGAGGAGAGAAGCGCTTGTTTCTCTTGTAACTGCTGTCCAGCCTGATCACGGTACTCCATCAGCTTACTAAGTGGCGGCCTATCACTCTCTGCGACTACCGCGAGTAAGAGGTGCTCTGTAAACAGTTCATAACTGAAGCCGATCAGCTTATCAATAACGCCCTGATCAACCTCCAATAGCTCCATCGATTCAGCCACTATTCGCAAGCTAACACACTGAAGTCCATGACGATCTATAGAGCGAACAACCTCATACTCTTCGCCGCCATCAAGGGAGAAGTGAAGTGTCACTGAACCGCCATCTATCCCCTGATAACTCAATTCCGATACGCAAGTGTGACCAAATAGCGCAAAACAGACCGACTCAATCACACACTCTCGCGCTGATTGCTCACTTCCGCTAACAGCGATAATCCCATTTTCTGGCAGTTCAGTCAGTCTGATCTTGCGAGTTTGGAAAAGATTATCTGCAATGATACTGCGTAAAATCACCTACCACTTCCTCCCTCGCCATCAAACAGGCTTGAATCTACATTTTTCTTAGCAACGTCACCGTGCGAGAGTATATGCGAGGAGCTGATTCAGGTCACACCATTTACTAAGAAGGTCGCAATATCAATAACCTTCTTAGTGCATCTAGTTCATACAAAGCCGCATGTTCAGGTGTTAATATCGAAAAGATCAGCACCACATTAGGAAACCATTATGAACCTCAAGACTCACTTCATCTTAATCAGCGCCCTTCTACTCACCGCATGTGGTGGTAGTAGTAGTAACACCGGCGGTAGTGGCACGTTGAGCCTCAACATTACCGATGCCCCTGTCGACAATGCCAGCAAGGTTGTGGTCGCCTTCTCTAGTGTCACCATAAAACCTGCCAATGGCCCCGCTTAATGAGATCGATTTTATCGATGTCAATGGTGACCCAGAGGTTAAAACTATCGACCTATTGGAACTTCAGGGAGCCAACAGCTTACCCCTGCTAAATGGCCAGACTTTAGATGCCGGACACTACAATTGGCTTCGTCTGAACATTATTGCCAGCGAAAACACGCTTGATTCCTACATCACGGTCAACGGTTTGCAGTATTCACTCTACGTACCGAGTGGCAACGAAACAGGACTCAAGCTCAACCGGAGTTTTGACATCAGCACTGGAGGGGCCGCCACATTTACCATCAATTTTGACCTGCGCAAGTCTGTCATTGCACCCAACAATGGTGGCTCAGCCTATAAACTCAAACCTACCCTACGGATTGTTGAAAACAGCAATGTTGGGCATATCTCTGGCTTGGTTGGAGGTGTATCGAGGGGAGATATCAACTGCAACGACATGGCGTATGCGGTTTACGCCTTCAGTGGCGCTGATGTAGTCGCTGATGATATTGATCTGAATGAGCCAAACCCAATCGCCACGGCACTCGTCTCCACTGTCCCTGACTTTGACTACACACTCGGTTTTCTGGATCAAGGCGTCTACACCCTCGCCTTTACCTGCCAAGCGGCAGATGATGATGTCGATACCGATGATGCCATCATTTTTATTGGCAGCAGCAATGTCACCGTTAACGCCGGAGCGATAACAGTGCATAACTTTGATTGATCAGCGCTTGCTAAACCACTCATCCGCCACCATAGAGCAATCTATGGTGGCATTTTTTTGCCGAAGGAGTCCTGATCATTGCCCCTCTTCCAACACGTTAAACAGAGGTCAATGAGCTAAGGCAATCGTTCCATCTCACTTGGAGTTTTTGCTTGAATGCTCAACGCATGGATCTCGCTATTCATCAGATCATTGAGTGCATCGTAGACCAGTCGATGACGCTGAAGCAGGCTTTTGCCACTAAAGGCATCGGCGACAATATGCAGTTTGTAGTGGCCACCTTTTGCGCCATGTCCAGCGTGCAGATGGCTCTCATCAATGAGTTCGAGTGAGAGAGGAGAGAAGGTGCTTTCCAACTGCTGCTGGATCACTGTTTGAAGATGGCTGGACATTATCTGCTACTACCTTGATGAACGGAGTGGCGGCCACATTAGCATTGATAGTGAAACGGTGGAATGGAGAGAGTCAGTAGGATAGGTGAGGTTACTAGAGGCCTGTTGCAGAAAAATATTGCTCTCTATAGGGCGCTAATCTGCCGCATCAGCGATGACTCAGCGGTATAGATAACGCCACGATGGTTCATGAAGGTAGCGTCTGGCCGATTGAGATCCAGCGCTTGTCCATGAAAATCACACGCCGTGGCACCCAGCTCATGGAAGAGGCAGGCGGTGGCGGCAAAATCCCACAGACTGCCCCCACCATCCTGGGGTTTTGGCAGTTTAAAATAACAGGCTGGCAAGTTTTCAATCACCCAACAGGCATTCATCACCGCACCGCCATGATTGATGATATTCAGTCCAACCAGCCCCTGCTCTGCGGCTATCTTCTCAAGCGTCTTGATGATCTTGGGATAACCCTTTTGTAACGCCAGGCTACGGTCACAGATTAGCGTTAAAGGTCTCTCTTTCATCACATCAGCCGAGGTCAAAACCCAGGGCTGATTGTTACGAAAGGCCCCCTGGCCACTCACTGCACTATAAAGTGTGTTTTTAACAGGGTCATAGACTACACCGATCAATGCTTGGCCAGAACGTGATACCAAAGCGATTGAGACGGCATAGCCTGCCATCGACTCAATAAACGGCAGCGTGCCATCAAGCGGGTCGATGCACCAAAAATAGTCCCTCTCCAAACGCAACTTATCATCCGCAGACTCTTCGGTCAGCAGCGCCAACTCATCGCTCTCACAGCTGGGGTGCAAAATACCCAATATCAGCGCCTGACTGAGATGGTCCACCTCCGTCACCACCTGAGAGGCCAGCTGGTCGCCCCCCTTTTTTCGTTCTACGGCGATGGGCTGTTGGGCATACTGAGATATTAATGCACCCGCCTGCTTGGCAGCAGAGATTGCTAGCAAAGAGAGTCGTGTTAGATCATTGGCCGTGAGCTGCATTATTCTAAATCCAACCCTGCAACCACAGCACGTGCCATGCGTTCGCTATAACCATGGATCTTCCAGTGGCCAGGACTCCAACCTTTCACAAAGCGATGAAAATCAGTCCAAGCAACGGGGTATAAGATGCGCCAATCTCGCTCTATATCTGCAAAATCAATCAACGAGTGATATCTATCCAGCGCCACTTTAAGCTGAGAAAAGTAGTAAGCCAACAGCTCACTCTCATAGCGCTCACAATCCTCCTCATAGAGACAGCTGCCGATAAAATAGGCCACATCCTTCATGCCACAGCCACCGCCCACATATTGAAAATCGACCGCTGCCACCTGCTCTCCATCCGCAGAGAAACAGAAGTTGGCCAGCTTGGCATCTCCATGTACAAGGGTTTGATAGGGGCTTGCGGCCAGCTTTTGATCAATCTGAGTTGCCGCCTCTTTGAGTCTTATATCTGCCAACACCTTGAGCTCATCTGGGCGTGTATCCAGGTGCCAATAGGTGCCCACTGGCCAAAGACCCACAGCCTTTCTACCCATAAAGGTGGCATGAAAATTTGCCAACCACGCCAGGCAAGCCCGCATCTCAATCATAGAAGCTGAATCTTTACGTAACGGAAAACCACTCGCATCCAGATCCTCAAGCACCATCAAAAATTGCTCATCTGATGATTCAAGAGCGAGACAATGAGGAATGCGACAACGCTCATCACACGCGGTTGCCCAATCGCGGTACCACGCCGTCTCCACCTGGTAGGATCGGATTTTTCGCTGGTATGATAGATCACTATTCCAACCATGTGGATGGTTAGCTTGGTCGGGCAGTTGGACATGTTTGACAACCACACTCTCTCGATCACCACCCTGTAGACCGTAACGCTCAATCACGCCATAACCACTCCAGAGCGATTGAATCTCCTCAATCTTGAATATCTCAACCGCGCCAGTAGCGCAGCAGATAATCTCTCGAAAATCACGGTTCATAGATCAGCAGCCTTGGTATGGTGAGTTCAGCAATCCAGCTGAGCATAGAAAACTTCTGCCACACATCATCCCAAGTCGTCTCTCAGTCAGACATTTCTACTGAGTGATCACTTCTTGAGAGAGCAGTAGTGTATGGGCAAATTTGCCGATTAAAAATGCAACATCAAGTGGTGTAGCGATGCAGATAATCCGCCGGAATTATACACCCTCAGCCAACGGTTGATGCTGAGATGATACGCAAGTATGTAAAGTACCAAGAGCGTATAGAGAGAAATATTGGCTTAGATTTAGACTAGAAATTTATTAATGGCGGCAAAGTGGTGGCATTCTAAGGGGGCTCAACCTATACGCTCTTATAGGGTGAAATCAAAACCACGTTCTTAGAACATGGATTTTTACTCTTATAGGCTCAGGTGGATCAACAGGTGATGGAAGCCTTACTCGGCAGTCCCGGTAAAATACAAGATGTAGTGTTTTGAATGGTTTTGGCTAAAATGGCTTACCCACACAGACCTATATAGAGCCCAACAATGCAGTGCAGGCCATTAACCTCTAAAATCTGGTCATGGAAGAGAGAATCCCTGGTTATTGTGCATTATGTATTTCACGTTGCGGCTGCATTTCGGTTGTTAATAATGGAGTATTGATCTCTGTTGAGCCCTTCCCTGAACACCCAACAGGCAAATCACTCTGCATAAAAGGTCGGGCGGCTCCTGAGCTGGTCTATAGCTCTGAGCGGCTACTTACACCTATGAAACGAACACATGCTAAGGGGGCTGCTGATCCTGGTTGGCAGCCGATCTCTTGGCATGAGGCACTCACAACCATTGCAGAAAAATTACAGAAGATCCGCAACGAGTTGGGGTCAGAGGCAGTCGCCTTTGGGGTGACAACACCCAGTGGCACCGCTATCTCAGACAGCTTTGTTTGGATCAACCGGCTGGCACATGCCTTTGGCAGCCCGAATACTGTTTTTGCGACCGAGAACTGCAACTGGCATAAAGATTTTGCACCTAACCATACCTTTGGTAACTCCATCGGCATGCCCGATTATGAGAGGAGTGGCGCTATTCTGTTATGGGGGTTTAACCCCGCAACAAGCTGGCTGGCACAGGCGGAGTTGATAAACAGCGCGGTAAAACGAGGTGCCAAACTTATTGTAATTGACCCGCGTAAGGCGGGGCTGGCTAAACGTGCCGATGAGTGGCTTCGGGTACGGCCCGCTGCTGATGGGCCACTGGCGATGGCACTTGCCCATCAGCTGATCAGCAACCGTTGGTTTGATGAAGCTTTCATCCGCCATTGGAGCAATGGACCGCTGTTGGTACATAAGGAGCAAGAGCGACTGTTAACTACCAATGATCTCGGTTCTGACCATGCAAAGCGTGGTTACTTGGCTTGGGATACTCAGCATCAACGTGTCGTGGTATACGATCCTACGGCCGCTCAGTATCAAGCAAACCGGGATGATCTCGCACTATGGGGGGAGTTTGATATCGAGACGGCGCTGGGAAAAGTGAGCTGCAAGACAGCGTTCCAGCACTACGCAGATGCCTGTTCTCACTACACCCCCAGCCGTGCTGAGGCACTGACTGACATCCCCGCGCAGCAGATTATCAATACCGCCCGCCTGCTGCATGAGTCAGGCCCCGTGAGTTACTTCACCTGGACGGGGACAGCCCAACAGGGTGAGGCGACTCAAACAGGGCGGGCTATTTCACTGCTCTACGCCTTGACGGGGTATATCGATGCACCAGGCGGCAACTGCTATTTCACCAAGCCCCCCGTTGCCAATCTATTGGGGTTGGGCCTTCTATCAGAGCAGCAGCGAGCCAAAGGGCTGGGGGTAGAAGCGCGGCCACTCGGCCCTGGCACCATGGGCTGGGTATCCTCTTATGATCTCTATAAAAGCATCATGGGTGAGCAACCCTACCCCACCAAGGCTTTGATCAGCTTTGGTGGCAATCCACTACTCACCAAGCCGAATGCTAACGCAGCCAGCAAGGCACTACAGCAACTTGAATTCTATGTGCATGCCGATCTATTCCTCAACGCCACCGCAGATCACGCCGATATTGTACTGCCCGTCGCCTCACCCTGGGAACGTGCTGGACTCTACCCAGGCTTTCAGATCTCCCAACAGGCAGAGTCATTGGTGCAGCTTCGGCCCGCTGTGATTCCACCACGGGGTGAATCACGCAGCGACAGCTGGATTGTCTTTGGGTTAGCTAAACAATTGGGGCTGAGTGAAGAGTTCTTTGGGGGCGATCTTGATAGTGCACTGCAACACCTCATTGAGCCAACAGGGCTAACGGTAGAGGAGTTAAAGGCGCATCCAGAGGGCGTTACCCTGTCCTTGGAGTGCCGCTATCAAAAGTACCGACAACAAGACTTTGCAACACTCAGCAAAAAACTGGAGATATTCTCTGATACTTTTCGAGCATGTGGGTATCCACCCATCCCAACATTTGAGGAGAGTGATAGAGAGAGCAGCCACTACCCATTGCGGCTCATCTCAGCGAAGTGGATTGGCTACTGTCATAGCCAACAGCGTCAGTTGCCATCACTACGTAAGCACATGCCAGAACCATTGGTTGAGCTCAACCCACAAACGGCAGCAGAGCACGCTATTGAGGAGGGAGAGTGGCTCTCAATTGAGAGCAGTGAAGGGGTGATTCGGGCGAAAGCAAAGTTCAATAAGAGCCTTGCCACCGATGTTATATGTAGCCAGTACGGCTGGTGGCAAGCGGCTTTCGGCAACTACAACAATCTCATCAGTGACAGTGATTTTGACCCGATCAGCAGCTCAAACAGACTGCGTCATATGCGCTGTAAAATCACCAAATAGAAGAGCGATCCAGGAAGAGAGCCATAGCCAGCCGCTGACCTCACTACAGATCAGCCCCACATTTCCAACAGAGTTCAAAAGCGGAGCCATTCGTCTCGCCGCATTGTTTACAGACCCAATCCGTTGCATCTTGCTGCGCTTCAAACACCTTTTTCAATAGGGCTAACCCAGCGGCATAATCATCTTCATTGACCACCCATAACTCAGGCCAAGTATCAAAGGGTGAAAGGTCGCCTGCCCCACCGGCCAGATAGGCATTTTTTACAATGCAGCATATTCCCGCCTCTTCGACAAAGTGTTTGGCATTGTGGACAAAGAGATGATTCTCATGGGTGTAGAGTTTTTTCAATTGAGAAGCGCCACTCTTAAGGAGTCTCTGATCAAGTCATGATTACTTTAGACTGGCCGAAACCGCCCCGATTCATCCCGAAGATCGCTACAATAGAGCGACTATTCTGGCTCACTTCGAAACAAATCGGAACGGTTTCATCTCAGCCTAATTCCAACCAGACTTAACCAGAGGCTCCTTAGCAAAGCGTGACAACCTCATACTCGACCAAACTATCAGCAACACGCAAGTCAAATATCTCGCCTACTTCACGCCCCATCAAGGCGCCACCTAACGGTGATTGAGGTGTGACGATGATGCCCTCTTTGCCATCAAATGAAAATTTCAGACCACCCGCTTCATTACCCAGCCAGAGCCAGCGACGCGCTCCATTCTGATCCTCCAGCTCAACCAGTGAGGAGATAGCAACCCCCTGACAAGGCTGCTGTAACATATGTGCAGGAATAGCCTCATAAGAACGTAGAGCACGCTCAATCTCCAACGCACGTTTGGCCTGCCCATGGGCCAGATAGGAGGCCTCCAGCCCCAGCGTGTCATATTTATTTTCGGCGATATTCTCCTTATTGGTAGCACTCTCTTTAGCCACCTCAACAGCCTTCTGTAGCGTGGCAAAGTCAGTTCGCAATGCAGTGAGAATCTGTTCAAGAACATCGGATTTATTCATCTATCGGGTCTCAAAAAGCTAGGGAACCTCTGATTAAGTCTGCTTAAAGTTGGGCAGGCCTAAAACAATCATGACTTACTAAGAAGGTCGTAATATCAACGACCTTCTTAGTAATCAGGGAGGCCTTAGGGCTGAACACACTGATAGATACCAAAGGTTCGCTCACCCTCAACAATCTCACTGATTGGTGCAACAGTGTCACCACCCATCTTCGCTGCCTGATTCCGAGCAAGCGTTGCCAGTTCAGCAGCAACCGTCTCCTCATTCCGCTTTAGTAGCACCTTACTGAGCACCTTCGTTGTCGTTGTACCGAGCTGCTTACAGCTGCTAACATCGTCAGCCGATGGCATCAGGCGCACTGTCTCGCCCTCTTTAGTCACTTTGACCCAACTACAACCACTGAGCGCCACGGTTAAAGCAAGCAATACTATCTGTTTGTTCATTACATACCTCTTAATAATGGTGAATCTATGCGCTCTTTTGCCGGTTAAAAAAATGCTCTACTGCGCCTTTAGGCACTTTGCCCAACTTCTGCATCATGGCAAAAGAGAGATCACTCACGGCGTAACTTTTTTTAATATCAGCCAACATCGCCAACCAAAGGTGTGCCGTCATCTCGGCATCGGCCAACGCCCGATGGTAGGTACCATCCGTAGGTAGATTTTTATAGGCGACCAATGTTCCCAGCTTATGGTTACGCGCCGCCGGGTAGAGTCGCCGAGCGGTCAGCATGGAGCAGGCAAACTGGCCCGAATAGCGACGTTGGATAACCTGCAACTCAGCATCCAGAAAACGTTGATCAAATGAGGCGTTGTGTGCCACGAGGTCATAATCACCGATAAAATCGGCAAACTCATCCATCACCTCGGCACAAGGCGCAGCAGCACGCACCATCGCATTGGTGATACCGGTATACTCCTCGATAAACCGATCAATCCGTCGCCCAGGATTCATCAAACGTTGGAAACGACCAGTGATTACCCCCTGTTCAATTAGCACCGCACCGATCTCAATGGCACGATCACCTTGAGCCGGTGAGAGACCGGTGGTTTCAAAATCGAGCACAATAACGGTTTGGGCAACCACGTATCTATCCTACGACTCAAATGCCTTGCTGTCCTCAATGAAGGCCTTCATGCCATCATCAGTCAGGGGGTGATCAGCCACACCCATCAGGAGTGGTGCAGGAATGGTGAGAATATCGGCACCACAAAGTAGGCACTCGGGAATCTGCACACCGTTACGGAATGAGGCGGCCAGCACCTCGGTGGTGATGTCGTAATTGGCAAAGACCACCGCAATCTCGTGGATCAAACGAATGCCCGCATCCATACGGTTTCCTGATGCGGCAACATAGGCGGTGTTGTGCTGTCGGCTATTCTCTTTGCCCCCTTTGTGGTCCTCAAGATAGTAGAGGGCATTGCCCGCAGGCATCTCAACCTGATCATTCTTGTACATATAATCGGCCAATCTCCCCAGAAAGGGTGAGACATAAGAGGCACCCGCTTGGGCAGCAAAGAGCGCCTGGGTGGTGTTGAAGATCAGTGTGGCGTTGGTCTGGATATCCCGTTGCCAAAGCGCATGCAGCACCTTGAGACCGGTGTGCCGATCCGAATTCGGGTTGGCCGCCTCATAGCCACCCACTGGCACCTTGATCACCACATTGTCACCAAACGAGGCCAGCTCCTCCGCTTGGATGATCATCTTATCCGCCTCAAGCTCTGTCAGCTCCA
Organism: Candidatus Polarisedimenticolaceae bacterium; assembly: GCA_021647945.1. Taxonomy (GTDB): domain Bacteria; phylum Pseudomonadota; class Gammaproteobacteria; order Chromatiales; family Chromatiaceae; genus JAKITT01. The sequence continues at coordinate 61,607 of JAKITT010000006.1, forward strand.
GTGAGACAGGATGAGGTGCCATCAGCGAAACGATCTCCTGCATCATCTCCTTCGCCATGCCCCAAGAGGTGGCCCCAGCGCGCTTCATGAGTGTGGGATTGGTGGTGACACCATTAATAATACCCGCCTCCCACAACGGACGAATCTCAGCAATCGTACCGGTATCCGCAAAGATTTTTGGTGCTTTGGCCGCTGGATGTTTGAGCGCTTTACCCTCTTTCGTCACATTATTGATGGGCATGGAGGCTCTGCGAGCACCAATGTGGGCGGGAATCTGGTCTGGCTTTAGCATTTTTTGCTCTCTTAATTTTGCGCGTCAATGGGACGATAATTCAAATTGAGGTAAACCACCGGCTCCGCCGGTGAGACTCGAAAAGGCTCTGCCGTTCTAGTGAGCATGTGGCCTCATAGCAACTGCCAACAAGAATAAACCACAGAGAACACAGAGAAAAGAAAAGTATTTTAGATTCTCTGTGCCCTCTGTGTTCTCTGTGGTTATATCTGTTTTCAACCGGTTAGGAGGCTATTTTGCCTAAGCATGAGCACGTAACTAATAGCCCCTTTTAGGGGCTTTCCTCAAGCCTCCCCGCTATGCGGGCGGTTAGGTTAGTGACTATGGCTTAAAAGCATCGTTATTAGATAGTCTTCCCATCAAGTGCGCTGGGTTTGATGTCTCGACTAACATTCACTTTCGAACGTAGATAAACCAATAGACAATACCGACAAAAACACTGCCACCGACGATATTGCCCAGTGTCACCGGCAGTAGGTTATTGAGCAGTAGACCTTGCAGATCCAAGTTGGAGAGATCCAACCCTGGAGCAAGCCCCTGTGCCACAGCAACCACATCACCTTGATGCTGTAGCAACATGCCCGCCGGAATGAAGTACATATTGGCCACCGAGTGTTCGAAACCCAACGCAACAAAGGCGGTGATGGGAAAGATGATCGCAGCAATTTTATCCATCACCGTATGGCCTGCAAAGCAGAGCCAGACGGCCAGACAGACCAAAATGTTACACAAAATGCCCCGACTGAAGGCCTCCATCGGGGTCAGATTCACCTTTGCATTGGCAATCATCAGCGCCTTTGCACCGATCAACCCACCGTTGCCCAGCCAGTGGTTACTCAGGTAGACCAGCAGCAGCACGCCAAGCGCACCGACAAAATTGCCGATATAGACAATCAGCCAGTTTTTCAGCAGTTGAGTCAGGGTGATACGTCGATCTATGCAGGCGATAACCAGCAGATTGTTGCCGGTAAAGAGTTCAGCCCCGGCAAGTATCACCAGGATCAGGCCAAGCGAGAAAACCAAGCCACCGACCAGTCGCAACAAACCGGGATTCATACCCACCGAGTCATGCACCGTTGCCGTATAGAAAAGCGCACCTAAAGCGATGAATGCACCAGCCAGCAGCGCTAGCACAAAGATACGCATTGGATCTGTGGTGCTCTTGCTGACACAAACCGTCTCAATACGAGCAGCAATCTCTTTTGGTTTATAAGCATCGAGACAGAATTTATCCATAAATATCACTCCCTTATAAATGGTGTTGAATCCAGAATAAACGACAAAATACTAACGACTCAGTTGTATACGAATTCTCTCTTGCTCAAACGTTATAATATCACCAGAGACAATCTTTTTTCGCTTTCTAGTCTCTACCGTGCCATTGACCAAAACCTGACCATCAGCAATGGCGGCTTTTGCTTCAGCACCACTTGATAGCAGCCCTTCAAACTTTAATATTTTATAGAGCTCAACCGGCTCCTTAGTCACTTCAACGTCTCGCATTTTTCGCCTATTCACACTTAGTTTAATTTAAAAGGGGGTATCCACTTCATGGGCCTTTTTCCACTCCAGGCACTTTATGCGCGTGTAGGGTCGCATTTATGCGACCAGCCGAACCTGTAAATGTGCACATGAATGTGCACCTACAGCCATATTAGGCCAATGGAGTGGATACCCCTTTAATTTAAATGGGCTAGCAGAGTATCACTTTGCCGCACGTGCGTGGGCACGAATAGCCAGCACCGTATTCAGAACAAAGATAATCAGTGTTATAGCACTCAGTAGGCCACCAATATTGCGTGGCATTAATGCATCGGTTAATCCACCACCCACCCGCAACAACAGCACCAGATGCAGCAGTCCCACATGGATATAGAAGACCGGGCGGTAGAGCATGCCACGACCCAATACTGCCGGAAAAATCACCGGGGCATGACCGAAGATCATGGAGAAGACAAAACCGAGAAAGAAGGCGTGTAACACTGCATCGTAACGCAGGCCACTGAAATCAGCACCAAAAGTGATCAACAATAGCCCAGAAACCGCTAGCCAAAAGTATCCCGCCAGCAAATTGATAGCGATAAATCGTGGTAAACCCGTCTGCTTCACTGTACGTCGGGCCACATCAAAACACCCCAGCCAGAGCGCACTGGTAATCATACTGAAGCCCAATAGACGCGCTCCAGAATCGGCATCAAATAGCGTTAGCATCATGCCAATAATGGCGATGGTGACAGAGGCAAGCATCAACATCTGTTTTGTTGGCGACAGAAACAGCATGCGGCCCAGCTCCATGCGTTCACCCGCGATGGTCAGCAGCAGATACCCCATCCACCACCAGACAATTTCATAGATGGCACCACCCTGTAACCAGAGCAGATTGCCGACCAGCCAGGAGAGCGCCCCCAGCCCCATAATGACCAGAAACCAGTGGAACTGACGCTGCATGAAGGCGATAAAAACCAGAGAGAGCATCAAACTACCCGCGGAGATGAGCAGTTGGGCCACCACCAGTGGTGCGGCACCGGTGATCATCAAAATGCCACCCAAGCCGGTCAGCAGCGGCCCGAGATACCCCCACAAGCGACCCAGTGCAACAGCACGTTCAAGACCGATGACGGTGCCAAGAAAGGCTCCCACCATCAGTGCGCCGTGGTTGGCAGGTAGTGTGATGGTCAGTGTCGGTAGATCCCAACCGAGACGCTGTAGACCACCCCACAGCGCGGTGATCAGGGAGAGCATGCCCATCGCCATCAGGGGGAGTCGATAGTTGGCTTTCAGATCCACAACATCACCCTTGCAGCATTTTTTTGGCATCATCTGACATCAGCTCTGGGCTCCAGGGCGGGTCCCAGACAACATCAACCTGCACCCCTGAGAGGTCATAATTCTCCTTCAGAACCGTCAGGCGCACATCATCAACAATATTGACCGAGAGTGGACAGCTGGGAGAGGTCATGGTCATCTCAATCATCGCCCGTTGGCCAATCACCTCAACCTTGTAGATAAGGCCAAGGTCAACAATGCTGATACCCACCTCAGGATCTAACACCAATTTAAGCGCTGCCCAGACGCCCGCCTGTTTTGGGTTTTCTGTTATCTCATTCATGGTGGGCATTATAGGGGACGAATGAGGCGTGTCTTTGATCTCGCACAGTCACAGGGCATGCTATCGGAAGAGCCACCTTTTCAGGACAAATCAGGATCATTTCAGCCGGTCTAAAGCCAATCATGACTTATTCAGAGGTTCCTTAGGGAGCTGTCCAGTTCGGTCTGCTTCTCATTCAAGGCGCTGAGCTGTCGGTAAAATGCGGTTGAAAATAATCGAAGAGCATGATTTTATGGTAGGGAAGAGAATAACTAAAACAGTCCTGGAGATGGCGCAATTTTAATTGCTTTCCCCCTTTACCACTCAATCAGCTGTATTTGTGTTCTTGCTCAGATAAGCCGTATGGAAGGGATGGAGTTTTACTCTCAGGTATGAATTCATTAGTCGATAGTTATTTTGCACAGAGACTGCCTACGGTGCTTCGCAAACCTTGGTTTGAGCGAACACTGAAAAAGATCATGGCTCTGGATCAGGTCGATAGTTTGCTTTCCGGTTTGAGTGACCAACACGGTTTTGAGTTGGTTGATTCGTTGATAGAGCAGACGGGACATCAAGTTGAGTATCAAGGTGTTGAACATATCCCCCAAAAAGGTCGGCTAATTATAGTTGCCAATCATCCGGTAGGAGCTGCTGATCTCTTTTTTATGTTGCAGGCTCTCGGTAGAGTGCGTAAAGATGTGAAGGTGGTGATCAACAAATTTGGTGCAGCACTGATCCCCAACCTTACTTCACTCTGTCTCCCTGTTGATAGCTACTCCAAGTTCAATGACGCTGCACGTCAGAAAATCACCGTTGAATTACGCGATGACCACGCTGTGATTCTCTTTCCAGCCGGTGGTATTTCAAAACTAACCGCACAAGGCATTCAGGATCACCATTGGAAAACAGGGGCGGTTCACTTCTCACGTACAACCAATAGCACCTTGCTGCCCTGTCACATCAGCGGCCGAATGAGCTGGTTATTCCTGCTTCTGCCGCGTGCATTGCGCTCTTTTCTGGTTGCCAGAGAGATGCTAACGCCCGTATCACAACAGGTAGTGGTCAAGTTTGGGCAGCCGATCCAGGCGGATAAACTCTCTTCGGAAGATGCGCTGTTGGTGATGAAACAGCTTAGAGAGCAGACTTACGCATTGAAGTGATCCTATCTTGACAGGAGTCATCAGGATCAACAGAGCGATGGCGCCTACATAGCGAAGCGAAGAGTTTAAGAGTGTGCTTGATAGATCTCAACAAAAGATCGCACCTGTTGTGCTGGGGCTGGGGCTGGGGCCGGAGTAAAATCCGGACTTATTCAGAGCTTCGCTAGAGTTTTCATAGTAACAGGACTAGTATAGAGACACCGTTAGGATTCTCGTTCGCAGGAGATTGCTTTGGATTCCTATACAGATATGGTTTACAAGAAGGCACGTGATATTTTTGGTAGTCAAGAGTATGCACCTGAGTGGCAGAAGTTTCTTGATAGTAATGTTCATCCTATCTCAATCCTGACGCCAGATGGACCAGCAAAGGCCCATGCTGGTGGACTTAGCAAACTACGCCGCAAGCTTATCGAAGTAGCTAGTGGTGCTGAGAGTGGAAAGGTCATTGTTGCTGCGGCTGAAAATACAACGTCGATAGGGAGTTGGCAGGAGCGTGCAGCAGCACTCAAGATGCTTAAGCACACTTATCGGGCTCATAAGCGGGGCGGGCAAGATGTCTGGGTCTATTCACCGCCCCATGCCTATTCAAAATGGATCTTCTCAGAGCTTACTGGCAGCAAGGCGTCGGTGACTCTCAGTCTTGATGACAACAAGGAAGTCTATTCTATGAATGATAGGCGACACATGTGCGAAGCGTTGCAGGTTGGGATGATTTGTTCCCAGAAGGTCGAGATTAAGCTTGCCAATCCGGATGCTACCACTACGGCCTTGGTCAGACTCTGGTTTGCAGACCAAGAGACCACTGACGACCAGATCAAACAATTTATACCCAAACTGTTGGCAGGGTTTAAGAAAATTACGAATGTCTGCAATGCCAGTACGCTGCTGTTCACTAGTGACCCCTCTTACCGCAAGGATGACGATAGATTCCAGCGCACCCGTGGCGCTGTATTCCCTGGTGGTGAAGGAAAATTCCCTGTCATTTACCTGGAAGGTGCTTTCATGGAAATGGGGAATTCAGGGCAGATATGGAAATGCGCCAAGACCATCGTCCATGAGGCTAGCCATCACGAAGTTAGAACCAAAGATAATGCTCGAGACTCTACAGGCTTGAAACCAGACAGAGACCGTTTCCCCCATGCCAAGGCGATTGATAATGCCGACAGTTGGGCTTATTTCGCTCTGAACATCAACGGTAAGCTTTCAGCCTCAGATCGAAACGAGGTACTTAAGGCGTGGACGTAACAGCATCTAGAGAGTAAAAATATGAAAATGGATGACCGAATAGGCCCAGCCGAGGTTCCAGCTGTGCATCTGGAGAAGATCGACTACATCGCCATCAACAATGGTCGATCATTGGGATTAGATCAAGATGGTGGGATTATTGGCGCTCGTGCACCTGATACGGGTGAGCTATTGTGGACTATACAGGTTTATCAGTGTGTATATGATCCAGCTCGGGAGACTGATCTCCAGGAGGTCTACATCACCTCGCTCAGTCTTGGAAAGTTCCCAAACACACTGGAGATCTGCAATGAAGAGGGTCATTCATTCATACTCGATCTTGCTACTAAAAAAATTACCGCACTACGTTAACAAATGGGGTAAAGCACCATTCGGTTTAACACTATTGATGCTTTTAGCTCTGTTCTCTGTTTCGTGTTCCAACACGACACTAGCTGCTGGCAAGGCCGATGATAGGGAGGGGGCACCAGAGGTTGCTCCAGTCTACATTGGTGGTGTTCGTTACGAGGCTGTCCAGGATGGCCTTAGCCGCGGGCTGAAGCAGGATGGTGGTTATCTCCAAGTAGTTGACCCAGCTACCAATCAGTTGCTTTGGCGCATCCTTGTCTACAATACACCCTACAATGCGAACATGGAGAGAGATCTTCAGGAGCTTTATATCCGCCAGCTCAACCCTAGCGCCGATTGCAATGAGCTAATCGTAGAAGACGAGAATGGTGGGCGTTATCGCGTTAACCTAATTGAGCGTCGAGTGGTTGAGAGTTAGGACAAACAATAGGGGACAGACCAGAATGGCACTAACTTAAGGAGTCTTATCACTTGGCCTATCAATAGCTTAGCCCTTATTTTACTAGAGATCTGCCGAAGAAGGTTTGATGCTAAAAGGGCTTAAGTTAGCGGCATTCGGGACAGACCAGAATGCCGCTAACTTAAGGGTGTTTAGCATGGTAAAACGAAGGGAAAATTGAGGCAATAAGGATGAACCTGATTGTTTATAATTGCATTCGCAGACTCATGCTTGAGTCTGCTGAGAAAAGAGGTGTAGCTGTCCGAAGAGTCAGTTTTAAAGGCGCTCTACAGGCTTTACGACAGTGGGAGCCTCACCTAAATCAAGCAAAATTAGATCATCAAGAACGGAACCGTTTGATAGGACAGTTATATGACGCGATAGTGGAGAAGATTATCTCGTATCGACCAGGAAGACGTGAGCCAAGAGCGGTAAAGCGAAGGCCTAAACCATTCCAATTATTAACGGCTCCACGACATTCAATGAAAGAGATAAAACATAGGAGTAAATATGTTGCTAAACACCCTTAAGTTAGCGGCATTCGGGTCAGACCACGGTTTTATCCACTACCCATCAAACAGATTTGGCATTCCTTTGTCTTTATATGGTCGCCCAGACCTACCAGGCGTTACTCGCCTCCCTAATACAGCAGCAACTTGATCCTTGAAATGTGGGCTTCCCAAGACAAAATTACCATTTGTTGTCGTACGAGTCTCATCGATCATTCCTGGATCAAGCTGATAACGGAAAAGCTCGCGGTATGTGGCTTCTCTTATTTCCTCTCTGCTGCCCAGTTCGGTGTAGATATTGTATGGAGTTACCAGTGTAGATGGTTCGCCCTGTGCATATTAGCTTGGTAACTTGACTAGGGATAGTCAGCTGGGAGCTTAGAAGGACACCCATCCTATCGTTGCAACGATAGTCACTATTTGGCGCTCTACAAATCTCTACTCGATATCATGCCCAAGCCAAAGAAAGCCCTGATCTCAATAGAAGCTACCCCCCCTCTCTACTACTACCACTGCGTCTCCCGCTGTGTTCGCGCGTCTTCCTCTGTGGTGAAGATCAATTCTCTGGTAAGAATTTCAAACATCGTCGTGAATGGATTTAGGGCCGTCTGTTTGAGTTAGCCGGAGTCTTTGCCATTGACCACGCCGCCTATGCCATCATGTCAAATCATTACCATCTGGTTCTACATATCGATAAAGAGAGCACAGATAGTTGAACAACCTAACAAGCAACAAAATAATAGTTATATAGCAAAACGAAAAAACCCCGGTCGATGCAACATCGGCCGGGGTTTTGTGTCACTTATCTCTTCAAAATTACATCAATATTGGACGAGCATTAATGGCTTGAAGTGGGCGGTTGTTATCTTCACCCATAACGGTGGTAAAGGCCTCTAACTGAGCCGATGAGATGGCCACAGGGGTCTTCATGACCAACCAAGTAACACCCTCTGAACAGGGTGGAGTGGTCAGTGAACCATTGAAACGGTAGTAGCTGCGATCATTGGGCAGCAGTAGCTCACCATCAATTTTCCATGGCAGTTCATTTTTGTCACCCGCATTGGCAGGCATATGCTCCCAAAGCTTACCAATCACGGCGTTGCTACCACTTTCAGCTAGCATCACACCTACAACAGCCAGGTGGCCATCTTTGTCGGCATGTACAAAGTGCGCTTCCAGAGGATAGGACTTGCCATCGATGTGGTTTTCACTTGGTGCATGGAAATGGAACTGCTTTAGCTCATATTCGTGACCGTTGAGTACGATGCTGTTACCTGCTTCGTAGTTGACCTGAATGGTGTGACCATTGTTAAGGATTGCAGTGGTACCTGCTTCATAGTTGAAAGTGATTGGCTCAAGGGCGGCTCTAATACCTGTGGTGATATCGATTGGAGACTGGTTGCGGCCAGTGCCACAGATCTTGTAAGAGGGTGCGATTTTGCCCCACTTGTCAGGGCCTGTGCTACCAGAGTAACCCCAGTGAGCGTGTGAACCATCTCCGCAGGCTGCCAGTGTGAGCAGGCAGGTGGCCCCCAATGCAATAGCTTTAATTTTCATCTAGATCTCCTTCGTTATTTGGTGATTGTGGTAGAGATGGATTCAACGCATAAAAGCATAACGAAATCTAACTTAAATGCAACGGTTGTACGCCTTTTGAATGCCTTTTAGCTCAAGGAATATTGGGCTAAATCTGGATCAGATATCACTGCTGTCCCGTTAACTTTCACAGCAAAGTGATCTGATTTGTTTTGGATTAAAGGGGTATCCACTCCATTGGCCTAATATGGCTGTAGGTGCACATTCATCTGCACGTTTGCACGTTCGGCTGGTCGCATAAATGCGACCCTACACGAGCATAAAGTGTCTGGAGTGGATACCCCCCTGTTGAATTATTTAGGCTATGTCATCGTTAATTGTTGGTCACTACTGACACCCAACGCAGCAAATAAAAAAGCCTGTGGTGTTAAGGAAGTTTTTGCATGATCAATGAGCCGCCTCCAACCTAAGTAATTGGCTAGATAA